>CAZQCP010000026.1:24307-27703 GCA_964592115.1 uncultured Ilumatobacteraceae bacterium
GCGACGTTGTCGCCGATCGCCGCCACGTCGTAGCCGCCCTCTTGGAGCACGACCGTCGGGAGGTCGAGCTGGGCGATCAGCTCGCCCTGCCGTCGGAACCCATCGCCGGTCACGGCGAGATCGGAGATCGGGTCGTTGTGGAACGTGTCGACACCGAGCGACACGACGACCAGACCAGGCCCGAACGCGGCGATCGCCTCCAACGCACCCGCCAGCGCGTCGGCGTAGCCATCGTCGTCGGTGCCCGCCGCGAGCGGCACGTTGAGGTTGGCGCCGGTACCGCGCCCCGCGCCCGTCTCGTCGGCGAAGCCCGAGATGTACGGGTACGCCCTGGCAGGGTCGCCGTGCAACGACACGTACTGCACGTCGTCGCGACCGTAGAAGATCTGCTGAGTGCCGTTGCCGTGGTGGTAGTCGACGTCGAGCACGGTCACCTTCGACCCCGTGCGCGTCGCGACCTCGTGAGCCACGATCGCCGCGTTGTTGAAGAAGCAGTAACCGCCGTACATCGCCGTCGGCGCGTGGTGGCCGGGCGGCCGGCACAATCCGTACGCGCGCCGTTCGCCGGCGAGCACGATCCCCGCGGCGGTGAGCGCGACGTCGACTGCGCCGCGGGCAGCCGCGTACGTGCCTTCGGTCAGCGGTGTGGTCGTCTCGAAGCACCACCGCCCGAGCTGGTGCTCGACGGGGGTGCCGTCGGGGAAGCCTCCCATCCCATCGCGCAGCCGAGCCATCGAGAAGAAGTCGGGCACGACGTCGTGCGTCCCGGGGTGCCGCACCTGGTAGTCACGCCAGGCTCGTTCGAGGAAGGCGACGAGGCCGGCCTCGTGGACGGCTTCGATCGGAGCGACCCCGTGCTCGTCGGGCGCGACGAGCACGAATCGGGGGTCCGCGGCGAGCGTGTCGTGGATCGCGTCCGCGCGACCTGGGTGCTCGAACGGTGGCTGCAGGCCCGACGCCTCGATCTCGGCGTTCGGCGAGTGCAGGCGATGGCTGTCAGAAGCAACGACACGCAACGCGATCACGTCACCGATCAGGCGATGACGCCGGCACGGCGCAGTGCATCGGTCCGGTGTGGTTCGGCGAGCACGGCCGCCAAGATGAGCTCGGTGCCGAGCCACGTGCTGGCCTCGTACGTCTCCCAGTCGATCATCCCGTACGCCCACCGCTCGAGCCCACGCATCTTCTGGATGAACAGGTGGCGGGCGACGCGGTCGGTGTCGATGTGGGCGACGAACATCCCCTCGGCCCGTGCTTTCGCGAGGTCGGCCTCGATCGAGGCGATGATCCGCTCCCCGACCTGCCCCATGCGGTCCGACGTCGGCGTCGATCGGAGGGTCGCCAGCACGGGACGCCAGACCGAGTCGTCCGACGACACCGTCGTGTCGAGCCCGCCGAACAGCGCCCGGGTCGCGGCGATCGGCTGCTCGGCGGGCTGCTCGTCGAGCTCGATCTCGAGCTCGTCGAGCCCGTTGCTGACGAACGCGGCAATCACGCCGCCTCGATCATCGAACTGGTTGTACAGCGTGGCGACGGCGACGTTGGCCCGGTCGGCGAGCTTGCGCATCGTGAGCCCCTCGACGCCGTTGGCGGCGATCATCTCACCGACGGCCTGCAGGATCTCGGCGCGCGTGCGACGCTGTCGCTCCTCCCATCCCTGACTCATGACGTGGCCAGTGTACGACGGTGCGCCCAGCCGGGTGGCTGTCGTAGGCAACGGTCGGGGACGGGTCGTATCGCTTGGGGACGGGGTCCCGGCCGTTGCGACTTTTCCACAGGCGTCACGAGGCAACCCGTTGACACGGCCACCTGCCGGATGCTCCACTCCCGCCATGACCCGCCTCGGCTACCAGATCCCGAACTTCACCTATCCAGGCGTCGGCCCGGCCGACCTGTTCGACGCCGTCGCACGCCAGGCCCGCGAGGCCGACACGTCCGGTTTCGACACGGTCCTGGTGATGGACCACTTCTACCAACTACCCATGCTCGGCGCACCCGACGCGTACATGCTCGAGTGCTACTCGTTGTTGTCGGCGCTCGCCCGCGAGACATCAAGCGTGCGGCTGAGCGCGCTCGTGACCGGCAACACGTACCGCCATCCCGCCGTGCTGGCCAAGACGGTGACGACGCTCGACATCGTGTCGGGCGGCCGGGCCCAGCTCGGGATCGGCGCCGGCTGGTTCGAGCTCGAGCACGACTCGTTCGGGATCGAGTTCCAGACGTTCACCGATCGGTTCGAGAAACTGGAGGAGTCGCTGCAGATCGTGATCCCGATGCTGCGCGGCGCGCGTCCGACGCTGGACGGCGAGCGCTACACCGTGCGCGAGGCGATCAACGAGCCGCTGCCAATCTCGCGGGTGCCGGTGATGATCGGCGGTGGCGGCGAGCGCAAGACGTTACGGATGGCCGCGCAGTACGCCGATCTGGCCAACATCATCGCGCCGGTCACCGACATCGAACGCAAGCTCGACGCACTCGCCGGACACTGCGAGGCGCTCGGCCGGGATCGCTCTCAGATCGTCGTGTCGTGGCAGGCGACGGCGTGCATCGCGCCGACCCGCGACGAGGCACTCGCCGATCTGACGGCGTACCTCGGTGAGCGTGGCCACGACCTCGCGTCGATGGACGACAGCGAACGCGACCGCCGGTTGGCGCCGTTCATCTGGGGTGACCCCGACACGGTCGCCGAGGGGTTCGCCGAGCGCCTGCGACCGGGGATCGACGGCTTCACGGTGAACATGCCGGCGAACGGCCACGTCGAAGGACGCGTCCAGCTCCTCGGCGAGACGCTCGCCCCGCTCGTCGGCGTATAGCTGACGAGGTACGCGGCGAAGTATCGAACCAGGCGGGACGTGTCTGTCGCTCGGGCCGTCGCCGCGCTGCGGGCCGGGTTGTGGACAAGAAGCAACGGCTGGGACCCGTCCCCAACCGTTGCTTGACTAGGGTCGGCGGTGTGGCAGGGAGCATCGCCGGTTCCGCCGCCCTCGATCGCCGGGGGGTGATCTGGGGGCTCGTCGGGGTCGCGATCGTCGTCGCCATCACGTTCGTCGGCTCCGACGGTCTCGTGTGGTTCGACGCCGCACTCATCGGCTACCTGTTCGGCATCGTCTTCCTCGTCTTCGGTGTCGCCTATCGCTACACGGTGTGGGTCAGACGGCCGCCGACGGCGATGCTCCACCGTCGCGGTCGGCAAGCGTTCCGCCGGCGGCCCGCCAAGAACGCCGGTGCCCTGCCGTGGCTCGTCGCCGACAAGATCGTCGCCCAGAACTTCATCCGCCACCGCTCGACCGCCCGCTGGGTCGCCCACCAACTCGTGTTCTGGGGATGCATCCTCGCCGCGTTGATCACGTTCCCGCTGACACTCGGGCTGTTGCACTTCGAGAGCGTCGGCCAGCA
>CAZQCP010000027.1:0-6327 GCA_964592115.1 uncultured Ilumatobacteraceae bacterium
CGATCCAAACCACGGCGAACACCTCGAACACGATCACCATCACGACGACGGGCACGACGACGGGCACGACGACGGGCACGGCGACGCGCACGAACACCATCACGGCCACGGGCACGACCACAGCCACGGGCGTCAGCGCACGGTCGAGCGCTATTGCGACGTCGCCGTGATCGGCGGCTCGGCTGCGGGGCTGGCGGCGGCGCTGCAACTCGCGCGCCAGCGACGCTCGGTCATCGTCGTCGACGCCGGAGAGCCACGCAACGCGCCCGCGGCGCACATGCACGGGTACCTCGGCCACGAAGGGATGGCGCCGTCGGAGTTCTCGACCATCGGGCGCGAGGAGGTCCGCAGCTACGGCGTCGAGGTGCTCGCCGGGCGCGTCGTCACGGTCCGCCGCGATGACAGCGCCGCGGCACAGCAGTTCCGCGTCGAGATGGAGTCGGGGAACACGATCGTCGCCCGACGGGTCATCGCCGCGAGCGGCCTCGTCGATGAGCTGCCAGCCATCGACGGGATCGCCGAGCACTGGGGCCGCGACGTGATCCACTGCCCGTTCTGCCACGGCTACGAGGTCCGCGACCAGCGGATCGTGCAGATCATCACCCACCCGATGGGACTGCACCCCGCTCCCCTGTTTCGCCGGCTGACCGACCGGCTCAGCATCGTCCTTCAAGCCGGTGTGGACATCGACGTGACAAGCCTCGACCGCCTGCGTGCCGCCGGTGTCCATGTTGCGAACGGCGAAGTGAGCTGCGTGGTCACGGGCGACGATGGGCGCGTGGCTGGGGTCGAGCTGCGCGACGGCTCGCGGCTCGACGCCGACGCGGTCGTGGTCGGGCCGCAGTTCCGTGTGCGCGCCGAGCCACTTGCCGCGCTCGGGCTGGAACCGGTCCCGCACCAGAGCGGCCTCGGCGACCACATCCCGACAAACCCGACCGGCGAGACGACCGTGCCGGGTGTGTTCGCGGCCGGCAACGTCACCGACCCGAGCCAGCAGGTGCTCCACGCGGCGGCCAATGGCAGCTGGGTCGGCGCGATGGTCAGCTTCAGCCTCGCCGACGAGGACGTCTCGCTCGCCGGCCGGCCGTCGGCGAACGAGGCCGACTGGGATCACCGCTACAGCGGCGACCGGCTGTGGAGCGGCAATCCGAACGGCACGCTCGTCCACGAAGTCAACGACCTTCCTGCGGGGCGAGCACTCGACGTCGGTGCGGGTGAGGGCGGCGATGCCGTGTGGCTCGCCGAGCAAGGCTGGGCCGTGACCGCCAGCGACATCTCCCCGCGCGGACTCGGGCGGGTTGCGGCAGCGGCCACCGAGCGAGGGCTCGACGTCGGGACGCTGCACGCCGACGCCAACACGTCGGCCGCGTACGGCGGCGAGACGTTCGACCTCGTGTCGGCGTTCTACGCCTCGATTCCTCGCACGCCAGACCGCCGCGGCGTGCACAACCTGCTCGCCGCCGTCGCTCCCGGCGGCACACTGCTCGTCGTCGGCCACGACCTCGATGGGGTCCAGGCGGGCAACGATGCGACCAGCGAGGGTCGGGTGATGGCGTTCGATCCCGACGCCTACGTCCGTGTCGATGACTTCGTCGACGAGCTCACATCGTCACCCGGCTGGGAGATCGAGATCCACGAACGCCGTGACCGGCCACCGGGCGCAGCGTCGGGCGGCCACCACGTTCGCGACGTCGTGCTCCGAGCGCGCCGGCAATAGAGATCGAGTGGAGTAACAGCGGGGCCCGTCCCCGGTGTTACTGCGCCCGGCGATTTCGAGTGTCAGGCGGACCGCTGGACGCGGAGGTGGGTCTCGGCGACGAGGGCGTCGAGCAGCGCGGCGAGGTCGGACGCCTGCCGATCCGCCGATGTCACGGCGCCCTCGCGGTCGAAGTCGGTGAAGAGCGACAACGTCACCTGCGCGCGGACGTCCACCATCTGGAAGTTCGCGACGATCTGACGCCACTGCTCGACAGCGCGGACCCCACCGGCCGAGCCGTACGAGACGAAGGCCACCGGCTTGCCGGTCCACTCCGGACCGAGCGAGTCGACGGCGTTCTTCAGCGCCCCTGGCACACCGTGGTTGTACTCCGGGGTCACGAACACGAAGGCGTCACACGCATCGATCGCCGCGCTCCAGCGCTGGACGTGCTCTGACTCGTACTGGCGACCGGCCGCCGCAGGGTTCGTCGCGGACGTGAGGAGCGGCACGTCGAACTGCTTCAGATCGATCAGCTCGTACTCCGCGTCGTCACGCCCGTGCGCGGCTGCCTCGACCCAGCGGCCGACACCTTCTCCCTTGCGCCCGTCCCTGATCGATCCGATGACGATTCCGATTCTCATGTGCTCATCTCCGTGGGCGTGGCTGGGTGGGTGGGGCTGGTGCGGGTCTGTGGAAAAGAAGCAACGGCTGGGGCCCGTCCCCAACCGTTGCTTGGGAGGCTCACTGGTCAGGCGTCCGCGGGCGTGGGAGGTGGCAGGCGGAGTGCGGTCAGCTGCGTCGACTGCATCACGAGTCGATCCGAGCTGTCCCACGCCTCGCACACCTCATCGGCGTAGCCGTCGTGGATCACCTGCACGCGGAACCGCAGCCGCAGCGGGCCGGGCGCCGGGATCGCCCGGTTGTACACGGTGATCGACAGCGTGGGCACCCAGCCGGTGAGGACGACACCGAACGTTGCCGGCGGCAACACGTCGGCGGCGTAGAGCAGGCCGACGGTGTCGAAGCGATCGGCGTCGTCGTCGCGCAGCCACGCCCGGTACTCGCCACCGCCACCGACGATGGGTCCGTCGGGCGTCATCGTGAACGACGTATCCGGGTCGAAGAGGAGGGAGTTCCCGCGCTCACCCGCCGCAGGCGACGGCTCGCAGTCATCGATGGCTGCGAGCGCCACGGGCGGGATCGCTCCCCAGTACGGGTCGCTTCCCTCGTGCAACGTGCCGAGCAGGAACTGCGCCTGCACGCTGACGGCGGCGCTACCCGCAGCACGGATCGTGGCGGTCACCTGGCTGGCGGTCTTGCCCACCCGATCGACCGTGACGTCGATCTCGGCGGGACCGATGTCGGGCGACGACAGGAACTGTGCCGACGACGAGATCACGTGCTCGTGTGGAGCGCCGGCTTCCCGTGCCGCAGCGAGCGCCGCCCGGCCGAGGCAGGCGAGCATGTAGCCGCCATTGGGCTTGGAGCCCATGATCGCGTACTCGGGCGCGAAGTCGAGTTGGTAGCGACCGGGCTCACGTCGGGTGAGGGCGGTCGCAGCGTCGAACGTGGTCGTCATCGTGGCACCTCGGGGGTCAAGGGGTGGGAGGGTAGCGAGTCTGGGCAATTCGTGAACAGATTGCGCTTCTGCGCCAGCATTTGTTCACGAGTTCGGTTGGGAGGCGAGTGAACCGGTCCGCGAATGAACAGGGTCTGCTGAGCGGGCAACAGTAGGTGTGATGTCCGACGCCGCGCCTGCTGTCGACCGGCACGCCGCCGCGTCCGTCGTGGCGGGATGGTTCGACGACCATCTGACCACGATTCACCGGTACGTGGCCCGCCGGATCGGCGAACACGAGGCGTGGGACGTGACCGCTGAGACGTTCAAGATCGCGCTCGAGCGGTTCGACGAGTTCGACGCACGGCGCGGACACGAGCGTGCCTGGCTGTACGGCATCGCCTCGAACCTGCTGCGTCGGCACTGGCGCACCGAGGAACGTCGGCTCCGAGCACGGGCCCGATCGGCCGGCACGGAGGTCGTGGCCGGTGATCCCCTGCTCGCGGTCGATGCCCGCGTCGACGCCGAACGCGAGATCGATCAGGTCATCACCGCGATCGGCGCCCTCGACGTCGACGATCGCGAACTGCTTGTGCTCGTCGTCTGGGAACGCCTGTCGAGTGCCGACGCCGCCCGAGCACTCGGGATCCCCGCTGGCACCGTCCGTTCCCGCCTCAACCGGATCCGCACCCAGCTGCGCCACGAGCACGGAGAGCCGGCATGAACCGAGAGCCCCGCATGAACCGAGAGACCTACATGCACCGAGAGACCTCCGTGCACGGAGAGTCACGCACGAACGGAGCGTCCGCATGAACGAGATCGATGTCTTCGAGTCGCTCCGCCCCAGCGTGCGCCCGCTCGCACCTGCACAAGTGGACGCGATGCGCGCCCAGCTGTTCGGTGGTACGGCGAGCGCCATCGGGCTCCTCGATCGGCCGACCGAGCTGGATCGACATGACGACGCCGACACCGCGGTCGCGGTCGAACTGATCCCGGCCGACCGTGCCAACAACCTCGATGGCGACCGTGGCGGCTACGCAGACGGCGACGGTGACTTCGGGCTCGACGGAAACTTCGAGCGCGGCAACTTCGAGCGCGACCACGACCGCGACCTGGACGCTGGTTCCGACGCTGGTTCCGACGCTGGTTTCGAGCACGACTTCGAGGCGGAGCTGATCACGCTCGCGCCACGGCCACGACGGCGCGAACGCGACACGCGGCGCTGGCGGGTGAGCGCCGCCGCGGCTGCCGTCGTGGCGCTCGGTGTTGGTGGGATCTGGGCGTTCGGCACATCGCGAGTCGACGCACCAGCCCCAGCCACCCAGCCCGATTCCCAGCCCGATTCCCAGGGCACCGCCGACGCCGCGCCGGCGACACCTCCGGAGTGGTACACCACGATCCGGCCGCTGCTGCCCGACGGCTTCGACCAGATCGCCCTGACCCAGGCGTCGCCCGAAGTCGTCGGCTTCAAGGCGTTCCGCAATGGCACCCGCCAGATGCTCGACGTCACCGTCGTCCTCGAACCGGGTTACGAACTCAAGCCCACCGCTGACGTTCCTACGCTCGACGACGAGCAGGGGAGCTACTTCGAGTCCACGTCGAGCGTCACACTGACGACGCCGGACGACCGACTCGTCAGCGTGCGCTGCGCGCTGTCGCCGATCGGCGGCGGAGCGGTGGGGTCGGTATCGATGGCCGACAGTGTCCGCGACTACTGCGGAGACGGGTTCGACAACCTCGGCATCGACGCGCCGGCACGCCGCGCGCTGACCGCTCAGCTCGCCACCGACCTGACGAGCGCCGATGTCACGCCCGCGTTCGGTGCACCGGTCTCCGGTCCGGTCGATGCCAGCGCCACATCGATCGTGGCATCATTCGTCGGCGACGATCGGCTGCTGTTCGGCGACGAGCAACACTTTGGTGTGCTGCGGTCAACCAACCTGAGCAGCGAGCCGACCGATGCCGTGGCGTCCGACACCGAGCTCACCGTCATTCACGGCGTGTGGGCACCTCGGGCAGCAGACACTGCCCCCGCCAACCGCATCGACGGTCCGACGCCTCCGCGGGCGCGCTTCCATCTCTACGACGACGTCGCCGTCGCGTTCGTCGTCGCCGACGACGGCACCGGCTACCACGTGCTCACCTCGAACCTCGCCGACGACCATCTCGATCGCCTCGGATCGTTGCTCGACGAGCTGGTGGTTGCGGGCTCCGACATCCCCGCCGGCGACGCTGACACCGCTGCGGACGTCAATGCTGCGGACGTCAATGCCTCCGACGTCGGCGCGACCGCCGTCCCCCGCACCGACCCGGCGACCGTCAACCTGGGGACCACGACCACCACGCTTCCCGACGGTCCGATATCCCTGCTCGACCAGGTGATGAACAACGATGCGGTGATCGTCATCAACGCGAGCGGCGTCGCCATGGTCGGGCAATCGCTCACCGACGCACTCGCCGCGAGTGGGTACCCGACGCTCGACCCGCTCACCGGTGAGCTCGTGGACGAGTCGGTGATCTACGCCCGTCCCGACGCCTTCGTCAACGTTGACGACGTCGGTGCGGCCGTCGGCGTGGCGCGCGGTGAGGACTTCCGCGGCCAGGTCCTTGCCGGCGTCGTCACACACGAACAGGTCACCGACGCCAACCTCATCATCGTGCTCGGGCGCGATCTCGCTGATGCGCCGTGGGAGGACGTCGCGCCGCCGCTCGTCCCGTCGACGACGACCGGACGCCTGCTCGTACTCGATGCGACCACGACCAGTCGGGGCACGCAGCAGGCGCGCGACCTCGCCGCGTCGCTGCGTGCCGCGGGCGTCGAGATCGTCGACGTCGTGCCCGCCGCCCGATCGCTCCCCGAGACGATGCTCATGCCGATCGGCGCGTCGAACCGGTGGACGTTCGCCGTCGCCGAACTGGCACGCATCGGCGGCTTCGACGGCTGGACCTCGAACTTCTACGACGGCGAGCTTCCCGCCGACGTCACCGCCGTCCTCGTCGTCGGCGAACCCGCCCCCTGACCCCGGCCGCAGACTCCGGCCGGGAGACGCTCCGCGCGTCGGTTCGACGA
>CAZQCP010000027.1:6427-12030 GCA_964592115.1 uncultured Ilumatobacteraceae bacterium
GAGTCGCTGAGCCGCTGACGCTCGAGATCCCCGATCGCTGAATCCCTGATCCCGGAATCCTGGGTGTCGTCCCGTCCCGGGGGGTGGCGTTCCGAGGCGAGACGCGAGGGGGATGGCCGGTACTGTCGGATGACCTCCCATGAGCCACGATCACGATCATCCGCACGACCACCAGCACGGGGCACCTGCCCCCACGGCGTCACCCGCATCGTCGCCAGCCCACACCTCGGCGTCCCCTGGATCGCCTTCATCGCCCGTCGCCGCCGACGGCAGCGCGCCGCGGCCGCCCAAGCAGGAGCAAGAAGAAGCGACCACCGACATCACCGAGGTCGCGCCAGGCGTGTTGCGCACGCAGCTGCCGATCAGCATGCCCGGCCTCGGACACGTCAACTGCTACGTGCTCGAAGACGAGCGCGGCATCGCCGTGGTCGATCCCGGCCTTCCGGGACCCGAGTCGTGGGGACACCTCGTCGATCGCCTCGGGCGCGCCGGGCACCAGGTGACCGACGTTCACACGGTCATCGTCACGCACTCCCACCCGGACCACTTCGGCGGCGCTGCACGCCTGCAGCACGAGGCCGGCGCGGAGCTCGTCACGCACGAGACGTTCCGGACGATGTTCGACCTCGACGAGCTGCAGAACTCGGAGGACTCGGGCGACCTCGACCTCAACACCGCCGACGGGCGGGCCGAGGCGATGGAGCGCTTCATGTCGAGGCCGTCGCCGTGGGGCGGCAAGCGGGCAGGCCCCTCGCCCGAGTTCATCGAGCGGATGCGCGACAGCTCCGGTGGCGATGGATCCGTGTTCGCCGCGCCGCGCCCGACGCAACCGCTCGCCGACGGGCAGACCATCAAGCTCGCCCGCCGCGAGTGGGTGGCGATGCACACGCCCGGTCACACCTACGACCACCTCTGCCTCTTCGACCCCGAGCACGGCGTCGTGTTCACCGGCGACCACGTGCTCCCGACCATCACGCCGCACATCGGCGGGCTGACCCCGAGCGACGATCCGCTGGCGCTGTTCTTCGAGTCGCTGCGCCGCGTGGCCGACATGGACGACGTCACGATCGCGCTGCCGGCGCACGGTCACCCGTTCGCCGACCTGCGTGGGCGCGCCGAGCACATCATCGAGCACCACGAAGAGCGCCTCGACATCATCCGCGGCGCCACCGAGGACCTGCCCAACGGCACGGTCAACGACTTCATGCGCGTGCTGTTCCGCGAGCGGTCGTGGGGCGAGATGGCCGAGAGCGAGACGTACGCCCACCTCGAACATCTCCGCGAGCTCGGCGAGCTGGCCCGCGCGGCCGATCCGGCCGGCTTCGCCCGCTACGCGCCGGTCGGCTGAGCCAGCGGCCGGCGACCCACACACGGCCCCCGGGCACCCAACGGGGCCAGTGACGGCGACATCGACCGACGTCCGGGCCAGCGAGAGCGGCCGATGTGATCTGCAAAATGCGGTGCGAGCCCGGGCCCGAGGACCGTTCAGCCGGGAGCCCAGGGCGTGATCAGCTCACTGATCGTGGTGGTCAGCGTGCGTTGGAGCAGCGGGCCGAACGAGACGCGGTGGACGCCGAGGGCGCGCAGGTCCTCCAGCGAGCCCGCGGCGGAACCGGCGGTGGGATGGGCGATCACGTTGATCGGGCCGTCGAGCTCGTCGAGCAACGTGCGCACCGCGGTGGCGTCGGGCGCGAGCACCGGGTATGAGCACCGCGAGCCCGCGGCCTCGCATGCTCGCAACCGGAGCACGGCCTCGGCCAGCGGGTCGTCGAAGACCTCGGTGCGGCCGAGGAAGGCGTCCGTGCGAGCGTTGATCACCAGATCCACGCCCGCCGCGTCCGCTGCGGCGCGCAGTGCTCCGATGTAGTCGGCGTGCTCCTGCAGCGATCGCATCCGACCCTCGCTGTGGACCGTGTCTTCGATGTTGATGCCGGCGATGCCCGCGGCCAGGACACGCTCGACGAGCTCGGTGGGCGGAGTGTCGTAGCCCGACTCCAGGTCGGCGCTGACGGGCACCTCGACCGCGGTGGCGATTCGGGATGCGCCGTCGAGGGCGTCGTCGAGCGTCATGCCCTCGTTGTCGGCCTGACCGCGCGAGTCGGCGAGCGGGTGGCTGCCGATCGTGAGCGCCGGGAATCCGGCGTCGACGACAGCACGCGCCGACCACACGTCCCACACCGTCGGCAGAACGAGGGTGGTACCGCTGTGGTGCAGAGCAAGGAGCTCGCTGGCCGTGGCGTCGACGTCGCGCATGCGACCATGCTCGCGCGGTCAGGCGTCGGTGCCGTACACGCGGTCGTGGGTGAGGAGCTCAGCTGCCCAGTTGCCGACCTTCTCGCCTGGGATCTTCGAGCGCGTCGGCCACGGCTGGTCGAGGTCGACCGGCGCGCCGCGGCTGATCACCGCGCGCAGGTTGTGTCGATGCTGGAGGATCGTCACATCGCTCGCCACGTCGCCGTCGACGACGAGCACGTCCGCTCGCCGACCTGCCTCCACGACACCGACTTCGCCTTGCATCCGCACGGCGAGTGCGTTGTTCTTCGTCGCGCACATCACGGCCTCGACCGGGCTCAGGCCCAGCTCGTTGACGAACACCTCCAGCTCGCGTGCATGCCAGTGGCCGTATGGAGTGAGCGCGAACCCGCTCTCGGAACCGCACAGGATCGGCACACCGGCGTCGAACGCCTTGCGCATCATCGCCGCCGTGGCCTTGATCTCGCCGCGGAAGATGTCTTGCATGCCGATCCCAGCACCGACCGCCGCACCATGGTCGGCGAGGTTGGCGAGGAACGTGAACGTCGGGCAGATCGCCGCGCCGTGCTCGACGATCGCGTCGAGGCCCTCGTCGTCCATGAACGACGCGTGCAGGATCAGATCAACGCCGGCGAGTGCGGCGTCGCGGGTCGAACTGGCGTTGCGGCAGTGGGCGGTGACCGGCACCCCGAGCTCGTGGGCCGTGTCGCACACCGCCTTCATCTCGTCGAGCGTCCACACCTGGAGCTCACCGTCGTGCGTGGGGATCGAGCCGGTGGCGTGGATCTTGATCCAGTCCGCGCCGCGCTTGATGTGGCGGCGGGTCTCGGTGACCATCTCGTCGCGGGTGTTGACGATCGCTGCGTAACCGACCTGGCCGTCGTCGGGGATCAGCCGCCCGGCCGTTCCACCGACCGATGTGAGCAGGGCTTGCACGCCGGTCTTGATGCGCGGACCTGGAAATGCGCCCGACTCCACGGCGTCGCGCACCTCGGGCCCGATGCCCATGACGGTGTCGGGGTCCATCATCGACGTGACGCCCGCCAGGAGCAGCTTGGGAAGGTTGAACAGCGTCATCATCGCCGAAGTGGCGGCGGGACGGTGGAAGAACAGCTCGTCGTTGGACTGCACGTCGTCGAACGTGACGTGGCAGTGGGCGTCGATCAGCCCCGGCATGATCGTGGCGCCCGCGGCATCGATGACCGACGCGCCCGCGGGCGCGTCGACCGAGCCGGATGGTCCGACGGCGATGATCTCGTCGCCGTGCACGACGACGTCGATGCCGACGACCGGATCGGCTCCGGTGCCGTCGACCAGCGTTCCCCCCGTGATGTGGATCGGTGTCGACATCGCGTCCCCTCTCTGGCGAATCCAACGGGTGTCCTGGCAAGTTCCTGGCGATCGTCCGACGAGTCACCAGCATCTCATCGGCGACGATCACCCATGCGTCGTCAGCATTCTAGCGACGCACGCGCCGCAGGGCCGGCCCGGCGTGCCAGGCTGGTCACGTGGGACTCGTTCTGGTGACCGGCGCGGCGTCGGGGATCGGTGCCGCATGCGCCGACCTGCTCGCCCGCGAGGGATGGACCGTCGTGCGCGCCGACGTGCAACCGGGTCCCGATGGAGCGCAGGTGGAACCGCTCGACGTCACCGACGAGGCCGCCGTCGAGGCCCTCTTCGACACCGTGTTCGCCGCGCACGGCCCGTTCGACGGGCTCGTGTGCAGCGCCGGGATTCGCACCCGCGGCATGATCGTCGACACATCGTTGGCTGAATGGGAGCGCCATCTGCGCGTCAACGTGACCGGCACGTGGCTGGCGATCCGCGCATTCCTGCGGGCCGCCGCAGCGTCTCCCGACACACCGCGGTCCATCGTCACGATCTCGTCGGTCAACGCCACGATCGCCGTGCCGGGGCAGGCGCACTACGTCGCCTCGAAGGGCGCTATCGCATCGCTCACTCGTGCCGCCGCGCTGGAGGGTGCGCCGCTCGGTGTGCGCGTCAACTCGATCGCTCCCGGACCGATCCGCACGCCGATGGCCGCCGAGCGCCTCGACGACCCGGCGCAGGTCGAGTGGTTGACCGGGCGCGTGCCGCTCGGGCGCGTGGGTGAACCGAGCGAGATCGCCGAGGTCGCCGCCTTCCTCCTGTCACCGCGAGCGTCGTACGTGTCGGGCGAGGTCCTCTACGCCGACGGCGGCTGGGCGGCCAACGCCGTCTGACGCGGCACAGCTTCCCCACCCACCGATGAGATTTCAACGCGACAGGTGAGCCAGAAACTCATCGGTGACCAACACGCCCGCCCACCGATGAGATCTCGACGCGACAGGTGAACCAGAAACTCATCGGTGACGTTCAGCGGAGGCGGAGGAGGCGGCGGGCGTTGTCGTCGTAGGCGGGGAGGTGGGGGATCTCGCCGGGCTCGTGGGGGGCGTCCCAACCGGCGAGGTTCGTGCCGACGACGATCCGCCCCCGGCCGACCTTGCGCTCCAACAGCGCCAGCGCGTCGGCGTCGTGCAGGTGGTTGTCGAACCACAGCCGTCGCAGCCCGGCGGCGAAGTCGACGGGCGCCTCCCGGGCCCACGGGCGCGTGCGGCCCTGATGCTCCAGGCGACCCAGCATGTACGCCGCGGCGCCGCCGCCATGGGAGAAGCAGACGTCGAGGTCGGGATGGCGGTCGAGCACGCCCCCGTACACGAGGCACGTGATCGCCAGCGTCTCTTCGAACATGAATCCGACGGATAGGTCGAGGTCGAAGCGCCGGATGCGAGCGTCGCGCAACGGCCCGTCGATGCCCCACGGCGCGGGATGCACGAACACCGGCACGTCGAGCGCGACGGCCGTGCTCCAGACCGGGTCGAGCCGCTCGTCGTCGAAGTCGATCCCGAAGTCGGTGCCGATGTACGCCGCGGCGAGGCCGAGGTCGCCGACGGCACGACGCAGTTCGACGGCTGCCAGCGCGGGATCCTGCATCGGCAGCTGGGCGGCGCCGACGAAGCGGTCCGGGTGCCCGGCGACGACCGTCGCCAGCTCGTCGTTGTGCCAACGGCAGAAGCCGGCGGCGACGTCGGGTTCGACGTGGTGGAAGTACGTGATCGGGTTCGGCGACAGCAGTTGCAGGTCGATGCCGAGGTGGTCGTTGGCGCGCAAGCGGGCGTCGACGTCCATGAACGGCGTGCCCGCGTAGCTCACGCCTTCGAGCAGGTAGTCGCCGACCCGGAACCACGGGCGACCGTCGGCGTCACTCCCGAGCTCGGGCCCGTAGTGCCCGGCACAGCCCATCACCCCCGGCAGCACCGTGTGCGCGTGGACGTCGATCATCGGACACCTGCCGTCGGTCGATGGCCGGA
>CAZQCP010000027.1:12130-27503 GCA_964592115.1 uncultured Ilumatobacteraceae bacterium
AGTTCCGCTGGCCGGACTCGTACGGGCTGCGTCGCCCGACGGTTCGTGCCCCACGACGTACGGTGACTCGGTGCCACTCGTGCTCGCCGCCGGTTCGTTGCTCGACACCGACGCGTTCGGGGTGATCGATGCTGCCGCGGCAGCGGGCTTCGACGGTGTCGGGCTGCGGATGTCGGGCGTCCACGGGCAAGACCCCGCCGAAATCGCCGCCGCCGCCCGGTCGCTCGGGCTGATCGTCCACGACGTCGAAGTGCACCGCATCGGCACCGACGCGCACGCCGAGCCGCTGCTCGACGCCGCCGCCGAAGTCGGCGCGCGGGCGGTGCTCGTCGTGTCCGACCTCACCGACCCCACGGCGACCGTCGACGCCGTCGGCGAGCTCGTGGTGCTGGCGGGCGAACGTGACCTGGCGATCGGCCTCGAGTACATGTCCTGGACCGATCCCGCGTCGCCTCACGACGCGGTGGCGATCGCCGCGGCCACGGGCTCCTCGCTCGTGGTCGACGTGTTGCACCACACGCGCGTCGGTGCCGGGCCGGCCGAGCTCACCGCGATCGTCGACGGCGGTCATCTCGGCTGGATGCAGCTGTGCGACGCCGCGATCAAGCCGCCGACCGATCTGCTGCGCGAGGCGCGCCACGAACGGCTGGCGCCCGGTGACGGCGCACTGCCACTCGCAGCGCTGCTCGCCACCGTCCCCGCCGACACGGCGATCAGCGTCGAGGTCCAGAGCGACGTGCTCTTGGCGGTGTCGCCGACCGATCGCGCCCGCTGGCTGTACGACCGCGCCCGCACCGTCGTCGACACACGGCTCGGCGAGCGCTGACACCAGCGCTCCCGTCACCCCAGCAGCGCCGGTCACCCGAGCAGCACCGGATACCGGCCGAAGTACGGCCGGGTCGTGGACGCGTCCATCTCCGGCGGGTCGTCGGGATCGGGGCGCACGCCGTGATCGAACATCGCCTGCACCGCTTCGGGAACGAGCCCGAACAGGTGCTGCTCCTCGGTCTCCTCGTTGCGGTGCAGCAACCCGGCGGCGAGGTCTTGGCCGATGCAGGCGTGCATCCCGAACCCGAACGACAAGCCGTACGCCCACACGCCGTCACCCGTCGTGCGGTGCGGATTGAACTCGGCCGCGTCGTCGCCGAACACGCTCGTGTCCCGGTTGACGCTCAACAGGTCGATCACCACCTTCGACCCCTTCGGGATCCGCCGTCCCGAGCGCAGCTCGACATCCTCGAGCGCCCACCGCATCCCCGTCGGCGACGACGGCTGGAGGCGCACCGTCTCGTGCGTGCACCGCTGTACGAAGAGCCGGTCCGTGCGTGCCAGGTCGGCGTCGTCGGGATGGGCGGCGATCCAGGTGAACATGTTGTGCAACACGCGGGTGAACGCGGTGGCCGAGGTGTGCGCTCCGGCCAGCAGGTAGAAGGCGACCTCGCGCACGATCACGTCATGGGGAAGATGGAGCGCATCCTCGTTCGCCAGCAGTACCGACAGCACGTCGCGCGGCAACTCCTCGCCGGCATCGAGCATCGCCTGGCGCCGCTCCAACGACGGGGTGACGAACTCGGTGTCGAACTGCGAGAGGCCGGCGGACACCTCGGCCGACTTCTCCTCGCGGTCACCGGTGTAGTGCCCGAGCGTGGCCCCCTCGATGAACAGCATCAGGTAGGAGTAGAGGTGACGCGTCTCGTCCGGCGTGCCGAGCGGCCGGTCGACGCCGGCCGTCAGCGCGGCAAGGTTCATCATCATCCGGTGACCGAGGTCGACCAGCTCCGCGCGGCCCGCCGCCACTTCCGGGGCGATCGTGGCGGCGACGACCGGTGGGAACAGGTCGCGCTCGTACAGCTCGAACGTGTCGCGCCGGAACAGACGGTTCTCCAATCGCCGCCGGTCGCGGTGGTCGGCGCCGTGCAGGTTCACGAGCACGTCCGCCATGATCACCTCACCGGCGTCGTAGAGCGCCTGGCGAAGGTCCTTCTGGCGATACACGTCGCGGGCCTCGTGGTACTCGGTGATCGTGAACACCTCGGGTTCGTCGGTGATGGGTTCGTCGGTGGTGGGTTCGTCGCTGATGGCTTCGCTCATGGTGCGTCCTTCCTGTCGGGTCGGTTCTTCAGGCATTCGTGACCCCAAGGCCGAGTCCGCCGTCGACGGTCATCACCCATCCCGTCGTCCATTCGGCGCGAGCGAGGTAGGCGACAGCCTCGGCGATCTCCTCGGGCGTGCCGAGGCGGCCGAGGGCGTGGGCGGGAGCGAGGCCGTCGAGGCGGGCCTTGGCGGTCGCGTCGTCGAACAGGCCCGCTCGCTGGTTGATCTCGGTGAACACCCCGCCAGGGCGCACGCACGACACGCGCACGCCGGCAGGCCCGAGCTCGGCGGCGAGCACACCGGTCAGCGTCTCGAGCGCGCCCTTCGTGGCGGCATACGGGGAGGCCCCTGGGAAGGCCCGCTGCGAGTGCACCGACCCCATGAACACGACCGCGCCACGGGCGGCGACGAGATGACCGTGCGCCGCGCGGGTGAGCATCATCGGGGCCACGACGTTGGAGTGGAACACGTCGAGCAGCTGTTGCTCGTCGACCTCGGCGATCGAGCTGCGGTACATGTTCCCGGCGTTGTTGACGAGCACGTCGAGGCGACCCGCACCGTGGTCGACCGCAGTGGCGATCATCGCCTGGCGGTCTGCCTCCATGGTGACGTCGCCGACGACGACGGCACACGAGTCACCGATCGACTCGGCGACGTCGGTGACCTTGTCCGGCCGCCGCCCGGAGATCGTGACCCGCGCGCCAAGGCCGGCGAAGTGACGGGCGATGCCCTCGCCGATCCCCGATCCGCCGCCCGTGACGAGCACCGACATCCCCTCGACGTCACGCATCGGCATCGACCGTCCACGCCAGCGCCTGGGCGATGAGGCGCGAGTTGTCCCGATGGCGGATCGAGTCGGCATCGTGACCGAAACCGTCGTAGACGACCCGCCCACTCCCGTAGCGGTGCGTCCACACCACGGGCTGCTCGGCGTCGTCAGGTGTACGACGGGCCGTGACGAGCACGTCGATGCCCGAGCGCAGATCGAGGTCGCCGTACACCTCGTCGTCGAGCTCGACCGCCGCCGGCAGTCCAGCCATCACTGGATGCGATGACCTCGCGGCGACGACGTCGGCGGTCACCGGACCGTACGGCGGATGCGACGAGACGCCCCAACGCCAACTCCCACCGACGACATCGCCCCACTCGGGCCAGTCGTCGAAGCAGATCGACGTCGTGTGGAGCGCCACGAGACCACCGCCATCGGCGACGAAGCCGACCAGCGCACGCCGCGTCGACTCGGGCGGGCTGTAGGCGTGCGCATCGCGCCACGCGTCGTACGCGTCGCCGAGCATCCGCCACCACAGACCGTCGACGACGAGCGCGTCGGCCTCGTCGAGCAACACCGCCGCCGTGTCGGGATCGGCCGTGTCGACGACGTCGTGGCCTGCCGACGTGACGACGTCGACCAGGGCGGCACGGATCGCGTCGAAGTCGTGGGCGTGCGGTGATCCGCCGGCCAGGACGACGACGGCGCTCATGGCTCGGGACCGACCGAGTCGAGCGCCGCGGGGCGGGGGAGGTGGGCGATGACGGACCCGGTGACCCCGCCGTCGACGACGACGTTCTGCCCGTGCACGTAACCGGCCGCGTCGGACGCCAGGAAGAGCACGACGTCGGCCACGTCGGCGGCCGTGCCGAGCCGACCGAGCGGGACCTTCGACTCGCGAGCGAGGCGGGAGGCAGGGTCGGCGTAGATCGGCTCGGACATCCCGGCGTCGATCAGCCCGGGAGCGACCGCGTTGACGCGGATGCCATGACTCCCCCACTCGAGGGCCATCTGGGTCGTCAGCAGTGCGATCGCCGACTTCGAGGGCCCGTAGGCGCCGGCGTTCGGGCCCGCGGCAACACCGTTCATCGACGTGATGTTGACGATCGTGCCACCGCTCCCGGCGGCGATCCAGCGCCGGGCGACCGCCCGCGCGACGACGAACGTCCCGACGAGGTTCGTGTCGACCACCGTGCGGAAGTCGCCCACGTCGAGGTCGACGAGCGGACCGAAACGCACGATGCCGGCGTTGTTGACGACCACGTCGGGCGTGCCGAAGGCATCGAGCACCGCGTCGATCGCGGACTCGTCGGTGACCGATGCCCGATGGTGCTCGATCGCACCCGGCGCTGCAGGAGTGCCTGCGCCCGACGGCGCATCGATGTCGACGGAGGCGACGCGGTAGCCAGCCGCGGCAGCCGCAGCAGCGATCGCCGCACCGAGGCCGCTGGCCCCACCGGTGACGAGCATCGACCGCCGACCCGCCACCACGCCGTTGCCGCCGGGTTCGGTCATGCTCGCTCTCCCCACGTCCGCTGCCCCCTGTCCACGCTGCGCATCACCCCTCGTCGATCCGCCATGATGTTAGTAGTGATAACTCTAACGACGTTCGACCGAGCGCGGGCCGGGTTCCGCTGCCGAGACCTGCGCCAGGCCCTCTACGACGCCGGAGAACACCTGATGACGGGTGTGATCGTCAACCTCCACGGCGACGAGCACATCGCCCGCCGGCGGCTGGAGAACCGGCTCTTCCGCCGTGACACGTTCGCCTGGTACGAGGCGAACCGGACCCCGCAGATCATCGAGGCGGTGCTGCGCGGCCCACTCGCCGACGGCCGCGGCGACCTCTTGCCGATCGCTCGTCGGACGATGATGACGCTGTCCGTCGACGTCGCCGGCGTCGACGTGGACGTGGCCGAGTTCGAGCGGTTCTACGACCTGATGAACCGGCTCGCCCGCGCCTCGATCGTCGCTCATGCGACCGGTGATCCGGCGGCGATCATCGCCGACGGCGACGAGGCACTCGCCGCGTTCGACGTCGAGTTCTTCCGCCCCGCGCGGACGCGTCGAGACGAACTCCTCGCCGCGGTGGGCCGCGGTGAGCTCGACGCGGACGAACTCCCGCGAGACGTGCTCACCACGTTGCTCGACAACCAGGACGATCTGCGACTCCCCGATGAGATCGTGCTCCGCGAGGTGGCCTACTTCCCGTGGGTCGGATCCCACTCCACCTCGGCACAGCTCGTCCACGCCATGCATCACATCTTCGAGTGGCTCGACGAACGACCCGCCGACCGGGCGCGGCTGATCAGCGACGACGACCTCCGCCAGCGCTTCGTCCACGAGTCGATGCGCCTTCACCCGGCGAGCCCCGTCGCGCTGCGGATCGCGACGTGCGACGTCGAGCTCGACGGCGTTGGTCCGATCCCGGAGGGCACGACCGTCGCCATCGACATCGCCGCGGCCAATCGGGATCCGTCGCGATTCGGTGCCAAGCCCGACCACTTCGATCCGTTCCGCACCCTCGCCGAGGGCGCCGCGCCGTGGGGGCTGAGCTTCGGCCACGGCACCCACGCCTGCCTCGGCCAGGAGCTCGCCGGCGGGCTGGCCCCCACGGACGACCTCGAACAGCATCTCCTCGGCTCGGTGGCGGTGATGGCCGGCGTGCTCCTCGCAGCCGGCGTCCGCCCCGACCCCGCCGACCCCGCCGAACTCGACGCCGAGACGACCCGCGTCGTGTGGGGCCGCTACCCCGTCGTCTTCGACCCGGCCCTGGTCCCCCTCGCCCCTCTCGCCCCTCTCGCCCCGCTCGCACAGTGAGCTCCTCCCCCACCCCAGCCGCGCAACCCGAAAAGTGTCTGGTTCGTGTCGCTGAGCGACACGATTCGGGCATTTTTCGGCGGTTTGGACCGAGTGGGCGGGTGACGGCGTGAGCAGCGGCAGGTCCACCGCCGGGGTGACGTCAGCTACCGTGCCGATCGTGTCGAGCACGCACGCCTTGGAACTGCTGAAAGATGCGGGGCTGTCGGGTTACGAGGCCAAGGCGTACCTCGCCCTCCTCGCCGCAGGTGAGCCGATGAACGGCTACGAGGTCGCCAAGGCGTCGGGGGTGCCGCGCAGCACGGTGTACGAGACGCTCGGCAAGCTCGTCGCCCGCGGCGCGGCGTTCGAGGTCAACGGCAGCACCGACTCCGTCTCCTACGTCCCACTCCCCTCCGACGCGTTGATCGGGCGACTCCGCCGCCAGACACATGAGACGATCTCCGGCCTCGAAGAAGTGCTGCCGATGATCGGCCAGGCGTTGTCGGCGCGCGTCGTGCAGCCCCTGACCGGGCGCGAGCCCGTGATCACGCGGGCCATCGACGTGATCGAGAGCGCTCGGCGCACGTTCTGGCTGTCGATCTGGCCACAGGAGGCGGGCGATCTGCTTCCCGCCGTCGAAGCGGCGATCGAGCGCGGCGTCGAGGGGTTCACGATCGCCTACGGCGACGTCGGCGCCCTCCCCGGCCGTGTGTACACGCACTCGTACAGCTCGCCCGAAGTCGTCGAGGAGCGACTCCAGTGCCGATTGTCGATCGTCGTCGCCGACCACGACCAGGCGATGATCGGCGGCGTGACCTCCGATGCCGTGTGGGGCATGTGGAGCGACGACCGAGCGGTCGCACTGCTCGCCGCCGAGCACGTGCGTCACGACATCGCCCTCCAGCTCACCGCCGAACGTCTCGCTGCCGCCGGCCTCCACGACTTCTGGGTCCACGACGCCGACCTCGAAGCGCTGCGCGACGCGTCCGCCGCCGCCTTGAAATCCGGCGACTGACGAGCTTCGGGGGGATTGCATCCGGGGTCAGACACCAGATGCAACCGCGCACATGGTGAAGACCGGCGCCACACATCGTTGCTGTTGCATCTGGTGTCTGACCCCGGATGCAACCGCGCACATGGTGAAGACCGGCGCCACACATCGTTGCTGTTGCATCTGGTGTCTGACCCCGGATGCAATCCGCCTCGAGGCTCGTCAGTCGGGTGGGGCGTTGTCGATCGCCCAGCGGACCGAGCGCACGATCATCTCGTAGCCGGTGCAGCGACACAGGTTGCCTTCCAGGCCCTGGCGGATCTCGGTGTCGGTCAGCTCGCCGCCGCGCTCGTCGATCAGCCCGGTCGCCGCCATCACCATCCCCGGCGTGCAGTACCCGCACTGCAAGCCGTGACATTGGCGGAAGCCTTCCTGCACGGCGCTGAACCCGTCGAACGGGCCGTCGAGACCCTCGATCGTGGTGATCTCCGACCCGTCGGCCTGCACCGCGAGCAGCGTGCAGCTCTTCACCGACCGCCCGTCGACGAGCACGGTGCACGCACCGCAGTTCGACGTGTCGCAGCCGATGTGCGTGCCGGTCAGACGCAGGTTCTCGCGCAGGTGGTGCACGAGCAACGTGCGGGCGTCGACGCGGCGCCGATCCCGGCGGCCGTTGACCGTGACCTCCACCTCGACTCGACGACTCGGCTCTGCGCTCACGATCCACCTCCGGCGGGTCCATCGGATCGGGCGTGCATCAGCGCCCACACCTTCTCCGGCGTCGCCGGCATGTCGACGTGTTCGACGCCGAACTCGGCGAGCGCATCCACGACCGCGTTGATCACCGCGGCCGGCGCGCCGACCGCGCCCGACTCGCCGATGCCTTTCGCGCCGAGCGGGTTGTTGGGGCACGGCGTGACGATCCGTCCGGCGTGGAAGTCGGGCAGGTCGGCAGCCGACGGCGTCAGATAGTCGAGCAGGTTGGCGGTGAGCGGTTGCCCCGAGTCGGGGTCGTGCACGAACTGCTCGAACAGCGCCTGCGCGATCCCCTGGGCGACACCCCCGTGCACCTGCCCCTCGGCGAGCAACGGGTTGATCACGGTGCCGCAGTCGTCGATGAGCACCGCCTTACGCACGGTCACCTTGCCCGTCTGCCGGTCGATCTCGACGACGACTCCGTACGCACCCGACGGGTAGGAGAAGTTCGGCGACTCCTGGAACAGCCGCTCCTCCAGCGAGCCCGCCTGCAGCTCGGGCGGCAGCGTCAACGGCTGGAACGACGACCAAGCGACCTCGGACCACCCGACCTTCTTGCCGGGCGAGCCGCGCACGTTGAACGCGTCGTCGGCCACTTCGAGGTCGTGCTCGCTGGCCTCCAACAGATGGGCGGCGATCTTCTTCGCTCGGGCCAGCACCCGCTGCGAGGCGACCTTCACGGCCGACCCGCTCGTTGGCACGCCACGCGAGCCCATCGTGCCGATGCCCTGGATGACCGTCGCCGTGTCGCCGGTGCGCACCTGGATCCGGTCGTACGAGATGCCGAGCTCGTCGGAGGCGATCTGGGCGAACACGGTCTCGTGGCCCTGACCGTGCGGTGACGATCCGGAGAAGATGACCGCCGACCCGTCGGGGTTGATGCGCACCTGGGCGGACTCCCACGAGGCGAGGTGGCCGAAACCTTCCAGCGAGCCGTTCGGGCCGAAGCCAGCGATCTCCAGCCAGCACGACAGCCCGACGCCGAGCAGCGGCGCGGACGGATCGCCGCGGCGCGCCGCCTGTTCGGCGCGCACGCTGTCGTAGTCGAGCATCCGCAAGCACTCGTCGAGCGCCGCCGGGAAGTCGGCCGAGTCGTACACGACGGCCTCGTTGTGCGTCTCGTACGGGAACGCCGACGGCGGGATGAAGTTGCGGCGGCGGACCTCGGCGGGGTCGAGCCCGGTGCGACGGGCGACGAGGTCGACGACGCGCTCGATCGTGAACGCCGCCTCGGGGCGACCGGCACCCCGGTAGGCGGCGATCGGGGTGGTGTTCGTGACGACGGTGCGGAACGACGTCTGCACCTCGGCGATGCGGTACGCACCCGCCGCCATCCACGACGTCAGCACGGCGAGCCCGAGCCCGGTCGGGTCAGGGTAGGCGCCCAGGTTCTGGGAGATCACCACGCGCAGCGCCCTGATCCGGCCGTCGCGATCGAACCCGACGGCGACGTCGTGTTCCTGATCGCGCCCCGGCGCCATCTGGAGCATCGCCTCGGTGCGTGTCTGGGCGAACTTCACCGGCCGCCGCAGCCACTTCGACAGCAGCGGGGCGACGAACATCTCCGGGTACCACACGATCTTGCTCCCGAAGCCACCGCCGACATCGGGGGCGATGACGCGGCACGTCGTCTGCGGGATGTCGAGCCATGTGGCCAAGTTGTTGCGCAGATGGTGGGGCGCTTGGAACGTCGCCCAGAGCGTCAGCCCGTCGGGCTTCCAGTCGGCGAGGCATGCAACCGCCTCGATCGGCACGGCCGCGCATCGCTGGTTGACGATGCGCAGGCTCGCCCGCATGTCGCACTTGTCGAGTTTGCGTTCGAGGTCCTCCAGCATCGGCACGACGGTGGCGATGTTCGAGCCGTGCGCAGTGTGGATCGGTGGTGCGTCGGACGCAGTGGCCGATGCGATCGTCGGCATCGTCGGCAAGACCTCGTAGTCGACGATCACCGCCTGCGCACCGTCGGCCGCGACGTAGCGGTCTTCGGCAACGACGACGGCGACCGGTTCTCCGACGAAGCGCACGACGTTGCGAGCGAGCACGGGGCGCTCGAGGTCCGGCATCCCGCCCGGCAGGTCGGGATGGTCCGCGAAGTCAGCCGCGGTGTACACGGCGAGCACGCCCTCGGTCGCCAACGCCTCCCGCACGTCGATCGACACGATCCGCGCATGCGCTTCGGTCGACATCACGAACGTCGCGAACGTGCAGCCCGCCGGCGCGAGGTCGTCGACGAACGTCCCGGTGCCCGACAGCAGCCGCGGGTCTTCCTTGCGCAACACCTTGGCGCCGACGAGGCTCATCGCCGCGCTCCATCGGATCTGACTGGCCCGGATCTCACTGGGCCGGATCTCGCTGGGGCGGATCTCACTGGGTCGAGCTTCATCGAATCTCCACTCCCCTCACGCACATCTGCTCACATCTGCTCACATCTGCTCACGTCTGCTCGTCACGGCTTGAGGTGGTGCCCCTCGGCATCGTCGGGATCGAACCACCACTCCTGCGCGTTCTGCTTCGACTGCTCGGTGCTCGTGCGTCCCCACCCGAGGAGCCGTCCGAGGAAGTACTCGGGACCACTCTCCTCGCGCCGCCACCACCGTCGCTCGCCGCCGTGCACTCGCTTGCGGTACGACGAGAAGCCGACGGCGACCACCAGGGCGATGCCGAAGAACAGCGACTCGATCCACGTGGTACCGACACCGGCGAGTTGCAGCCCCTTCACGCCGGACTGCAGCACGAAGACGGCCAGCACCGCTCCCCACACGTTGAAGCGGCGCTTGAACTGGGTCGAGCCCAAGAACGCGGCAGCGAACGCAGGGAGCAGGTACGGCGATCCGGACTGGGCCTGCGTGGAGCCGAACTGGGCGGCGAGCAACACACCGCCGAGCGCGGCGAACATCGCCGAGGTCACGAGCGATCCCCACACGTACCGGTCGGTCTGCACTCCCGCCAGGCGCGCCGGCTCGCGGGCGCCACCGGTGGCGAACAGGTAGCGGCCGAGCGCGGTGTGTTCGAGCACGAACCACAGCACGATCGCCAGCACGAGGGCGTAGAAGACGGTCTTGTTGAGCCCCCACACGAGTTCGGTCGCCAGCGACTTGAAGGCGTCGGGCACGCCGATGATCGAGCGGTTGCTCGATCGCCAGATCGCATAGGCGGTGAGGATCGAGCTCATGCCGAGCGTGGCGATGAACGAATCGATGCGGATCTTGACCACCAGGAATCCGTTGATGTTGCCGACGATCGCGCCGACGCCGAGCGCGGCGAGGATCGCCACCGGCACCGGCCACCCGGCATCGACCATCCCCCACGACACGGTCACCGCCGATGCCGAGATCGTGCCGGCGATCGACAGGTCGAACACGCCGGCGGCGAGCGGCACCAGGAGGCCGAGGGCGACGATCACCGTGATCGTGATCTGGTTGAGGACCGAGCGATGCGTGAGCCACGTCAGCCACGTGTCGGGGACCCACAGCGTGAAGACCACCCAGATCAGTCCGTACAGGTAGACGACGCCGATGTTGCGCGGTGAGAACGACTTCCACTTGATCGGCGAGCGCCGCGTATCGAACTTCGAGTCGACCCGCTTGGTCTTCTCGACTCGTTCGCTGACGACCTTGTGGCGCCGCGTGAGCTTGTTCTTCTTCAGTACCGAGCGATGCGTCACCTCGGCAGTCGCCTCGTCGATCCGGGTGCCCTTCATCGGTGCCGCCACTGCTGGAAGCGGGCCACGAGCCGGCCGAACCGGCCGGTGCGCGCCGGCGCCACGGACGTCGTGGGGATCGCGGTGGGCTCCGGCGACTCCGGTGCTTCGGCGGCGTCGGCATCGCTGCGGATCACCGTCACCGCGATCGGCTCACGGGCGAGGCGCATGTTCTTGCGGTGTGAGGTGGCACCGAGCGTCTCGGCGATGATGCGCTCCTCCGTGAGCGACGCTCCGCGCAGTTCGACCGCCACGGTCCCCGCCCTGCACACGAGGACACGATCGCACAGGTTGGCGAGTTCTTCGGCGTCGGACGACGCGACGAGTACGGCGGCCCCACCGTCTGCGGCATCGCGGATCTGGCGGTAGATCGACGCCTTGGCACCGACATCAACGCCCTGCGTCGGCTCGTCGAGCAGCAGTACCTTCGGCTCGGTCCGCAGCCAGCGGGCCATCACCGCCTTTTGCTGATTGCCGCCGCTGAACTTCTCCATCCGCCGGTCCAGCAGCGGCGGCTGGACGTCGAGGCGCTCGACCCATTCCGCCGACGCCTGGCGCACGGCGCGCCGCGACAGCACGCCACGTCGTTGGAGCGGCCCGAGCCGTGGCAGCGGGATGTGATCGCGGAGGCGATCCTCGGGGTCGAGACCGGCGACCTTGCGTTCGGCCGGGACCAGCGCGATGCCGGCGCGGATCGAGTCGCGCGGGGTGGCGAACACCTTGCGCTTGTCGACGAGCACCTTGCCGACGAAGCGCGGTGTCGCGCCGAACAGCGCTCCGGCGATCTCGTCGCGGCCCGAGCCGGCGAGCCCGGCGACGCCCAGGATCTCACCGGCGTGCACGTCGAGGCTGACGCCGCGCAGCGTCATCCCGAACACCATCTCCGCCTCGAGCACCGGGCGCCCCGCTGTCGGGTGATGTTCGGGGAACAGATCGGCGACCGCCCGTCCGACGATCAGCTCGACGAGCGCCGCCTCGTCGAGCCCTGCCGTCGGGATCCCGGCGGCGACGACCTTGCCGTCGCGCAACACGGTGATGCGGTCGGCGAGGCCGAGCACCTCGTCGAGGATGTGGCTGACGAACAACACCCCGGCGCCGGCCTCGGCGACGCGCCGCACCTCGCGGAACAGCGCGTCGACCTCGCGACGGTCGAGCGAGGCGGTCGGCTCGTCGAGGATCAGCAAGCCCGCACGATCCGCATCCCAGTCCTGCAACGCACGCATGATCGCCACGGCCGCCTGTTCGGCGTTGGTGAGCGTGGCCACCGGTTGACGCACGTCGGGAGCGAGGCCGAACGCAAGGAGGAGCTGCTGGGCCCGGCGCACCTCGGCTCGCCATCGGATGCGTCCGGCGACGCCGGTGTGGTATCCGCGGCCGAGCCCGAGGTTCTCGACGGTCGACAGGGTGGGTACGAGGCCGAGATCCTGGTGGACCACCCGGATCCGCTCGCGAACATCGCGCTCCAGGTTCCACAGGTCGACCGGGTCGCCGGCGAATCGAACGTCGCTGCCGTGGTCGGCCTGGACGTAGCCGGCGACGAGTTTGATCAGCGTCGACTTGCCGCTGCCGTTCTGTCCCACGAGGGCATGGATCTCGCCGGGCCGCACCGCGAGTGCGGCGTCGTCGAGCGCGACCTGGCCGGGGTACGTCTTGGACAGGTGGGCGATCTCCAGCACCGGGGTGGGGTCCACGTCGCCGCGGACCCCACCCGGTGTGTCGAGCAGGTCGGTCGTCATCGACGGCCGGGGGCGGTCAGACGCCCCACAACTCCTTGAACTTGTCCTGGAATCCCTCGACGCCGACCCACAGCGCCGACGGGTCGTCGATCGAGTCGGCCTCGAGGATCTGCAGCGGCAGACCACTCACGAGAATGTCCGGGTGCCCGTCGATGACTGCGAGCTCCGGCGTGGTGGCACGGCCTGGACCCTCGCCGGCCATGATGCGAGCCGCCGCGTCGACGGCGCGCCAGCCGAGCAGCTCGGAGGCGATGCCGACCTCGGCGACCTGGTGCTGACCGTTGGCGATGAGCGTGAAGTTCATCGGGCCACCCGCCTGGGAGACGCCCTTGGCCTGATCGGACAGGCCCGCGGACTCGATCGCTTCGGGCACGCCGAACAGCATCCCGCCGAATGCATAGGCGATCGTGTCGAGGTCGGGGTTGGACTGCAAGGTCGACACGACCGTGCCCGGAAGGTTCGTGCCGATGTCGGTGATCGCGATCTCGGACACGTTGACCGTGCAGTCCGGGCAGGCGATCTTGATCTCGTCCTCGAAGCCCTGCTGCACGGTCGATAGCACGGGGAACGTCGGCAGCCCGAAGAACTGGATCTGCTTCGACTCGGTGATCGTCGCCGCGTAGTCGGCCATCAGCACACCGTAGAAGTAGTAGTCGTCGTTCGAGAGCAGGTTGACGTCGACGCCGTCACCGGGCTCGTAGCCCTCCGGCATCGACCAGGCGATCACCGGGATGCCCTGACCCTCGAGCGTCGACAGCTGCGAGGCGAACCATTCGCGCGGGTTCCCGCTCGTCATCACGACATCGGGCGAGGCGGCGATCGCGGCATCGAACGCCGACGCCACGGTCTCGGGAGTGTCTTGGTGCGATGCGGTCTGGTACTCCCAGCCCGCCGCCTCCGCGGCCGATTCGAGGCCGATCGCGATCTCGGCGCACACCGGAACGGAGCACTGGACGTAGAACAGCGTCTTGCCCGACTCGAGCGCGACCGGTTCGTTCAAGGGAAGCTCGGTGACCGGCTGCAAGAACGCGTCGACGCGGGCTGACGCATCGCCGTCGCCGCCGGCGTCCGGAGCATCGGTCGTGCCGCTACCGCCATCGGTGACGTCGGGCGCGGTGGTGTCATCCCCACCGCCGCCACTGTCGCCGCTGTCGTCATCGCTACCGCAGGCGCCGAGCGCCAGGGCGCCGACCGCGAACAGGGCCAGGGCGCGGCGTCCGTGCCGTTTCGAGCCGAGTGTCATGACATCCCCCTCCATCGTGCCGTCGACGACGGCGATCCCGCGTGTTCGGGTACCGCCAACCGGCCCCGATGCACGTCACCGGCGAATAGTAGTCATAACCCTCACGACTATCGCAACACGGACGCTCACGCGGGCTCCCCCTGCCGCCGGCACGAGGCGAGGAGACGACCTGATTAGCCTCAGCCGCGATGGCAACCGGTCTCGCCGCCCTGCTCGACGACATCGCCGCGTTGGCCAAGCTCGCCGCCGCCTCGGTCGACGACGTTGGCGCCGCTGCTGGGCGAGCGAGCGTGAAGGCGGCCGGTGTGGTGGTCGACGACACGGCGGTCACGCCGGCCTACGTACGCGGGCTCGCCGCCGAGCGCGAACTTCCGATCATCCGCCGGATCGCGCAGGGGTCGCTGCGCAACAAGATCGTGTTCATCCTCCCGGCGGCTCTGCTGTTGAGCGCCATCGCCCCGACGCTCGTCGAGGTCATCTTGATGGTCGGCGGCAGCTACCTCTGCTTCGAGGGCGTCGAGAAGATCCACCATCGACTCAGTCACCACGAGCCCGACGCCGAAGTGCCGGCGGCCATGCAGGGTCCCGAAGCCGAGGCGAAGACGATCTCGGGCGCGATCCGCACCGACTTCATCCTCTCCGCCGAGATCATGGTGATCGCCCTCAAGGAGGTACTCGACCAGGGCCTCGTGCAGCGGGCGATCATCCTCGTGATCGTCGCCATCGTGATCACGGCGATCGTCTACGGCGTCGTCGCGCTGATCGTGAAGATGGACGACATCGGCCTGCGGATGTCGCAACGTGACTCACCGCGTTCGAAGCAGGTCGGTCTGACGCTCGTCGCCGGCATGCCCAAGCTGCTCGCCGTGCTGTCGGTCGTCGGCACGGCGGCGATGGTGTGGGTCGGCGGGCACATCCTCCTCGCCGGCTCGCACGAGCTCGGCTGGCACACGCCCTACGACTTCGTCCACGATCTCGAACATCTCGTCGAGGACGTGCCCGGTGTGGGCGGCGTGCTCGCCTGGCTCGTCAACACCGCCGCATCGGCCTTCGTCGGTCTCGTCGTCGGCACGATCGTGGTGGCTGCCGTCACGGCCATCAGCCGCGCCCGCGGCGGTGAAGCGGACGGTCACAGCGACGGTGGCGAGATCACCGACGGCATCGCCCACGCCTGATCCGGACTGGTGGGATTGCATCCGGGGTCAGACACCAGATGCAACGTCGGCATGGGGTGGACCCGGCGCCCCGGACCCGTCGCGGTTGCATCTGGTGTCTGACCCCG
>CAZQCP010000027.1:27513-27595 GCA_964592115.1 uncultured Ilumatobacteraceae bacterium
GGTGGCGAGATCACCGACGGCATCGCCCACCCCTGATCCGGACTGGTGGGATTGCATCCGGGGTCAGACACCAGATGCAACG
>CAZQCP010000028.1:0-27174 GCA_964592115.1 uncultured Ilumatobacteraceae bacterium
TCGTGCACGAGGCCGTACTCGTCGACATCGAACGTCGTCGCGACGTCCCACGTCGGGTTCCCCCGCGTGTCGGTTGGCGCGGGGCCGAGCGCGTGGAGCGTGTATCGGTTCGGGCCGACGCGCTCGTAGCGGCGCCTGATCGGCACGACGGCGAGCGTCTCGACGTCGATCGTCGCCACGAGGACGTCGGCGGTCTCGCCGACATCGAGCGCGAGGCGCCTGATCGGGATGCTGTGGGGGAACGGCGTGCACGGCATCTCGAGGTCGGTCACCCCGTCGAGCTCGGGACGCTGGGCGCCGGTGACCTCACCCCACCGACCCGCGCCGTCCGTACCGAGCCACAGGTCGGGTTGGTCGAGGTCGCGAAACAGCAGCAGCTGGCGCACCTCCCACGTCGCCGAGAGGCGCAGCGCGTAGGTGATCGCCTCGCGGGTGACCTCGCCGGTCGCCGTCCAACCTTCGTTCTCCCAGCGCAACGTGAGTGTCTCGGTGTGGTCGTGGTCCCACGTGCGCCAGCGCGCCGTGTAGCCGTCGGCAGGAAAGGCGGTGTGGGCTGCCACGGGCTCAGGCTACGGGGCGGCCCTTCGACGGGTACCGTGCCCCGCATGATCGCCCGCTCGGAGCTCGGCCGATGATCCCGTTGGAAGAAGCGCAGGAGCTCGTCTTGCGGGCGTGTCCAGCGGCGACCCCGGTGCGCGTGTCGGCGCGGGAGGCCGCTGGGCTCGTGCTCGCGGAGCACGTGGTGGCCGCCGAGGAGGTGCCGCCGTTCGACAACAGCGCCGTCGACGGGTACGCCGTTCGGGCCGCGGATGTGGCGACGGTGCCCGTCGAGTTGGCCGTCGTCGGCGAGATCGCCGCCGGCGCGGCTGCGGACCGCCCGCTCGGGGAGGGCGAGGCGATCCGCATCATGACGGGCGCGCCGATTCCGGCGGGCGCCGATGCCAGCGTGATGGTCGAGGACTCCGAACGCATCGGCAACGATCGCGTGCGCCTCACCGCATCGGTCGGTGCCGGCACGTCGATCCGGCGCGCCGGCGACGACGTGCGTGTCGGTGACGTGCTCTTCGAGCGTGGCACCGTGGTCACGCCGGCGGTCGCGGGCGTGTTGGCGAGCGTCAACGTCACCGTCGTCGCGGTGTACCCACGGCCGCGTGTTGCGGTGCTGTCGACGGGCGACGAGCTCGTGGACGATGGTTCACCACTCGCCCCTGGTCAGATCCGCGAGAGCAACAAGCGGATGCTCGCCGCCCTCCTCGCCGACGCCGGCTGTCAGGTCGTTGACCTCGGCGTCGTGCGTGACGACGAGGCCGAGCTCGAGCGCGTGTTGCGGACAGCTGCCGGCGAGTGCGACGCGATCGTGTCGAGCGGTGGCGTGTCGATGGGCGACTACGACGTCGTCAAGGCGGTGCTCGGCCGGATCGCGGAGATGACCTGGATGCAGATCGCCATCAAGCCCGCCAAGCCGTTCGCGTTCGGCCTGCTCGACGGGGTGCCCGTGTTCGGCCTGCCCGGCAATCCGGTCAGCTCGCTCGTCAGCTTCGAGTTGCTCGCCCGCCCGGCGCTGCGCCAGATGATGGGACACGCCGACCCCGCCCGCACGCGGGTCGTCGCGGTCGCCGACGTGGCGGTCGACCGTCGACCCGACGGCAAGACGCACTTCGTGCGCGTCAACGGTGCCTTCGGCTCCGACGGCCGCTATCACGTCCGCCCGGTGCGAGCTCAGGGCAGCCATCAACTCGCCGCGACCGCGCTTGCCGATGCGATGGCCGTGGTGCCTGACGGCGACGGCATCGCCGCCGGCGCCGACGTCGAGGTGCTTCTCCTCCACGGCTCGTAGGCTGGAGCGCATGTCCCGGGGAGCCGACGTGCGCAGGGGTGGCGAGGTCGAGTGGCCGCTCGTCGATCCGTTCGGCCGCGTCATCGAGGACCTGCGAATCTCGATCACCGATCGCTGCAACTTCCGGTGCACGTACTGCATGCCCGAAGAGGGGATGACCTGGCTGCCGCGCGACCAGGTGATGTCGTTCGAAGAGATCACCCGCCTCGCCGACGTCTTCGTGCGCCGCCACGGGGTGCGCGGCATCCGTCTCACCGGGGGCGAGCCGACCGTGCGCGCCCACCTCCCGCGACTCGTCGCCATGCTCGCCGAGGTGCGCGGCCCCGATGGACCCGCCGACCTGGCCATGACCACGAACGGGGCCACGATGCGCCACCTCGCGCGGCCGCTGCGCGAGGCCGGGCTGCGACGCGTCAACATCAGTCTCGACACGCTCGACCGCACACGTTTCGCCGAGATGACGCGTCGCGACGAGCTCGACAACGTGCTCGACGGCATCGCCGCGTCGCAAGAGGCGGGGTTCGATCCCGTGAAGATCAACGCCGTGATCGAGCGTGGCGTCAACGACGACGAGATCGTCGTGCTCGCCGAGTTCGGTCGCGACCGCGGCATCGAGGTGCGGTTCATCGAGTTCATGCCGCTCGACGCCGACGGCCACTGGGTCAACGATCAGGTGGTCGGCCAGGACGAGATCGTCGAGCGACTGGCCGCCGTCCATCCGCTCGAGCAACTGCCGGCCCGTGGCGCCGCGCCGGCCGACCGCTTCCGCTATCTCGACGGTCGTGGCACGGTCGGCGTGATCCCGACGGTGACGAAGCCGTTCTGCGGCGACTGCGATCGGGTGCGCCTCACCGCCGAGGGCCAGTTCCGCACATGCCTGTTCGCCACCCGCGAGTTCGACCTGCTCGCCGCGCTGCGTGCCGGCGAGACCGACGACGAGATCTCCGCCCGCATCGACGCGGCGGTGGCCACGAAGTGGGCCGGGCACCGGATCAACCAGGTCAACTTCGTCCGTCCGGCCAAGACGATGAGCCAGATCGGCGGCTGAATCGCGGCCGCCGCCGCCGATCTCGGTCGCGATCGTCCCCGATACCGGGAACAGTTCGACCGAGATCGCTGGTCACAGGTCGCTGTAGGCCTGGAATCGGGCGGCGACGTCGGCGTCACCGATCACCTCGACCGGGCCAGCGGCGCGGCGCCAGCACCACATGAACAGGTCGTGGGAGCGGCCGCGGACGGCGGCGTCGCCCTTGGCGTGCTCGCGGGTGAACGTGGCCCACCCATCTTGGAGTGAGGTGACGAGCCACTCGCCGACGGCCGCCGAACGGTCGTCGGTCCCTTCTGCCACGTGGTCGTCGAGATCGGTGCAGTGCAGGTGCACCGTGCCGCCGACCGGCTCCGCGCCGTCGAGGGGTTCGCCGGCGTGCCAGCGCAAGAACTCGTCGATGCCGTCGGCGGCGACCGCTGCCGGCACCTCGTACGGAATGCCGACGGCGCTCGCCGCGTCCCACCGGTGCACCGTGGTCTCGTGCACCATTCGGCGCTGCACCCAGACGGTGTCCTGCAACCCGGCCCAGGTGAAGACCGGCTGGTCGTCGGGGGTCTCGGCGAGCACGGCGACGAGTGCCGTGTGTGCAGCGGTCACCCAGTCGACGAGTTGATCGTCGGCCGGGCGCGACGGACGGGGGACGGCGCGGTACTCCTCGATCGTGGTGCAGCCCTGCGACACCACGGTGGCGAAGTGGTTCCAGACGCTGCCGACGTGCCAGACCAAGTCGCCGAGGTCCCACTCGGGGCAGGTCGGCACCGGCGTGGCGAACCCGTGGTCGATGACGATCTCGATCAGTTGTGTCCCGTCGTAGCGCACGTGTTCGAGCGGGTCGAAGGGGAGCAGATCACCGTCGGGCATGGCGCGAAGCTACCGCCGATCCGACCGAGCATGAGACGGCCGCTCCCGCTGTCGCGACCACACCGGCTACGTCTCGACGGGTCGCCCGGCTAACGTGCGGGTCCTTGAGCGACCTGTCTTTCACCCACCTCGATCCGCTCGGTCGGGCCCGCATGGTCGACGTGACGCCCAAGGAGCCGACGCATCGTCGCGCCGTCGCCCGCTGCAAGGTCTTCATGAAGCCCGAGACCACGGCGGCGATCGCCAACCGCGAGGTGAAGAAGGGCGACGTGCTCTCGGTCGCCCGTGTCGCCGGCATCCAGGCAGCGAAGCGCACCGCCGACATGATCCCGCTGTGCCATCCGCTGCTGGTCGGTGCGGTGTCGATCAACTTCGAGATCGGCGATGACTTCATCGCCATCGAGGCGCACGTCGACACGGTCGATCGCACCGGCGTCGAGATGGAGGCGCTGCACGCCTGCAGCACCGCCGCGCTCACGGTCTACGACATGTGCAAGTCGGCCGATCGGGCGATGGTGATCGGCGAGCTGGCGCTGTGGGAGAAGACGGGCGGACGATCGGGCGTCTACCGGCGACTCGACGCTGCCGACTCCGACGTCCCCGCCAGCGGCCAAGGGGACACCGCATGATCGACCTCGACGATGGGCGCGATGTGCGCGACGTGACCGAGGTCGCTACGGTGATTGCACCGTTCGTCACAAACGTCGTAGAATCGTCATACTCTCAGCACGTCACTGTTCCCGACAGGATCACATCGATCACATCGATCACCCGGCACGAACAGCACCTCTGAATCGAAACCTGAGCACCGATACGCATGGCACAACTCGTCTTACTCGTCGTCGCCGCGGCCTGGGCCGCAGTCCTCATCCCGCCGATGCTGCGATCACGAGTCGAGAACCGGCCGAACTCCTCGGTCACCGACTTCCGCCGTCAACTCAACACGCTGCAGTCGACCGCCACGCCGCCGCGCGGCTCGATGCGCGCCTTCGGTCGGCCGTTGGTGCAGTCTCCGCTCCAGCGTCCAGCGGCAGCGGGCCGACCCGGCCACGCCCATCACCGCCAGGCCGCGCTGCACGGCGGCGCCACCGCGACCCGCCCGCGGCACGCGGCGCGCCCGGCTGATGTCCGCGCCGCCGGCGCCAATGGTTACCGGGTACATGGCGATCCGTCGGGCGGCTACGAGCGCCCGCACCGCCAGACCCACATGGAGCGCGGTCACGCCGACCAGCGTCGATCTGCTCCCCGCACCCACGACCCGCGCGCCGACGTGCGCCGTCGGCGCATGAACGTGCTCTTCTTGTTGCTGGTGAGCACGGCATGCACGCTGTTCCTCGCCGCCACCACGTCGTCGACGGTGCTGCTGTACCTGTTCGCGCTGTCGTTCCTGGCGCTGTGCGGGTACGTCTACCTGCTTGCCCAGCTCCGCCAGCGCGAGTCCACCGGCTGGCGCGACGGCTGGCTCGAGCAGTACTGATCACACCGCTTTCGCGCTGAGCGGTGCGGCCGGTCGGCCGCTACACTCCAGCGTGCTTTCGGGGCTATAGCTCAGTTGGTAGAGCGCGTCGTTCGCAATGACGAGGTCAAGGGTTCGATTCCCTTTAGCTCCACTCCCGAGGTTCAAGGGCATTCCGGCGGGGATTGCATCCGGGGTCAGACACCACATGCAACCGCGCGCCATCGCCAGGCCGGCCAACATGATGTGTGCCGTTGCATGTGGTGTCTGACCCCGGATGCAATCGGTGTCACGCGGGTGCCAGGCACCGCGGTGATACCTCCGGCCTGGTCGCGCAACATGTGCTGCCCGCGTGGCTCGGATTCGTCGCTTACGGTGGCCATCATGTCCGAGCCCGATCTCCCCAAGCACGTCGCCGAGAACCGGCGCTACTGGGACGCCATGGCCGACGAGTGGGTCACCGCGGGCGAGCGATCGTGGGGCCAGGCGGACCCGACGTGGGGCATCTGGGGCGTCCCCAACGCCGTCGTGCCGCTACTCGCCGACGACCTGACCGGTCTCGACGCGATCGAGCTCGGTTGCGGCACCGGGTACGTGTCGGCGTGGATGCATCGTCGTCGGGCGCGCGTCGTCGCCATCGACAACTCGGAGCGACAACTCGCCACCGCCGAGCGACTCGCCGCCGAACACGGCCTCGACAACATCGAGTGGATCCACGGCAGCGCCGAGGCGGTGCCGCGGCGCAGCGGATCGTTCGACTTCGCGATCAGCGAGTACGGCGCGGCGATCTGGTGCGACCCGCACGTGTGGATTCGAGAAGCGCATCGATTGCTGCGGCCCGGCGGCACGCTGGCGTTCCTCGGACACCATCCGCTGGCGATGGTCTGCTCGCCACTCGACGGCTCCGGGCCGATCGGTACGACGCTCGAACACGACTGGTTCGGCCTCGACCGTCTGGATTGGACAGATGCCGCCGACGATCCCGGCGGCATCGAGTTCAACCTGACGCCGGCGGCATGGATGCGACTGTTCCGCGAGGTCGGCTTCGACATCGTCGACCACATCGAGGTGCGGGCTCCCGAGGACGCGACGGACACGAGGTTCTTCGTCACCGCCGAGTGGGCGCGCCGGTTTCCGTCCGAACAGGCCTGGATCTTGACGAAACGTTGACGCCCGCCGATTTCGGTCGAATCCCTGCCGGAATCTGGGACGAATCAGACCGAGATCGTCCGCGACGGCGCGAGGGCGTCAGGGATGTCAGGTCGGATCGGCGGCGAGGAGCGCCGCGGCGAACGACACGCCGGCACGGGTGCGTAGGTCGGCGTTGACCCGCTGGCGCTCGAGGATCTGCTCGAGCGTCTTGGCGGCCTGTTCGATCGGATGGTCGGCGAAGAAGGCCGCCGCATCGTCGACGAGGGTGGGCGTGTTGAGGAACTTCACCGCGTCGACCATCCGCACGATCGTGTTGCTGGGGAAGCGCTCGACCGCTTCGGGCCAGCGGTCGCGCACGAACTGCCAGGCAACGGCGCCGTGCCGGCGGTTGGCGATGGCTGTCCGCAACAGGAACGGGGCGTTCTGGGTGCGCACCGAGCCGCTGAACGCGAGCTCACATGTGCGGAGGATCAACGACTCGTCGTCGAAGTCGCCGAGCGCGTAGAGATGGCGAAGCTGTTCTTGCGGTGTCGTTGCCTCGACGAACCCGCGGCGCATCCGTTCGTAGACGTCGGCGTCGCCGACCGCGGCGACGACCGACGTCGCTGCAGCAACGAGCTCGGGATCGACGGTGCCCGGACGTTCGTGCGCCGTGTCGAACCACTCTCGGCAGCGAGCCTGCACGCCGGCGTCGCCGCCGAGGATCCCTGCGGTGCTGATCAGCAGCCCGCGCAGCTTGCGCGTCAGGTCCGGCTCCGTGTCGGTCGGCTCACCGATCTCTTCGAGCGCAGGGCCGACGAGCGCACGAACGCGGGCACGGAACGCGTCGAACGCCGGACCGTCGTCGAGGAGGCGGGCAAGCCCGCGCACGGCGATGGCGATCGCCTGCCACACGGTGTGCTCCCGCTCGTCGCCGAAGCGCTCCAGGAACGCGAGCAGCTGGTCGGGCGCCAGCCGCCCGGCGGTCGTCGATGCCCACGCGTCGTCGACGAGCCCGTAGCGCTCCTTCGTGTCGAGCGAGGCGAGCACGACGGCGTCGATGCGCGAGCGCAACTCGTCGTCGTAGTCGACGCGCAAGAACCCATGTCCGCCGGCACCGACGACCACCGGGCCGTTCGGGTCGGCGAGGGCGATCTCGGCGCCGCCGTCCTCCACAGTCCCGGCCGGAGCAGTCCCGGTCGGAGCAGTCCCGTCCGGATCGCCGAGCAGCACCAGCGTCGTCGTGTCGCCGTTGCGGACCGGGACCGGGATCACCCATCGCTGTGCATCGATCGGCGACGAGCCCGGGGGCGCAGTGACGTCATCGGCGAACGTGAAGCGACGCTGTGTGAGACGCAAGCGGGTGTCGTCGCCGGTCCCCGTGAGCTCGGCACGCACGATCGGGTAGCCGGGCTGCCAGATCCACGAGTCCATCATCGTGCGCACCGGCTCGCCCGATGTCGCTTCGATCGCGTCCCACAGGTCGCTCGTCTCGGTGTTCGCGTAGGCGTGCGTACGCAGGTAGTGGCTGACGCCTTCACGGAAGCGCTCGGCCCCGAGGAACTGCTCGAGCATGCGCAACAGCGCGCCGCCCTTCTGGTAGGTGAGGACGTCGAACATCCCCTCGCAGTCCGCCGGGGAGCGGACCTCGTACTCCACCGGGCGGGTGCTGTACAGCGAGTCGGTCTCGAAGGCGGCGCTGCGCTCGACGTTGAATGCCGTCCAGCGTTGCCAGTCGGGGCGGTAGGCGTCGCAGGCGGCAACCTCCATGAACGTGGCGAACGCCTCGTTGAGCCAGATGCCGTTCCACCATCGCATCGTCACGAGGTCGCCGAACCACATGTGAGCCAACTCGTGGGCGACGACGTCGGCCACCAGCTCGCGCTCGTTCTGCGTGCTCTTGGCCGGGTCGAGAAGGAGCATGCTCTCGCGGAACGTGATGCACCCGAGGTTCTCCATGGCGCCGGCGGCGAAGTCGGGGAGAGCGACCAGGTCGACCTTGTCGGCCGGGTATGCAATGCCGTAGTAGCTCTGGAACCAGCGCAGGCAGAAGGCGCCGACGTCGAGGCCGAAGTCGGTGAGGTGGGACTTGCCGGGTACGTGTACGACGCGCAGCGGAACGCCGTCGACGTCGATGGGATCGGTCGCTTCGAGTTCGCCGACCACGAAGGCGACGAGGTAGCTGCTCATGACCATCGTGTCGGCGAAGCGGATCACGGTGCGCCCGTCGGCCCCGGTGCCGTCGATGGCGGAGCGCTCGATCTCGGGGCTGTTGGAGATCGCCGTCAATCCGGCGGCGACGTCGAGCGTGACCGCGAAGACCGCCTTGAACGCGGGCTCGTCCCAGCACGGGAACGCGCGTCGGCAGTCTGTCGCCTGCATCTGCGTGGTGGCGATGACGTGTTCGGCGCCGTCGGCGTCGACGTAGGTGCTGCGGTAGAAGCCGCGCAACTTGTCGTTGAGCACGCCGTCAAAGTCGATGTCGAGGCGATGCGTCCCGGCGGCGAGCGACGATGGGGGTAACACGACGAGTCGCTCGGTCGCCGCGTCGAGCTCCCAACTGGCCGCGACGCCGTCGACGGCGCACGACCCGATCTCGATCTCGTCGCAGTTGAGGACGAGCGCGCTGGTGCCGTCGCGGTCGGCGTCGAGCGTGATCGACACCGACCCGGAGAACGTGGCCGACTCCAACGAGGGTCGCAGGTACACCTCGTAGCGCGTCGGTCGCACGTCGGTGGGAAGCCGGTACGGGTCGAGCGAGGACACGTCGAATGCGGTCGCTGACATCGTCGGCAGGGTAGCGGCGGTCGCATGGAGGCCCGACAACGTGTCACGGGTAGCGTGGCCGATCGTGTCTGACCTGATCCGACGGTTCACGACCCGGACCAGTGCCGCCGTCGACCGTCCCGCCCGGTTCGACGTCGTCGGCATCGGGAATGCCCTCGTCGACGTGATCGCTCCGGCGCCGGAGCACTTCCTTGCCGAGCACGACCTGGTCAAGGGATCGATGACGCTCGTCGAGACCGAACGAGCCATCGAGCTGTACGAGGCGCTCGACGCGGCCGTGGAGATGAGCGGCGGCTCGGCGGCGAACACGGTCGTCGGCGTCGCCAGCCTTGGCGGGCGAGCTGCGTACATCGGCAAGGTCAACAACGACGACCTCGGTGATGTGTTCGGCCACGACATGCGCGCCGTCGGCGTCAGCTTCGGTCGCCCGCCGGCGGGCACGTTCACGCCTACCGGCCGCTGCGTCATCGTGGTGACACCCGACGCCGAACGCACGATGAACACGTACCTCGGCGTGTCGAGCGAGTTGTGTGTCGGCGACCTCGACGAGGAGGCGATCGCCGCGGGCCGCATCCTCTACATGGAGGGGTACCTGTTCGATCGTGACGACGCGAAGGCCGCGTTCCGCAGAGCGGCGACGGTCGCCCACGCCCACGGGCGGATGGTGTCGCTGACGCTGTCGGACTCGTTCTGCGTGGACCGCCACCGTGACGACTTTCGGGCGCTCGTACGCGACTCGGTCGACCTGCTGTTCGGCAATCACGACGAGCTGCTGGCCCTCTACCAACTCGACTCCTTCGACGACGCGGTGGCCGCGTTGCGCGAGGAGTGTGCACTGGCGGCGATCACCGTCAGCGAGGACGGATGTGTGATCGTGACCCCCGACGAGCTGCTGCGGGTCCCCGCGGTGGCCGTGGACGCTGTCGTCGACACGACTGGTGCGGGCGATCTCTTCGCCTCGGGGTTCCTGTACGGTCTGGCCTCCGGGCGGGACCTCGTGACGTGTGGCCGCTACGGCTCCATCGCTGCGGCCGAGGTGATCAGCCACGTCGGGCCACGCCCGCTCGTCGAGCTGCGTAACCTGCTGAACGATGGCTGATGCGACGCCCGCGGCTGCGGCCGCCGATCCTGATCTGCTCGCCACCGCTCGCCACTGGTTCGACGGTGAACCCGACGACGACATCCGCGCCGAGCTCGGCGATCTGATCGCCGCCGCAGAGTCGGGCGATGCGGCGCCGCTTCGCGAACGTTTCGGCGGCACGTTGCAGTTCGGGACCGCCGGGCTCCGCGCCGCGGTCGGTGCCGGGTCGATGCGGATGAACCGGCTGGTGGTTCGCCGTGCTGCTGCTGGGTTGGGGCGCTGGCTGCTCGCCGAGGAGGCGGCTGGGAGGTTGCACGACGCGGCACGCCGCGGCGTGGTGATCGCCCACGACGCGCGCCGCAAGAGCGACGTGTTCGCCGAGGACACCGCGCGGGTGCTGGCGGCGATGGGCATCGCCGCGCGCGTTCACCCGGGCGTCAATCCGACGCCGCTGTTGGCGTGGTCGATCACCGAGGTCGACGCCGCAGCCGGTGTCGTGGTGACGGCATCGCACAACCCCCCGGCCGACAATGGCTACAAGGTCTACCTGGCGAGCGGATCGCAGATCGTGTCGCCCATCGACGAGGCGATCGCCGCCGAGATCGACACGTTCGACGACCCCACGACGATCGATCTCGTGGCCGGCGACCACCCGCTGATCGAGCGTCTCGACGGGTCGCTGGCAGCCCGCTACGTCGACTTCGTCGCCGGTGTGCGGTTGCGGCCCGACGTTCCCGGCGTCGCCGTTGCGTACACGGCGATGCACGGCGTCGGGGGCGCGGTCGTCGAGCGGTCGTTCGCCGCGGCCGGGCTGCCTGCACCGTCGGTCGTCGCCGAGCAACACGAGCCCGACGGCACCTTCCCGACGGTGTCGTTCCCCAACCCCGAAGAGTCGGGGGCGATGGATCTCCTCCTCGCCCGCGCCGCCGACGTCGGCGCGCACGTCGCGCTCGCCAACGATCCCGACGCCGATCGGCTCGGCGTCGCCATCCCCCAGCCCGACGGTTCCTGGCGGCGGCTGACCGGCGACGAGATCGGATGGCTGTTCGCCGACCACATCCTCCGCCACACGTCGGGTGACGACCGGCTGGTGGTGACGACGCTCGTGTCGTCGTCGTTGCTCGCCCGGATGGCCGACGCGGCTGGTGTGCACAGCATGGAGACCTTCACCGGCTTCAAGTGGATCGGCAAGATCGCCACCGAACACCCCGAGCTGCGGCTGGTGCTCGGCTACGAGCAGGCACTCGGGTACCTCGTGGCGAGCCAGCCGCTCGACAAGGACGGCATCTCGGCGGCGGTGATGATGGCCGAGATGGCCGCAGTGGCCGCAGCAGACGGGACGACCCTGCAGGCGCGCCTCGACGCGATCGCCGAGCGGTTCGGGCGCTACGTCACCTCGGAGCTGTCGGTGCGCATCCCCCCGTCGCTCGGCGCGGAGTGGGTGCGGGCGATCGAGGCCGATCCGCCGACCGAGATCGGCGGACGAGCGGTCCAGGAGATGTCTTCGTTCCCGGAGGCGAACCTGGTGCGCCTCGTGCTCGACGGCGGCGTGCGGTTGCAGGTGCGCCCGAGTGGCACGGAACCGAAGGTGAAGCTGTACGCCGAAGCCGTCGACGTCGACAAGGCCGCCGTCGAGACCCTCCTCGCCGCTCTCGCCGCCCTCGCTCCCCCCGCCCCCACCCCCTGACCCCAACCCCAACCCCGTCCCCAACCCTGACCCCGCCTCCGATCTGGGGCAGATCGCTTCTGGGGCAGATTCCTTGCGGAATCCGGAACGAATCTGCCCCAGACATCGTCGTTCCCCTTCGCGACCGCCGCCACCCACTGTGCGGACATGGAGATCAGCACACTGGAAGCGTTGGCACGGAAGCATCACGGTGCCGTCGATCGTCGGCTGGCCGGCTGCAGCCGCGCTGCGTGGTCGAGGGCGCACGCATCGGGGCTCTTGATCGCCCTGCACCCCAACGTGTCGCGACTCGCCGGGACGTTCGAGACGCCCGAACTGCGCATCGCCGCGGCGGTTCTCGCCACCGGACCCGGCGCGCTCGCCTCGCACCGCTCAGCCATCCATCTGTGGGGCATCCCGCGGCCGATGGACGATCCCGTTGACGTCATCCTTCCTCAGCGAGGTCCGCAGCGTCACCTCACGGGTGTGGAGGTCCATCGACCGAGAGATCAACTGCGGCTGCGACCACCGCAGCGCCGGGCAGGGATCCCATGCACCAACGTGGTGCGGGCGCTGTGCGATCTTGGCGCCGTCGACCGCGGCGCCGTGCGCGGAGCTGTCGGCCACGCTCTCGCCACTCGGCTGGTGGCGCTGACAGCACTTCAGGCGGCGGTGCTCGACACCAACGTCTTGATCGAATGCGATGGCTGGACCCACCACGGCCTCGATCCGGTGCAGTTCGAGCGTGACCGCCGTCGCGACGCCGAATTGTCCGCTGCAGGTTGGATCGTCCTGCGGTTCACGTACCGGTCGATCATCCAGGAGCCGTCGGCCACGGCTCGGCGAATCCGTGAGGCCGTCGACCGCTGGGCCGCGTGATCCGTGGAGCACGTCTGGGGCAGATCCGTTCCGGATTCCGCAACGAATCTGCCCCAGAACGGTGGCGGCCGCGGGGTGGGAGCGGTTGGTGCGACGGGGCGGCGGGCGCAGGGCGGGTGGCGGCTCGCTAGCTTGGCGGGGATGTCGCTGGCCGATCTCATCCAACGGGCGCCCAAAGCGCTGCTGCACGATCACCTCGATGGTGGGCTGCGGCCGGCGACGGTGGTCGAGCTCGCCGCCGAGTACGGCTACAGCGGCTTGCCGACCACCGACGTCGACGACCTCGCCCACTGGTTCAACCGCGGCGCCAAGCGCAACGACCTCGTGCTGTACCTCGAGACGTTCGCCCACACCGTCGGTGTGATGCAGCACCGCGACGCGATCGAGCGGGTTGCCTTCGAGTGCGCCCAGGACCTCGCCGCCGACAACGTCGTGTACGCCGAGGTGCGCTTCGCCCCCGAGCTCAGCACCGAGCAGGGCCTGTCGCTCGACGAGGTGATGCAGGCGGTGATCGATGGGTACGAGCGGGGGAGCGCCGGCACCAACCTCACGATCTACGCCATCGTGTCGGCGATGAGGACCGCCGCGCGCAGCTTGGAGATCGCCGAACTGGCGGTGCGCTTCCGCGACCGGGGCGTCGTCGGCTTCGACATCGCGGGCGCCGAAGCCGGCTACCCGCCGTCACGTCACCTCGACGCGTTCCAGTACGTCAATCGCGAGAACTTCCACTCCACCATCCACGCCGGCGAGGCGTTCGGTCTGCCGTCGATCTGGGAGGCGGTGCAGTTCTGTGGGGCCGAGCGGCTCGGCCACGGCGTGCGCATCGTCGATGACATCGAGCCTGGCGAAGGCTTCGGCGACGAGAAGCTCGGGCCGCTGGCGACCTACATCCGCGATCGGCGGATCCCGCTCGAGCTGTGCCCGACGTCGAACGTCAACACCGGCGTCGTCGGTTCGATCGCCGAGCATCCGATCGGAATGTTGCGCAGGCTGCGTTTCCGAGCGACGGTCAACACCGACAATCGGCTGATGAGCAACACGTCGATGACCGAGGAGATGGTCAAGCTCGCCGAGGCGTTCGATTGGGGTCTCGAGGACTTCGAGTGGCTCACCGTGAACGCGATGAAGTCAGCGTTCACGCACTTCCCCGAACGCCTACGGCTGATCAACGGCGTGATCAAGCCGCGCTATGCGATCCTCCGTTCCGAACACGCCCTGGGAGTTGGCTGATGCCCGTCGCAACCACGATCGTCGATCACCCGGTGTGCACCGATGCGCTCGCTCGCATCCGTGACCGCGACACGCCGAACGCGTTGTTCCGCCAGAACCTGGAGCGGATCGGTGGGCTGTTGATCGCCGAGGCCACGCGTGATCTCCCGACGGTCGATGGCACGGTCGAGACGCCGCTCACCACGGCGCCGGCGCGGCGGATCGCGGTGCAGCCGGTGGTGGTGCCGATCTTGCGCGCCGGCCTCGGCTTCGTCGGCCCGGCCCAGGACCTCCTCCCGAATGCCGACATCGGCTTCATCGGCATGGCCCGCAACGAGGACACCCATCAACCCGAACCGTACGTCAACAAGCTTCCCGAGTCGCTCGCCGGACGGCCGGTGATCGTGGTCGACCCGATGCTGGCGACCGGCGGATCGCTGATCCACACGGTTCGGTTGCTGCTCGAACGCGGTGCGCCGGAACCGATCACGGTCGTGTGCGCGCTCGCCGCGCCCGAGGGCATCGCCGCACTCGAAGCGGCTGGACTGTCGTTGCGGATCTTCACCGCTGCCATCGACGACCGCCTCAACGAGCAGGCCTTCATCGTGCCTGGCCTCGGCGACGCTGGCGATCGCCAATTCGGCACCCCCGCCTGACCCGTCGTCCGTGGTGCGTCTCCCGACGAGTTCGGAGGCGGTCGGGACTCCTGCCGGGTTGCGACACGGATACGGACAGCCTGCGGACCTGTCGGGATCCTGGCCGCGCTGGCTCGGAGGTCAGATGGTCAGGTAGGCGGGTTCGAGCACGTCGGCGACGAGGGTGCGGCGTTGTTCGACGGGGGCGAAGCTCGCCATCGCCGCATTGCTTGCCAGCTGGCACATCTCACGGTGGTCGAGACCGTGTGCGTGGGCGACGGCGTGGAGCTCGCTCGACGGGCAGACGTTGCTCATCAAGCGGTTGTCGGTGTTCAACCCGACGCTGAACCCGGCGCGGAGGAACGGCCCAACGGGATGTTCGGCCACGCTCGGCACCGCGCCGATCTGCACGTTGCACGTCGGCGCCATCTCGAGGTGCACCTGGTGGTCGAGCACGTACCGGGCGAGCGGGCCGAGCTCCAGCGGCGCCGGTTCGCGCCGCGTGCCGGAACGACCGGCGAGGCTCGTGTCGGCGCGCAGGCGCACCCCGTGGCCGATGCGGTGGGCGCCATGGGCGATGGCGTCGGCGATCAGCTCCAGGTCGGGCGGTTCGCTGGCGTGGATCGTGATGTTGAGCAGTGCCTCGCGGGCGAAGGCGAGCGCCTCGGCGTGCATGGACGGCGGGAACCCGGTCTCGGCACCCGCGAGATCGAACGCCACGACCTTGTCGTCGGCGCGGCGCAGCCGATCGACGAGCTGGGCGATCTCGAGCGACCGATCCGCGGTGCGCATCGCGCAACAGATGGCGTTGACGGTGATCGTCCTCCCGGCGTTCGCGGCGTCGGCCTCTCCACGCCGGAACCCGCTCGTGACCGCCGCGACGACCTCCTCCAACGCCAGGCCCTGTTCCTGGTGGAGTTCGGGGGCGAAGCGAACTTCTGCGTAGACGACGCCGTCGGCGGCGAGGTCGAGGACCGCTTCGCGGGCGACACGTTCGATGTGCTCGGCGGTCTGCATGACAGCCAGCGTGTGCTCGAACGTGGCGAGGTACTGCAAGATGTCGCCCGTTTCGGCGCCGCGGGTGAACCACGCCTGCAGCTCAGCGGGATCGGTCGAGGGAAGCGTCCAGCCGATGGCGTCGGCGATCTCCAGCATCGTCGAAGGTCGGAGTCCGCCGTCGAGGTGATCGTGGAGCAGCACCTTCGGCAAGATGCGCGCGGTCTCGAGGTCGATCGTCATGGCTGTGGAAGAGAAGCAACGGCTGGGGCCCGTCCCCGACCGTTGCTCATTGCATGCCCTTGAACCACGGGATGCCTTCTTCGGCCGGTGGGCGCAGCCGCTGGGCGCCGACGGTGACCGCGATCAGCGTCACGACGTAGGGCGTGACGAACACGAGTTGGTTGTTCGGCTGCTCGACGGCGAAGTACGCCCACGTGGTGACGAGCGCCAGTGCGGCGATGATGCCGGCGCCGCGCAGGCTGCGCGTCCAGATGAGCCAGATCGCGGTGACGGCGAGCGCGATCGCCGCGGCGAGCATCAGCGCCCGCACGAGATCGCCCGGGTTGGTGCGCAGCGTGATGCCTTGCGCGTAGCCGAACAGCCCGGCGCCGATCGCTGTACCGCCCGGCATCCAGTTGCCGAAGATCATCGTGGCGAGGCCGAGGAACCCGCGGCCGGCGACCTGATTCTCCTGGTAGCGGTTGGCGAACAACACGAGCACTGCGCCGCCCATGCCAGCGAGGCCACCCGAGATCGCCATGCCGATGTAGCGCATCTTGTGTACCGACACGCCGAGTGAGTCGGCCGCCGCGGGACGCTCACCCGCGAATCGCAGGCGCAGTCCGAGCGGTGTGTGCCACAACAGGTAGGCGACGCCGAAGAACAAGCCGATCGTGATGACCACGTCCCACGTCACCGCCGTGGTGAGCCCCTTCATGAGGCCGGCGACGTCGGCGATCATGAACCAGCCGGTGTCCTCGAGCCAGCCGAGGATGTCGGGCGACGTCCAGCCGAAGAGATCACCGCCGGACAGGAACGGCATGGTGAACGATCCCATCTTGCCGGAGTTGCCCGGTGACGTGGTGACGGCTCCTCCCTGCACGCCGACGAACAACTCGCTCGCCATGAACCGAGAGACACCCGGCGCGATCAGGTTGATGGCGACGCCAGCGACGATGTGGTTGACGCCGAACGTGGTCGTGGCCACGCTCATCACGAGTCCACCGAGCACACCGCCGACGATCCCGCCGACGAGCGCCATCCACGGCCCGTACTCCCAACCCGACCATCCGGCGAGGCTGTTGCCCCTCACCATCATCCCGTCGAGTCCGATGTTGATCGTGCCGGACCGCTCGGCGACGAGGCCGGACAGACCGGCGAGTCCGATCGGTGCCGCGGTGCGCAGGGCGACGCCGAACGTGCCGCTGGACGTGAGGTCGTCGTTGTCGACGAGCAGGCGGGTGGTCGACATGATGGCGATCCCGAGCACGGCGAGCATCGTCAGCCGGATGCGACGATCCGCGAGCACCGAGGTCGGTCCGCCTGCCGGTGGTGCCACCTGGGGTTGTGTGATCACGCTCACGTCGCGGCTCCCACAGCGGTCGTACCCGGTTGCGGCGGCGGAGGTTCGATGCGTGTCGCGGCAGCCGCCGCGGCGATCGCCGCGGCGTCGTTGCGGCGGCGCACGACCTCGTACGCGATGACGGCGACGAGCAGGAACGATCCCTGCAAGATGCGCCCGATCTCGGGTGGCACGCCGAGCGAGCCGAGGCGCTGCGTGGCCCGCTCGATCGTCGCCCAGATCAGCGCCGCGCCGGCGATCCCGACGGGGCTGTTGCGCCCGAGCAGGGCGAGACCGAGACCGGTGAAGCCGATCGTGGTCGGGAACGCGTCGCCGTACTTCTGGAAGTTCGGGTCGGCAAGGAGGTACGGCAGCCCGATCATGCCGGCGACGGCGCCGGAGAGGAACATCGTGATCAGCACCATGCGCTTCGGGTTCACGCCGGCGGTGACGGCGGCGTCGGCGTTGAGCCCCGACAGTTTGAGGTCGTAGCCGAACAGGCTGCGGTTGAGGAGCACGTAGTACGCGATGCCGAGGAGGATGGCGAAGGGCAAGAAGCCGTAGAGCGACACGCCCGGGCCGAAGTGGAAGCCGAACAGCTCGAAGATCGGGTTGAGCGCAGGGAGCTGTCCTGACTTGGGGATCGGCTTGGTGTTGGCGACGAGACCGGCGGTGGAGTTGTCGCGGAACACCTCGGCGAGCAAGAACGCGCTGAGGCCGATGGCGATGTAGTTGAGCATGATCGTCGAGATGACGATGTTGACGTTGCGGGTGACGTTCAAGATGCCGGCGATCAGCGCCCACAGACCACCCACGGAGATGGCGACGGCGATGATGAACGGCACGTGGAGCGGCGGCGGCAGGCTGACCTCGGCGCCCGCCCATCCGGCGACGAGCGCGGCGAGCAGATACTGACCGTTGGAGCCGATGTTGAACAGGTTCATCTTGAACCCGACGGCGACGGCGACGCCAGCGATGTAGTACGGCACGGCGCGGTTGATGATGATCACCACCGACTCGGTCGAGTCGATCGTCTTCCACATCTCCTGGAACGTCGTGATCGGGTTGTTGCCCGAGATCAGGAGCGCGAGCGAGGAGATGAGGATCGCCGCGACGCCCGCGATCAGCGGGGCCAGCGAGGCGCGCCAGATCCGTTCGAGCATCAGGCTGCTCCTTCGCGGGCGCCGGTCATGTACGAACCGAGCTCGCTCGGTGTGACCGTCCGGGGATCCACCTCGGCCACGATGCGTCCGCGGAGCATCACGAGCAACCGGTCGGACAGACCGATCAGCTCTTCGAGGTCGGCGGACACGAGCACGGTGCCGAGGCCGGCCGCTCTGGCATCACGGAGGATGTCCCAGATCACCGCTTGGGCGCCGACGTCGACGCCACGCGTCGGGTGCGCGGCCACGAGCACGGCCGGCTCGGCGGTCATCTCGCGCCCGACGAGCAACTTTTGCTGGTTGCCACCCGACAGCGTGAAGCCGGCGACGTTCACGCCGGGCGTGCGCACGTCGAACTCCTGGATGATCTGATCGGTCCGCGACTTGGCTCCGGCCACGTCGAGCCACGGTCCGCGGGCGAACGGCGGTCGATGCTGGTGACCCAGCGCGGCGTTCTCCCACAGCGTGAACGGCAGCACGAGCCCGTCCTTGTGCCGGTCCTCGGGGATGTAGCCGATGCCGAGGTCGCGGCGCTCGCGGGTCGACAGGCGGCTGAGGTCGCGCCCGGCGAGGCTGATCGTGCCGGTCGAGGCGAGCAGCCCCATCACCGCCGCGACGAGTTCGCTCTGGCCGTTGCCTTCCACGCCGGCGATGCCGACGATCTCGCCGTGGTGGACCGTGAACGTCACGTCCCGCACGAGGTCGCGTCCACCGGTCTCGGCGTTGGCGACGCTCACGCCGTGCAGTTCGAGCGCCACCTCCTCGGTGACCGTGCTCTCGCGCGTCTCGGGCGTCGGGAGCTCGCTGCCGACCATCATCTCGGCGAGGTCGCGGGCCGTGACCGACGATGGGTCGTCGACCTCGCCGACCGTGCGGCCCTGGCGGATGACGGTGATCGCGTCGGCGTGGCGCAGCACTTCGTCGAGCTTGTGGGAGATGAAGATGATCGTCGCGCCTTGCGCGGTGAGCTCGCGCAACGAGGTGAACAGTTCGTCGACCTCTTGGGGGACCAGCACGGCGGTCGGCTCGTCGAGGATGAGGATCGACGCGCCGCGGTAGAGCACCTTCAAGATCTCGACGCGCTGCTTGTCGCCGACGCCGAGCTCGCTGATCAGCGCGTCGGGGTCGACTTCGAGGCCGTAGCGCTCGCCGAGCTCGGCGATCCGTTGCCGGGCATGTCCGGCGTCGAGCGACATGGTCGAACCCGGTTCCTGCCCGAGGACGATGTTCTCCCACACGGTGAGGTTGGCGGCGAGCATGAACGCTTGGAACACCATCCCGATGCCCAGTGCGATGGCATCCTTCGGCGAGTTGAACTCCTGGAGCTCGCCCTTGACCTCGATCGTGCCCTCGTTCGGCTTGTGGGCGCCGTACAGCGTCTTCATCAAGGTCGACTTCCCGGCGCCGTTCTCGCCGACGATGGCGTGGACGGAGCCGGTGCGTACGGTGAGGTTGACGCCGTCGTTGGCGATCACACCGGGGAACCGCTTGACGATGTCGGTGAGGCGAATGGCGACCGAACCGTCGATCGTTCCCGCTGCCGCCTGCTCGGTCATTGCGTGTTTTCTAGTCGATTCTGAATGGTCAGGCCTCACAACCGTGCGCGGAGTGCGTCCGGGGTCGGATTGCATCCGGGGTCAGACCCCACATGCAACGGGACACATCGTGTTGGCTGTCTGGCGCTGGTGCGGGTTGCATGTGGGGTCTGACCCCGGATGCAATCCGGATGCAATCCGTCCCGGACGCGACGGTGCCCGCCCGGCGAACCGGACGGGCACCGAGTGCGACGTGTGAAGCGTCAGGTGATGATCAAGGCGCCTGGGGCACCTCGATGTCGCCGGCCACGATCTGTGCGGCGAAGTCGTCGAGCTGGTCGGCGATGTCGTCGACGAAGCCGCCCGACGTCGAGTAGCCGACACCGTCGGAGGCCAAGTCGAAGACCTGGACGCCGCCCTGGAACGTGCCTTCGGCGAAGGCCTTGATCGTCTCGAACGTGGCGACGTCGACCTTCTTGAGCATCGACGTGAGGATGTACGGCTGCAGTTCGGCCGAGACCAGGTTGTACTGGTCCGAGTCGACGCCGATCGCCCACACCTCACCGGGCGCACCGGCTTCGGCGGCCGCCTCGAACGCGCCGAGGCCCGAGCCACCGGCGGCCGAGTAGATCACGTCGGCGCCCGCCTGGTACTGCGCGGTCGCGAGCTCCTTGCCCTTCGTCGGGTCGTTGAAGCCCGAGAAGTCCGGCGGCTGGCTGATGTAGTTGACGAGCACCTCGATGTCGGGATCGACCGCGGCCACGCCGGCCTCGAAGCCCGCCTGGAACCGCTGGATGAGGTCGTTCTCGACGCCACCGATGAATCCGACGATGCCGGTCTGTGACTTGAGTGCCGCAGCGGCACCGACGAGGAACGAGCCCTCGTGCTCGGCGAACACGAGCGAGGCCACGTTGTCGGCCTCGACGACCGAGTCGATGATGGCGAAGCTGGTGTCCGGGTTGGCTGCCGACGCTGCGGTGATCGCGTCGCCGAACAGGAAGCCGACGCCGATGACGAGGCCGTTGCCTTCGTCGACGAGGCCCTGGACGCGCTCGGCGCGGTCGCCGTCGCCGGTCGGCGTGGATTCGGACGCGTTGACGCCGAGCTCGGCAGCGGCCTGGTCGAGACCGGCACCGGCCGCGTCGTTGAACGAGCGGTCGCCACGGCCGGTGATGTCGTAGACGACGCCGACGTTGACGTCGCTCGCCGGCGCGTCGGTGCTGGCGGGTGCATCGGTGTCCGACGGCGCCTCGCTGGACGAGGTACCTCCGTCGTCGTCACTGCCGCATGCGGCGAGGCCGAGTGCGGCGATCACACCGACGGCGAGCAGTTTCTTGCTCTTGATCATGTTCTCCCCTTCAGAATGGGTTGGGCAGGTTGGGTGTTGGGTACGCCTGGCCGGCCTGTTCCGGCAGTTCACGTGCCGCTAAGTTACCCGCTGGTCACCCCGAGCCAGCGCGCGGTCACCGTACGGCGCTGCGCGTGCACCCAGTGTCGTGGGCGGATGTCGTGGGCACCGGTGTGCCCCGCGACATCCAACGGTGTGCACGGTCAGAGCCGTATCGTTGGGGACGCCCGTGTCTGACCGCCGCGCGCCTGCGCCATCCCCCTCGTCGCACCCTGCGCGATCGTCCGCCCGTTCGACCCGCCGCGCGTCCACACGGTCGTCATCCGGGTCGTCATCCGGGTCGTCCTCCGGGTCGTCCGGTGGCGTTCGGGGAGCGTCGCCGCCGCGTCGACACAGCCGCCGCCGGTACCTCGTGCGCCGCGTCGTTGCGCTCGGCATCGTCGCACTGCTGGTGTTCGGCCTCGTGCGCGGCGCGGGGTGGCTGCTCGGCGACGACGGTGGCGCCGATGCCGACGCCGCGACCGATGGCGACTCGGCCGCTGCGGCGTCTGATGCGGACGCCGTCGACCCCGCGGACACCGGCACCGCGGGTGCACTCGGCCCGTCGCCGACCGAGCCGACCGTGACCGAGCCGGAGGCGACCGGGCCGCCCTCGGCCGCCAATCCGTCGAAGGTGCTGATCGTCGGCGACAGCGACGCCGGCACGTTCGGCCCGTACCTGCAGACGCTGCTCGACGGCACCGGCATCATCGAGACACAGCTCGACTACAAGGTGTCATCGGGGCTCGCCCGTCCGGACTTCTTCGACTGGCCGGCGCACATCGACGAGATCCTCCCGGCGGTCGCCCCCGACATCGTCGTTGCCACGTTCGGCGGCAACGACGCCAACATCTTGCGCGACGCGGCGGGCAACGACCTGTTCGGCTACCCCGAGTCCAACCCCGACGGGTGGACGGCGGAGTACGAGGCGCGGGCGGGCGCGGTGATGGACCAGCTGCTCGAGGGTGGGCGCACCGTGGTGTGGGTCGGCATCCCCAACGACGACAACCCCGAGGTCACGGCGCGACTCGTCCACCAGGATCAGGCGGCGAAGGCGGCGGCCGCCGAACGTCCTGGCGTGATCTTCATCGACACATGGAAGCGGTTCTCCGGCCGCGACGGCAACTGGGCCGAGTTCGTGATCGACCCGCGCGACGGTCAGGGCAAAGACGTGCGCGCCGACGACGGCTTCCACCTCAACACCACGGGCGCCGAGATCCTGGCGATCGACATCGCCCAGGCGATCCGCGACGTCCTCCGCGACCAAGGCGCCTCCATCTGATTGCATCCGGGGTCAGACCCCACCGAGAGCGTGACCCGTTGCATGTGGGGTCTGACCCCGGATGCAATCCGGTGAGGTCACGCGCCGCTCGCCTCGGGTTGCATGTGGGGTCTGACCCCGGATGCAACGGGCTGGGCGGGCTACTGCTGTTGGCCGCGGGCTTGGATGGCTGCTCGGCGCTCGGCGACCCTCGATGGGTCGAAGTTCGACCGCTGCCACATCCTGCTGTCGCGCGCCTCGATCTCCCAGTGGTCGTCGTCGGTGGCGATCTGCGCGTAGGTCGAGCGGATCTGGCGTACGCCGGGCTGGTCGTTGCCGATGATGTCGGCGGCGATCGCCCGGGTGAACGGGATCAACTCGTCGTGGGCGACGACGTGGTTGACGAGCCCGAACGCGAGCGCTTCATCGGCGAGCATGAAGTTGCCGGTGAAGCTCATCTCCCGCGCCCGGCGTACGCCGATCGCCTGCGGGAGCAGCACCGTGAGCCCCCAGCCGGGCATCACCCCGACACGGGAGTGCGTGTCGCCGAACTTGGCGTGCTCGCTGGCGATCAGGAAGTCACAGTTGAGCGCGAGCTCGAACCCGCCGGTGATGGCGACGCCGTTGACCGCACCGATCAGCGGCTTGGTCAGGCGGGGGAACGGGCCGCGTACGCCGTCACGGTTGCGGCCGCCGTCGGCACCGCTCCCTCCGCTGAGGTTGCCGCCCGACGATCCGAGCTCTTTCAGGTCGAGCCCGGCGCAGAACGCTGGGTCGGTACCGGTGAGGATGATGACGTCCACATCGTCGTCGTCCTCGGCTCGCCGGAGGAGATCGGGGAGCAGAGCCAGTACTGCGCTCGATAGCGCATTGCGCGCCGCTGGTCGGTTCAACGTGACGGTCGCGATCCGGTCGGCGACCTTGTACAACACCTCGTCGTCAGACATGCGACATCCTCGCGCGTGTCAGGCGAGATCGTCGGCGGGGAGGAAGGCGAGCCGGAGGTCGCCGAGCTTCACCAGCGTCGAGGCGATCCATCCACCGAGCGCGCCGAAGTGCTCGTCGAGCAGCGTGCTGGTGCCGTCGGCGACGGTCTCTTCGGCGAGCTCGTAGAGCCCCTCGTACGTGATCTCGGCGGCGTACTCGGTCGTGAGGTCCAGCGGGTCGACCGCCGTGTCCGGATGGGCGGTCTCCGACGTGATGCCGGCGCGCTCCAGGCGGTCGTCGCCGACGAGCGGGCTCTGCTCGGGCACCGCCGCATACAACATGCCCGCGTCGATCGGCGCGGCGAGGCGTTGGATGCGCAGCACGATCTCCATCTCGATCGCCGGTCGCTTCTCCAGCTCCTCTTCGACGTACCACTGCCGGTAGGCAGCCTGGCTCCACGCGGGCCAGTCGAACGTGATGTGGGCGACGACCCGCGGCGGTTCCCCTTCGCCCGGCAACCCGTAGCTGGTCTCCCACGTGAGGTCGCCGAGGAGGACGTCGGATTGGAAGTGCTCCTCGAAAGCCTGCCGTTCGAGGAATGCGGCTTCGAAGGCGTCGCGCAGGGCGCTGATCGCATCGGTGAAGACATGGTCCAACATGCGCGTTCATCAGGCTAACGGAGGCGAACGGGGAACTACGGCGAGCCTCGTGCAACACTGGCCCGATGACGAACGCCACGCTCGTGCTGACCGAGATCGCCGACGGTGTCGGCACGTTGACGCTGAACAACCCTGACGAGCGAAACACGCTGACGGCACCGATGGTGGCCGAGATCATCGCCGCGATGGACGCGTTCGAAGCCGACGAAACGGTCGGTGCGGTCGTCGTCACCGGCACGCCGCCGGCGTTCTGCGCGGGTGCCAACCTCGGCAACCTCGCCGAGGCGTCAGGCGACAGCTTGGGGTCGATCTACGAGGGCTTCTTGCGCATCGCCCGCAGCCCGCTGCCGACGCTCGCCGCGGTCAACGGCGCGGCGGTCGGCGCCGGCATGAACCTGGCACTCGGGTGCGACGTGCGCCTCGTCGCCGACACGGCCAAGCTCGACACCCGGTTCTTGCAGATCGGCATCCACCCGGGTGGCGGTCACACGTGGATGCTGCGCCGGATCGCCGGACCCCAGGCAGCGATGGCGACCGTCGTGTTCGGCCAGGTGCTCGATGGCAAGGAGGCCGAGCGGATCGGCCTCGCGTATCGCAGCGTTCCTGCCGACGATCTGCTCGCAGCCGCCCACGAGTTCGCCGCTCGCGCCGCATCGGCACCGCGTGAACTGGCGATCACGACGAAGGCGACGATCCAGGCGATGGCCGACATCGACGACCATCCCGCCGCGGTCGCCCGCGAGCTCGAACCGCAGTTGTGGAGCACGCGCCAGCCGTGGTTCGCCGAGCGCCTCGCCGCGCTCCGCCAGCGCATCTCGTCGAAGTAAGCAACGGGGAGGGGACGGGCCCCGACCCGTTGCTCATTCGCGCACGGCGCGTTCGAGGGTGGCGACGGCGGAGCGTGTGCGTTCGTACTCGGCGTCGTCGTCGACCCACGCCGGATCGAAGGCGACCCGGTCGAGCGCGTCGGCCACGGCAACCGCGTCGGTGTCCCATTCGTGGGGGAGCACCTCGGCCCGTGCCGGGTTGGTCAGCGCGTCGGGTGGGCCGAGGGCGGCGAAGCGATCCTGCAACCGCCCCCACCGACCCCGGCGCCGGCGATCGACGAGCCGACCGATCCAGGCCACCGTGACCCAGCCGGCCAGTCCCACGATCATCAGCACGCCGAGCGCCACCCGGTGATCGACGACCCAGCTCACCGCCGCGCTAGCGACGTCGCCACCGACGGTGCCGCGTCCCGCATCGGCGGCGAGTGGCACGGACGCCGTCGGGTCGAACGCCTGCCAGCCGGTCTGCGGGAACCACACCTCGACCCACGCGTGAGCGTCGCTGGCGCGCACGTTCCACACTCCCGACACGCGATCGCGCTCACCCGACACGTACCCGGTGGCCAAGCGTGCGGGCACGCCCTGGCTGCGCAACATGATCGTCAGCGCCGACGCGATCTGCTCGCAGAACCCACGCCGGCTCTCGAAGAGGAAGTCGTCCACGGCGTCGTCGCCGTCGCCAGGGACCGGCGCGTCGAGGTCGTATTCGACATTGGCGGCGATCCACGCCTGGTAGCGCTGGATCGTGTCGTAGGTCGGCTCTCCAGCGATGCGCAGCTCGCTCGCGAGCTCGATCGTCCGCGGCGTCGTCGACGACGGGAGCTGCAGGAACTGATCGATCGTCTCGTCGCCCGTCGCCGCCCGGTACTGGTCGAACAGGGCACCGAGATCACCCTGGGAGCGCAATGCGGTGGCGTCGACCTGCAACCGCTGCGACACCACCGTGTAGACGGACCCGGCGCGGAGGGTGACGTCGGAACGCAGCGCGCCGTCCGGGCGCGTCCACACCGTGCCGTCGAAGATCACTTGCGTCGGCCGCGGCGCAGCGAACACGACGTTCGGGAGGTCCTGTTCGACGTAGTAGGTCTGGATCAGCTCACGCGACTCGATCGGCGATGTCGGCGCGTCGCCGAGCACGGGGGCGACCTCGATCAGCGGACCGTCCTGTGGCATCCCCTCGCGTTCGTCGACGTGCCAGCGGCGACCGTCGAACTCGGCGAACGTCTGCCCGCGCCAGAACGCAGGCTCGGGCGAACGCACGCGCATGACCGTCTCGTCGCCGAGGGTGCCACGGATCGACGTGTCGAGCGTCTCCGTGAACCCCGGATAGCCCGTGACCGCACCTCGGGGAGCGCGGGCCGGATCGTCGCCCAAGTCGACCGGGGTGCCGTCGGCGCCGACGAGTGCTCCTGGGTTGGCGGCCGATGGCGCATCGACCGAGAGCGCGGGGAGGCCGAGGCGGGCCGGCCCGTCGGGCACCGGCACGACGGCGAGCAAGGCGAGGGTCGCGGCGGCGCCGAACCCGGTCCACGCGACACCGCGAGCGGTGCTGGACAGCGTCGGTCGCCGGCGCTCGACCCGGCTTGCGTGCGGATCCGGTGAGCGCTGGTCGTGGCGTTGGCGTCGGGCTCGCCCGGTGAGCAAGAACGCGGCGGTGAACATGACTCCCCACGCTGCGAGCCATGGCCCGAGGGCAGCGTCGATCCGCAGGCCCGCCGCATACGTGCTGACGACGAGCGTGATCGCAAGATGGGCGCGCAGCGTTCGGCGGTCGAGGATCTCGAAGCCGTGGAGCACCACGAGGAGCAGCAATAGGTTCGGCATCGGGCCGCGCAACGCGGCGAGCAGGCTGTCGACATCGGAGGCGTCGGCGACGATCAGCGCGAGCGCTCCCACGAGCGTCAGCGCGATCGCCACCCGCATCCACAGGGGACGTCCATCAGCGCCGCGAGCGAGGCGGACCGACACGAGCGCACCGAGGGCGATTGCTGCGGCGACCAGTGGCAGCACGAAGCGCGGTGAATCGAGGGCACCGACGAGGAGGCCAGTGGTGGCGATCGCCGCGCCGCCGGCGGCCCAGCGAGCAGCAGGCGCCACGTCGGTGGGTTCGGTCGCCACGAGACGCCGAGGTCGTTCGAGGAATGCGGTCAGTCGCGCCCACCGCCCGACGTCCGGAGCGCTCACCGCCGCGTCGGACCGTGCCGCTTCGAGGGCCGCATATGTCGCGGCGACCGCGGCCGCCCGCTCGAGATCGGCGACCTCGAC
>CAZQCP010000029.1:0-16466 GCA_964592115.1 uncultured Ilumatobacteraceae bacterium
GTTGCATGTGGTGTCTGACCCCGGATGCAATCGGTGGAGACGTCGGCTCGCGGGCTGTGCGTCGGACCTTCACGACCAGCGGCGCGTCGCTCGTTCGGGAACACCTCGCCTCCGCCGCGACGTCGTGGGCACAGATCGACACCGTCCACATCACGAAGGACTTCCTCGACGACCCGAGTGGCTTCCTCGACGAGCTCCTGGCCGACGACACGGACTGACCGTCGTGGCATCCTGGATCGGTGACACGACGGCGCATCGGACGGCTCGGTGGTACCGAGGAGCGGCCGGCGCTCTTCTTCACCGGGCCCGAGGAGTTCCGCGCCTGGCTCGAAGCGCATCACGACACGGAGCCCGAGCTGTGGATGGGCCTCAACAAGCGCCACGTCGCCGACCGCGGCCTCACCTGGGACGCAGCAGTGCGCGAGGCGCTGGCGTTCGGGTGGATCGACTCCAAGTCCGAGCGCATCGACGACGACGCCCGCCGCCAGCGGTGGACGCCGCGGCGCAGAGGGAGCACCTGGTCGAAGGTGAACGTCGAGATCGTCGAGCGGCTCCTCGCCGCAGGACGCATGGCGCCGGCGGGCATCGCTGCGTACGAGGCTCGTCGTCCCGATCGCACGGGCATCTACTCCCACGAGAACGCCGCCGGCGAACTCAGCATGGAGCACGCTGCCCTGCTGGCCGCCGATGCCAGTGCGTCGGCGTTCTGGGCCGAGGCAACGCCGTCGTATCGGAAGGTCTGCATCGCCTGGGTGTGCTCGGCCAAGCAGCAGGTCACCCGCGACCGCCGGATGGCCCAACTCGTCGATGACTGCGCCAACGGACGGCTCATCAAGTTCCAGGCCTACGGCGACCCGCCGAAATGGCTGCAACGGGCCGCGACGGCCGCCCGCGCCGCACGGTCATGACGCCCGAAGGTGGCGTGCGGAGTTCGAACTGCGCTCGGGCAAGCGGGGAATCAGTGGGGCCTGGCTGCGAGGTGGCATTCGTCGGTCAGGCGGCGGGCTCGGTGAGTTCGGTGCCGTCGGGCCGGTACGTGTGCCAGGTGCCGTCCGGGTCGCGGCGGACCGTATATCCGCGGTTCTTGTGCCGGTTGTGGCGTCCGCAGGCGGGGCCGCCGTTGTCGGGCCGTGTGAGGCCGCCGTGGGCGTGGTCTCGGGTGTGATCGACCTGGTTCCGATGGGAGTTGCGCCCGCAGCCGGGCCAGATACATCGTCGCCCTTCGCCGAGGAACACCGCATCTCGGGCGCCTCCGGTGAAGCGCCGCTTGCGGCCCATGTCGATGACGCGACGATCGGCGTCGATGACGAGGCGTCGGATGTGTCCTTGCAGCGAGGCCAGCACGACCTCGCGAGGATCGAGCGGGATCCCGGTGGAGGTTTCGCAGCGTCGGCTGTCGACGTCGTCGATGGTCGCCGCCTCGGCCCATGTGCCGGTGGCGAGCGCGGCGAGCTCCGCGTCGTAGACGTCGTGAGTGATCACATAGTCGACCACCGGATCGGGCAGCTTGGCATCGGCCGGGACGGCCACCGCCTGCTCCAGCAGGTGGTGGAGCGCGTCCATCCGTCGCTGCGCGTCGGTCCGAGCGAGGTGGCCCGTATGCGCATCAGCACCGTGCGCGGCGCGAGCAGCCTCCCAGTCGGTCAGGAACTCAGCGTCGCACTGTCGCTGGAAGATCTCCATGATCGCGGCGCCTTGAACGGTGCCACAGTGGGCATGGATGCGGACGGTCCCGTCCTTGTGGAACACATTGGCGTCGCGCTCGTGATCGGCGCTGCGCTGGCGACGCTTCCATCCGTCGGGATCGCCGAACTGCACCCACCTCGTCAGCACATCGCTCAAGTGCGCGAACCCGCGGTGGGCGTGGCGGAGGAGGCGATCGTCGCCCTCGACCACCATCTCGTGCATCCGTGGGTTGGCGTGCACCTTGGCGATCTCGCGGACGTGCTCCACGCCGACGCGCCCGTCGGCCAGTGCCGCCGCGACGTCGGGCAGGTCGCGCAGAGCGCGCATCGTCTGCAGCCGGCGCTGGATTTCGGTCGGCGACGAGTCGGTCAGGGCCAAGACCCAGCCGCGGACCGAGGCATGCCCGTCGGGCGCGTATCGCTTGGTCGTTTCGGCCCGGTCGACGAGCGCCACGTACGCAGCCTCGAGTCGACGGCGGGCCGACTCGAGCTCGACGAGCGCACGGTCCAACTCCGCTCCCGACAGTGCGGCCAGCTCGGCCGGCGACGGAACTCGGATCGGATCCATGCCCCCATTCTGACGAGGGGGTGTGACACAGTTCGGCGGTCGAGCGGGTCCGTTCGAGAAGATTTCCGCCGTGTTGGCGAGAGGGCATCCGAGTCTGCCAGTGCCGTCCTTGAAGTCCGTCGAGGTCGTCGCTGATCGGAGCGAGCTGCTCGTCAGTCGACGAGTCGGTCGAGGAGCCAGTTCGGCCCGACGACGTTGCCGTTCGCGGCCCGGACTCGAACTGCGAGACCGCGGTCGGCGGTGACGACGACCACGTCATCGTGCATCGTGGTCAATTCGGCGATCGTGCCGTCGCCGTCCGCGGACGCGTGCACGACGACGACGCCATCGATGTCCGACTCCTCGACGCCTGCGCGCGCCCGGCCTTCCACGACGAGCGTGATGGGAGCGTCCACGCTCCCAGCGTGCACCGATGCCCGCACGCGATCCGTGAATCGTCGTGTCGCGCCCGGCCGATCGCGCCACCACCCCGTCGGCCGTGAGCCGATCACGTTGGCGACGTCGACGATCAACATCCGGACCGGTCCGGGTCGGCTCGACCCGGCCACGCGTGACGCGCCGATTGGGAGGTGATCACGTCGTGTCGGCCCGGTCGAGCCGCAGCCCGAGGTCGTCGCGGGTCGCCTCCATGGCGAACGCGAACCGGTCGACGTCGACGGCGAGCGAGATGTCGTCGGGGTGGCAGTGGTCCGGTCCGAGGGCGAGGGTCCGTGTGGCTTCGTCGCTTTCGGCGACGAGACGGGCGACGTCGGCGGGATTGGCCGGTTCACCGAGGCGGATCGCCTCGATGTGCTCAGCGGTGAGTCGGTCGTCGGAGCCTGGTCGGTCTGCTCGATCGGCGAACCAGCCGGTGATCACGTAGGTGGGCGGGCCCAAGCCCGTGGCCTGCACCGCCGCCGCCGTGGCCGAGGCGCAGACCAGGCTCGCGCACCACAGACGGGTCGCCGACGACGCAGCGACGACGCCCTGCGTGCCCGCCGACGTGCGCTGCACCACGGTCCGGCCGTCCATGTCGAAGGCGGCGGCCATCGCCGGCGAGTTCGGCAGATCGAAACCCTCGGGTCGAAGTCCACGGTCCTCGCCCATGGCGATCGCGCCGGCGCGGACGGCCTTGAAGGCCAAGGCCTCCTCGACCGAGGACACGAGGTAGATGCACTTGGCGCCAGCGCCGAACGCGTACGCCGCGGTCGAGAACGCACGGATGACGTCGATGACGACGACGGGACCTTCGACACCCACGACGCCGGGCGTGTTCACGTATTGAGCAGTGGAGGGTGAGGGTGGGGGAACGACCATGGTTCGGGCAACGATATGTCGTCGCTCCGACCGGGCTGCCGACCGCCGGTCAGATCTGGAGACCCCTCGTTGCGCCGCCGTCGACCATGATGTTTGCTCCGGTGACGAAGCTCGCACGCGGGCTGGCGATGAACGCGACGACGTCAGCGATCTCGTCGGGGCGGGCGAGTCGGCGGAACGGGTTCTCCCGCATGATGCCGTCGAACAGTTTCGGGTTGTCCTGCTGGGCGCGATCCCACGTGCCGCCCGGGAAGATCACGTCCCCGGGGGAGACCACGTTCGCCCGGATCCCCCGACGGGCGACCTCGAGCGACAGCGACTTGACCATGCTGACGGTAGCTGCCTTGACCGCCGCGTAGGCGGGCATCCACGGCACGCCGACGTTGCCGGCGCGGGAGCCGATGCAGACGATGTTGGCATCGTCGTGGTCGGCCATGTTGGACAGCGCAGCACGGATCAGCGAGTTCACGCCCTCGATGTCGACCCGGTAGGAGGCGGCGTAGTCGTTGCCTGCTTGTGCGCTGACGTTCGACACCACCACGTCGAGCCCGCCGAGCGCCGCAACGGCCCAGTCCACGAACTCGGCAGGGCCGCCGGGATCAGCCATGTCGGCGCGGCGCTGATGGACTTCGCCGAGTTCGTCGAGCTCGGCTGCGGTCGATGCGAGCGCCTCCGCATCGCGAGCGCAGATCGCCACGCGAGCCCCTTCGCCGAGGAAGGTCTCGGCGATCGCTCTGCCGATGCCTCGACTTCCTCCGGTCACGATCACGCGCTTGCCTTGGAGCTTCAGGTCCATCGGTCTCCTCCCATCGACCGCCAGCCTCGCAGAGACCACCCCGTCGGTACCGACCGATCGCATTTCGTGAACTTGTGCGTGAGCACCACTCAGCCGTCGACGGCGTTGGACGCGATGTCGTCGAAGGTCACGCGATAGGCCGTCATGCCGGTGAGGTTCATCGGCGCGACGCACGGGCCGTCGACGGCGGCCGAACCGTCGGGGCCGACGGCCAGCTCGGCTTCTTCCCCGACCTGTGTCCAATCGACACCGTCGGCTTGCCAGCAACGGACCGTGACCGTGCTTCCCGGCGAGAAGCCACGCCCGATCGAGCGGATCGGCGTGCACCGCTCGTCGCCGCAGTCGCTGTCGACATTGATCCAGTGGCGCGTGGCGGTGATGCTCGGATCGGTCGCTCCGCCGAACAAGTCGACCGTCACGCCCGGCCCCGGATGATCCGCCGGGAACCACACGTCGAGCCAGTGACTCGCGATGGTCCAGGCGACCGAGTCCTCGCGCTCGACCCGGTTGTAGTCGCCGCCGCCACAACACTCCGCCAGGAACGCGCCCGGCGCATCGGAGATCCCGTCGGGAACCCGTTCGCCCGTACGCAGGTCGATCAACTGGTACGTCGACTCCGGGCCCCCGGGGTCGGTGACGATCGCGTACCCGTCGGCCACGAGCGACACGCCGTAGTTCCCGTCGAGCTGCCACACCGTGCTGCCATCGTCGGGGTCGATCCCGAGCAACGCGTAGTCGCAGTAGCCCTCACCCTCCGGATCGACCGTGGCGGCGAGGCAGGCGCGCACGAGGGCCGGCTGCCCGCTCCGCTTCGGCCACTCGGCGTCGACACGGAAACCTTCGCCTGGCGTGTCGGCGAGGTCGACTCGCTCCCAACGCTGGGCGTCGTCCGACCCGACTCGTCGCAGGTGGGAGCTGGCAGGATCGAAGAAGAAGCCGATCTCCGCTGGTGGAGGCTCGGTCGCCTCGACGCCCGCGGGAGGGCGATCGCTGGCGACATGGTTGCCGGTCGCCAGATCGAACGTCCACCACTCCTCGGCCTGCGTCGCCGTCGGATACACCTTCAGGTGGGCGACGCCTGCCTCGCCGTCGACGTTGGACAACCAACCGGAGCTGTCGGGTAGGCATCGGCGCCATCGGATTGACCCATCGTCGTTGACGACGGCGACGACCTGATGCTCCGGTGACGGCGATGTCAGCCGGATCAGCGTGCCCCAGGGGACCCGAGCCACGTGTGACACCGGTGCGCTGAACCCGGGAAGATCTGTGGTCGGCTCCGGGTACACGACGCGCAGGCTGGGCTCGGGTGCGAGAGGACCGAACGGCTGATCGAGGTCGCGGAGGTCTGCCGGGTAGGAGCGCATCGTGCCGATCTGCTCAGCGCACTCCTGGGTCCACCGTCCCGCGGCGGGTTCCGCTTCGGGGAGCGTGTCTGTCGGCTCGGTCGTCTCCGGCGTGTTCGATGTCATGGACTCGGGATCGGTGACCGTCGCCGGGGGAGGCTCGACGGTGATGGGCATCGCGTCGCTGGTGTCGATCGGGGTGATGTCCGAGTCGTCCTGGGTCCGACGGTCGAGCGCGACGAAGCCGGCGATCGCTGCCAACACGATCGCGGCTGCACCCGCTACGGCCCACCAGCGACGCGGGGTGGAGGTCGGCACCCCCGGTTCTCCCGGCGAGCCAGTGGCGTCTTGAGTGCTGCGGGTGATCGACTCGGACGATCGGGCACGCAGCGTCTCGCCGAAGGCGGCGAGCTGGCGTTCGACGTCGTCAGGCATTGGTGACCTCCAGCGCTGTGCGCAGCTTCGTCATCGCCCGGCTGATGTGCGTCCGCAGTGTCGACACGTCGACGTCGAGCACGTCCGCGGCCTCGCGCAGCGTCCAGCCGAGGGCGTGGACGAGCACGACCCCGACCCGCTGCGGCTCGGTCAGTGCCTCGAGCGCCGGGGCCAGCGCCGGCTCGAAGTGCGGCATCCCCGGTGCTGGCGTCGCTGGGAGGTACGCCCGCGGCCGGAAGTGACGCCGGGCTTCGCTCTGGCCGACCCGGTACAGATAGCCGGCCGGGTTCGCCATCGCCCCGACCCGCTCCCAATGCTCGAACGCGTACGCCATCGCCTCAGCGGCGGCGTCGGCGCCGATGTCGGGACCGTAGGCGGCGACGAGCCCGGCGCGCAGACGTGCTGCGTCGCGTCGGGCGAACTCGTCGAACGTCACACCCGATCAAACCATCGAGTCATCGGGATGTGTGACACGGCTGGCGAACAAGCAACAGGTTGGGCCCCGTCCCCACCCCGTTGCTTATTCGAGGCCGGCCCTGGCGCGGAACTCGTCGCGGGAGTTGGTTCTGGGGAATGGTTCGTCGGGGACGTCGACGCCGAGCGCGGCGCACAACGGCACCCAGCCGTCGCCCGGCTGGTACTCGATGAGTCGATCGGCCGGCACGGAGGCTCGTACGTGCGCGTTGTGTTGCTCGTACGCCGCCATCACCGCGTCGGCGTCGGTCAGATCGTCACCCAGCGTCGCGGCGAACATCTGCTGCACCATCGCCTGCCAGCGGGCCATGAAGTCGCCTTCGTCGCCGTGGTGGGGGAGCAGGATCGTCGAACTGACGCTGTCCCACCACTCCTGCGCTGTCGCTCTCGTCGACAAGAGCACGAGCGCGTCGGGAAAGGCGTCGGCGATGTCCCCCCACACGGCCGCGCCGGGATAGTCGACGATCGCCGAGTACTGGGACAGCGAAGTCCGCCAGTCAACGGGATCGCCGCGCACTGCCGCCTCCCACACGACGAGTTCGTCAGGGTGCCCGAAGACCTCAGCCATGTGGTGACAGGTGCCACCGAGCAGGCGCTCCAGGGCGATCTTCAACGAGTGAGTCCCGGTGCGGCCGAGGCCGGCGCCGACGATGCGTGGAGCCATGGCCGCCCACCTTGGCACACGCCAGCGGTCGCGGACGGGCCGCGACGTCGGTCAGTTCGACGCTGCGTCGGCAACCTTGTCGGCGGCGGCGTCGACCGCATCGGTCGCCGCACCCGCAGCCCCATCGACCTTGTCCGCCGACTTGTCGGCGGCGCTCTTGACCGTGTTCGCCGCCTTGTCTGCGGCGGGACCGATCTTGTCCTTGGCCTGGTGGGCGGCCTTGCTCGCGGTCTCGCTGGCCCGCTTGGCGCCCGCCTTGACGTCGTCGCGCTTGAAGGCGCTGGCGGCAGCCGCGATGGCGCCGATGATCGCGAGGAGTACGAGGATCTTCTTCATGGTGCTGTCCTGCTCGATTGAGGGGCGGATGGTGCACGGACGGCGAACCGTCACGCCGTCGACCGTACTGGCCACACCGAGCCCCGGCAACCACGGCCCCGCTGCTGGCGGGCATTGCATCCAGGGTCAGATTGCATCCGGGGTCAGACACCAGATGCAACAACACCCGTGACGGTGGCCGGCCTGGCGATGGTGCGCGGTTGCATCTGGTGTCTGACCCCAGATGCAATCGGCTACAACACGAACCGCATCGCACCGACCACTGCGCCGGGCAAGCGGGCACTCGACGTCGAGCGCTCACCGTAGGTCTCGGTGTCGAGCAGCATCTCGGCCTCGTCGGTCAGGCCGACGAGCCCATCGCCGAAGAGGTTGAACGCGGTGTCGTCGAAGCGCAACACGTTGACCGGCGCGACGATCTCACCGTCGTCCATCCAAAACGTGCCGAAGCGGGTCATCCCGGTGGTGCGGCAGGCGGCGCGGTCGGAGAAGTTCGTGTACCAGAGGTTGCCGACGAACAGTCCCGTGCCGAGCGCCTCGTTCACCGCCCGTGTCGGGATGTCGCCCGGAGCGATCGCCACCGACTCGGGGAACTCGTGTCCGGTCGCGCCGTTCGTCTCCACGCCGTACTCGCGCGCCGAGCGCGGTGACACGAGCGTCTGGGCATACTCGCCGTCGACGATCAGCGGCACGCGGTCGGGGCGGACGAAGCCCGCCGACTGGAAGTTCGGGGCAACGCCGGCGGCCGTCTCCTCGCTGATCGACAGCTTGGGCGAGAGCCGCTCGCCGTCGACGATCATCCGTAGCAGTGGGGTCTGGCGGGTCTGATGCGCCTCCATCCCGAACGCGCCGTACCACGACATGAGCTGCAGCAGCTCCTCCATCGCCCGCGGCGCCAGGTACGTGCGGTACTCGCCTGGGGACAAGCTCACCGGCTCGCGTTCGAGCGCCGCCAGCTGTTGCGTCGACCAGTCGACCTTGGCGGCGAAGGTGTCGTCGTCCCAGTCGAACCCGGCGTACAGGTTCTTCGCCGCCTTGTCGGCGCGCAGGTAGAAGCACCAGTCGAGATTGAACGTCGACGACTGGAACCAGTTGCGCTGGCCGAGGCTGTTGGCGAAGCCGTTGAACGTGTCGCCAGCGGCGTAGATACCGACGAGGTCGCGTCCGTTCCCCGCGGAGCGGATGTCGGCCAGTGCGGTGGCGGGATCGGGCACCGCACCGCGCTCGATCCGCTCGCTCGACACAGGCTCGGTGTTGTAGAGGAGGAACGGGTCCGCGCTCACGTGGCTGCGACGCTCTCGAAGCTCGGCGAGCAACACCACCGTGCGCGCCCGGTCCACGTCGTGCTCGCCGGTCAGGCGGATGCGGCCGGCGACGTGGCGCTGACCCTCCACGAGGTCGACGGTGAGGGTGCGCTGGTCGACCGTGCCCGCCTGGCGCACGTCGCCGTGATTGAGGCGGATGAAGTCGGTCCGTTCGCCGGCGACGTTGGCCAGCAGCACCTCCTCGCCGACGAGCGCCGCGGTGGCGTCGGCGACGAGTCGATCGAAGTAGCCCTGGTCGTCAGCCGCCGGCGATGTGAGGATCTCGGCGCCACTCACGACTCACCGCCGAAGACCTCGACGTTCGAGAACCTGCACGCCGGTGATGCGTGGCCGGTGCCGACCATCTGGTTGAGCTCGCCCTTGCCGCAGTTCGGCGTGCCCATGACCGTGAAGCTGTCGCGGTCGGCGACGCCCGACAGGTTGCGCCAGAACGTCGACGAGATGCCGCGGTAGCCGGGATTGCGGACGACGCCGGTGACCTTGCCGTCCTCGATCACCTGGCCGTACTCGCACCCGAACTGGAACTTGTTGCGGCTGTCATCGATCGACCACGAGTTGTTCGTGTGCATGTACACGCCGTGCTCGATCGAGGCGATCAGCTCGTCGAGCGTCGACTCGCCGGGCTCGACGTTGAGGTTCGCCATCCGGTCGATCGGCGGCCGGTTCCAGTTCTGGGCCCGTGAGTTGGCGACGCCCGGGATGCCGCTGCGGCGCTGCGACACCTCGCCCCCGAGACCGCGCACGAGGATGCCGTTCTCGATCAGGTGTTGCCGCTCGGCGGGCGTGCCGTCGTCGTCGAACGCGTACGAGGCGAGCTGCCCCGGCACGGTCGGGTCGAACGTCACGTTGAGCAGCTCGGAGCCGTACTGGTACGTACCGAACATGTCGGGCGTGACGAAGCTCGTGCCGGCATAGTTGCGTTCGTCGCCGAGGATCCGGTCGAGCTCGAGCGGGTGCCCGATCGACTCGTGGATCTGGAGGATCATCTGGTCGGGCGCGAGCAGCAGGTCCATCACACCGGACGGGCAGTTGGGCGCGGTGAGCAGTTCGAGGGCCTGCTGGGCGATGACCGAGGCCGCATCGCCGAACCCGTACCTGCCGAGCACCTCAGCGCCGCCCTGCCCGCAGAACGCGTGGCCACCGAACGTGCGCGTCTGGGTGTTCGTTCCCTCGTTGGCGGTCGCTTCGAGGCTCGGGTACACGAAGCGGAATCGCTGCTCGATCCGGCCGCTGTCGCCGGCGCGTGACGTGGTGACGACGAGCTGGTCGACGTCACGACGGACGAGCCCGGCGCCCCAGTCGACGATGCGCTCGTCGATACCGAGCAGACGCGACTGGTGCTGCAGCAGGTCGAGCCGATCCCCGAGCGGCATCGAGTCCCACGTCACCTCGACCGGCGACGTGTACGTGCCGGTCGGGTGGTCGGTCGGCGCGGTGACGTGGCCGAGCGTCGTGGCCATCGCGCCGGCGGTGACGCGCGCCCAGTAGCGGGCGCGGTCGACGGCGGCAGCGAGCCCGCTGTCGCTGAGATCACTGGTGGCCGCGTACCCGAGCCCACCCTCGTTCCAGATGGAGATCATGACGCCGCTGTCGAACTCGGTGAACGTCGGCTGGAGCTCGTTGCGGCGCACGGCGAGGCGCTCCGAGCGTTCGTCGACGAGCCGCGCCGAGGCGTAGTCGACGTCGTCGGGGAGCGCGGCGCGCAACCTGGCGGCGATCGTGGGTGAGTCCACGAGCAGTTCGGTCATGCCGCGAGGCTACGGCTCGAGTGGCATCTGGTCGACAGCGATTGCGACCCGACGACGTCACGAAGGTGCCAGACACCGTCGTGACATCTACGACGGCCACGGGATGGCACGGACGCGCTCGACACGTGCGGCGGCGAGGAGATCCACGAGCTGGTCGCGCGGGATGGCGCCGCGGAAGTCAGCGGCGACGTCGATCACCTGCACGCTGCCCGACGCGATCTCGTCGTCGCCGACGACAGCGAGCACGCAGTCGCGCCGCCGGCGGGCGTCGCGCACGCGGGCGCCGAGTGTGCCGTGTACGTCGAGACGGGCGCGCAGGCCGCTGGCCGACGCGTCGTCGAGCACCCCTCGCGCCGCGCCGTCGTGGGCAGGGCCGACCGGCAGCACGCAGAGCTGCACGGGCGCCAGCCACAGTGGCAAGCGGCCCTGGTACCGCTCGAGCAGCGCCGCCACCACGCGCTCCATCGCACCGACGGTGCCGCGGTGGATCATCACGACGCGCTGGCGGCTCCCGTCGTCGGCGACGTAGGTGAGATCGAAGCGCTCCGGCTGGTTGAAGTCGAGCTGCACGGTGGCGATCGTCTCGTCGTGCCCGCGCCCGTCGCGCACTTGGAGGTCGAGCTTGGGGCCGTAGAACGCGGCCTCCCCCGGGCCGTCGACGAGTGACAGTCGAGATCCTTCCAGCACTCGCTCGGCGGCGTCGCGCAGCGCTCCTTCGGCGTGTCGCCACTCGCCGGTCGAGCCGAGGAAGCCGTCACCGTCGCCGCGGCGAGACAGTCGGATGTAGTCGACGTCGAGGCCGAGCACCGCCTGGGCGTGCAACGCCGAACGCAGCGCCCGATCGACCTCGTCGACCGTCTGGTCCGGCCGGCAGAACACGTGGGTGTCGTCGAGGTTGATCTGCCGCACCCGGCTCAGCCCGGACAGTACGCCCGAGCGCTCCGAGCGGAACATCGGCGCCAGCTCGTTGAACCGCACGGGCAGCTCTCGATACGAGCGCGGCGCGGACGCGTACATCACCGCGTGGTGCGGACAGTTGGCGGGGCGCAGCACGAACTCCTCGCCACCGACGTCCATCGGCGGGAACATGTCGTCGGCGAACTTCGCCCAATGTCCCGAGGTCTCGAACAGTGCCCGCTTCGCGAGGACGGGCGAGTACACGGGCTGGCAACCGTCGTGACGGGCGATCTCGGCGGCGAAGAGCTCCAGCTCGCGGCGGATGATCGCACCGGCGGGGAGCCACATCGGCAGCCCGGAACCGACGATCGGGTCGGTCGTGAACACGCCGACGTCGCGGTTGATGTCGCGGTGGTCGAGTGCCGGCGGATCGGCGACGGGTCGTGCGGATGGCTTGGCTGCGTTCACAGCGGGCTCCTTCGTGGAAGATGCCTCGGAGCGCTGCGGTGGGCATCAGACCCGGGAGCAACGGCTCCGGGGCTGATGGTTGCGTCAGTGCAGCAGGCAGCGCCGGAGGTCGTCCGGCGTCGTCGTCGATTGCCAGTTGCACATGTGCCGCACCGTAGCGTCGGTCGGTCAGCCGAGTCGCCCGAATAACCAACGCTGCGGCCCTGGCCCCAGCGTCACTGATCGATCGAATCGCTATTCGCAGCGCGATCGCCTACGGTCGTCGCCATGGCGGTCCCCCCGAACACCCCTTCTTTGGCGCGCGCCCGGTGCGCGCTCGTCGTCGCCGTCGGCAGCCTCGTGCTGGCGACCGCGTGCTCCGGCGAGAGCGAGCCGTCCGATGCGACGGCGGTCGTCGTCGACGACTCGACCGCACCGGACGCAGACGGCACCCCCGAGTCGCCCGCCGCCGGCTCCGACGCGACGTCCGAAGCGGTCGCCTACACGATCACGCCACCCGAACTGCCGGACGGGATCGTCGGCCTCGACGAGCGGGCGCTCGACGAGGAGAACGATGGGCGTTTCGTCAGCCTCGTCGACTTCGTGCGTCGCGGCGTCGAGCTCGGCGAGTGGACCGAGCCGGAAGGTGTGATCGCGCTGTTGCGGACCCAGCTCGGGGAGATCTCCCGTTCGAGCATCGAGGGTCTCGACCTCGTGATCATGCACAGCGGAACCTCGCTCTTGCGTTTGGCGACGGATCTCGCCGACGACGCCACCGTGCCCGACGCCGACCGCGACGAGATCGAACGCCTCCTCGCACAGCTCACACCGTCGGCGGAGCTCTTCGAAGAACTTGCAACCCAGATCGGCGACGACCCGCAGGACACGGAGCCGAACGGACTCCGGCGCCCGTCGGTCGGTGCCCGGCCGGCGCAGGCAGCCGAGTGCGTGGAACCGAGGGTCAGCGCGTTCCCGTGGGCCGGCACGGTGCGGGTCGACTGCTGGAAGATGAAGTCGCAGCGCGTTCATCGCTCGGGCGGAAGCGGCTACTCGCAGCTGCAGGTCGTGTATCCGCAAGCGGCCGAACGGCAAGCCGAAGTCACGATGGAGGCGCTCGTCACGAGCGTCGAGGCCGGACACGCATGGAGCGACGCCAACGCGGACTCGTCGGTGCTGATCATCCCGGCGACCGTCTACAACGACAAGGGCAAAGTGGTGTGGGGTGTGGCCGCGGCGGTCACGCCTCGGTTGTGCGCGATCACGATCGGCGTCGATTCGACGCTGAACGCTGCGTACATGCAGATGGTCGCCCACGAGCAGGTCCATTGCCTCCAATACGCCGACTTCGGCGACTTCACGGGCGCCGACGACTGGTTCATCGAAGGCGGCGCCGAGTACTTCTCGCACGTGATCTACCCGGAGGGTGGCAACGAACGCGACACCGACTACGCGTTCTTGACGGGGTCGCTGACGAAGCCGCTGACGGCGATGGACTACGAGGCGTGGGTGTGGTGGCAGCACCTGAGCAACATGTCTTCGCCCACCAGCGTGTTCGACCTGCATCGGCGCATGACGTTCGGTAACCCGGTCGAGGTGCTGGCCGACGAACCTGGCATGGCAGCGACCTTCCAGTCCTTCACGATCGACCTGCGGACCGTCGGTGTGCCGACTCACGGAGCGCCGATCGAATCCGCCCCGTACGCGATCGAGCTCGGCCGGATCGCGTCGACCGGCTACCACTCCCACGCGATCGATCGATTCGTGGCCGCCCGCCTCGACGTCTCTTACGCCAGGCGCCACCTGTTCGAGCAGACCGACCACACCATGACCGACGGTGTGATGCAGATGGCGCTCGCCGAGGAGCGCTTCGACCGCTCGGCGTGGCGCGGGCTGCCCCCGGAGGTGCGCTCGTCATGCGAATCCGACGTGGAGTACGTCATGGCCGCGACGACGACCGAGCAGCAACCGCACTCGGTCGAGTGGATCGTGGATCTCGCCGACGAGTATTCGTGCGATCCGTGCCTCGGTGGCACCTGGGTCGTCGACAACGACTCGTTCCGCGACACGATCATGTCGTTCGCCGGAGCCGGCATCCCGCCCGGGATGGACTTCAGCATCGAGCTCGTCGGCCCGTACTACGTGCGCTTCGATGGCGACGGCGCTGGTCACGCGTGGCGCGACGACTGGCAGATCGTGGCGACCGGTTCGGTCGAGGGGATGACGGTCCGCATCGTCACCACGATCGCGTCGATCGAGACGTTCTCCTATGGCGCTGACGGCGAACGCTTCGACGTGTGGAACTCGCTCATGCTCGACCATCGGACCACGCTCGACTTCGGCGGGCTTCCATTCCCCGCTGGAGCGGTGGCGACCCCCGACGAGGTCGTGGTCAACCTGTTCGGGGTGGAGACCACCGTGGGGACCACGAGCGACGGCGCGCAGAGCGCGGGCGGCAGGTACACGTGCACCAGGACTCGGCTCGAGCTCGCGCTCGATGATGCGCCCGGCAGCCCGATCGCGCTCACGAGGGTCAAGGACATCCCCGAACCCCCGATCGTGCTCGCCGACGAATGAGCAACGGAACGGGGCCCGTCCCCGTTCCGTTGCCCATTCACGCTGGGGCGGCGGCGAGCTTGCGGTGCTGGCGGAGGCCGACGTCGATCGCGAGGTCGGTGAAGATGTCGGCCATCTCCGCTCGGTAACGCAGCTGGATCGTCGCCACGTCGCGCTGGTCGACAGGACGATGCTGGATGGGCCGGATGTCGGCGTTGAGCGCTTCGGCACCGGCTGACCGCGCCCGCACGACGCGCTGGGCGGCATCGTCGAACAGGTCGCCGTTGTCTGGGTCGGCCACCGCCAGTTCGGCGATCGCGGCGAGCACGATCTGTTCGTCGACAGTTCCCGACACCGTGGCGTTCGTGTTGTGCGTAGCGGTGAGACCGATGGCGCGGGCGACATCCATGACGTTCACGTTGATCCTCCATCTCGCCGGGTTTCGTCCCGGTACAGAGGTGCAACGCTTGCCAGCCCCCGATATTGCATGACACCGGTCACCCATGCCTCCGGTGGCGCCGGATCGATCTCCAGCAGCGACGACGGATCGAGCGCTGGTGCCGGATCCGGGCTCGACTTCGCGTCGATCCGGGAACCAGCTGCAAGAATGCCCGGCCGTGGGAGGCGTGCCGTGAGCGATGTACAGCGGGGACCTGGATGGTGGCTGGCGTCCGACGGCCGGTGGTACCCGCCCGAGACGCATCCGCAGGCACAGTCGCCCGCACCGCCGACCGGTCCGCCGACGCTCCCCAGTGGCGCCTGGCGGCCGCCCGACACGGGCCTGCCGACATCTCCACCGGCTCACACCCAGCTCTACCCGCAGTACCCGACGCATCCGATGGCGGCCCCCGTCACGTACGCCTACGCCGTCGATCGGCGCAGCGCGTCGACCGGGCTGAGCGGCACGATCCAGGGCTTCTTCTGGGCGGTCGCTGGCACGGCCGCATTCGCCGCGATCTTGGGCGTCGTCGCCCTCGGCGCGTTCAATCGCTACTGGGACACGCCGATCAACTCGCGCGCCGAGCGCGACGCCTACGACGACTGGCTGGCGATCGACGACGCGTTCGGTGGATTCTCCGGGTTCGCGTTCTTGTGCGGTCTCGTCGTGTGGATCCTCTTGATGATCTGGATGAACCAAGCACACAAGGCGACCCAGCAGCTCTGGCACGGCCCGCGCCAGTGGGGGTCGGGATGGACCGTCGGCGGCTGGTTCATCCCCGGCGCCAACGCGGTCATCCCGTACCTCGTGATGAGCGAGATCGACAAGATCGCGTTGGCCCCGCGAACCGGCGGTCAGGTCGACGTGTCCTGGAAGCAGCGATCGGCCGCCGCGATCGGCAAGTTCTGGTGGATCCTGCTGGTCGCCGGCCTGGTCGTCTACGGGATCGGCGACGCGGTCGGCAACGCCGACGACTCCGGCGCGAGCGACGTGCGCGCCGGGTACGGGATCATGTCCGCCGGGTTCGTGCTGATCGCCGTCTCCGGCGGGTGCGGGGCGCTGTACGTCCGTCGCGTGGCGGCGCGGGTCTCGTCGACCGGCATCGCCGAGTCACCCTGACGCCGGGGTTCGGGCGCTGCGCTGTCAGGCCGCGAGCAGGGCGGCGAGGACGGCGCGGGCTTCGTCGAGATCGACATCGTCGAGCTTGATGCGCTTGCGGCGGCTGGTCGAGCCGGACCGGATGGTGACCGAGGAGCGGCGGAGCCCGAACGCCTTGGCGAGGAAGGCGACCAGCGCATCGTTGGCCCGATCGTCGACGGGCGGCGCGGCGATGCGTACCTTGAGTGCTCCATCGTGGACGCCGGTGACCTCCGTGCGTCGCGCGCCAGGTTGGGCGCGGATGAACAGCACGACCCCACCCGTCACGGCCGACAACTCGACGTGGTCGGCGTCACCCATCTCGT
>CAZQCP010000029.1:16566-27048 GCA_964592115.1 uncultured Ilumatobacteraceae bacterium
GCCCTGCCATGGGGTCAGGATGCCAGAACTCGCTCGGTATCCTGAACGTGCCTGCTGGCGTCGCTGGTGGGTGTCGACGAGGGTGACCCGTACCGACCGGTGCAAAGACGGGCTCGAAGGAGTTCGTCATGGCTTGGGTACTACTGGTGATCGCCGGTCTGTTGGAGGTGGGGTGGGCGTCCGTGTTGCCATCGACCGCCGGTCTGACACGCGTCGGCCCGACCGCAGCATTCCTCGGCCTGCTGGCGGCGAGCATGTACCTGCTCGCCCGCGCCACGGAGACGATCCCGATCGGCACCGGCTACGCGGTGTGGGTCGGCATCGGCGCGACCGGGGCGGCGCTCGTCGGCATCGTCATCCACGGTGAGCCGGCGACGGCCGCCCGCCTGTTCTTCCTCGCGTTGCTCATCGTTGCCATCGTCGGCCTGAAAGCCGTGTCGCCGCACTGACGGGCGCGGGCGGCAATCATGGGCGGCGTGTCGTTGAATCCGCCGACCCAGTACGCCACGGACACGAACCTGCGGGCGCGCCAACGGCTGTGGAACTTCCAGCAGCCTCCGTTCGACATCGTCGGCTGGACGCTCGACCTCGCCGGCCTGCACCCGGGCGTCGAGGCGCGCGTGCTCGACGTCGGGTGCGGCAACGGCGTGTACCTCGATCAGTTGCGGACGCGCGGCATCGACGCCACCGGTTGCGATCTGTCGCGCGGCATGTTGAGCGCGGCGGCGGGCCGTCTCGGCTCGTCCCGCACGCAGCTCGTCAACGCCAGTGCCACTCGGCTGCCGTTCGCGACCGCGGCGTTCGATGTCGTGCTCGCTCCGCACATGCTGTACCACGTCGACGATCGGCCAGCGGCGGCGCGCGAGCTCCGTCGGGTCCTGCGGCAAGGTGGCCGCTGTGTGGTGGTGACGAACGGGCCTGATCACCTGCGTGCGATCCGCGATCTCGTGGAGGCGGCGGCGGGCGAGGCGACGCCGGGTTGGGAGATGCGCAATCCGGCAACGCACGCGTTCTCGCTCGCCAACGGAGCCGGACAACTCACCGGGGCGTTCGATCACGTCGAGTGCGTGCGCACCGATGCCGCGCCCGTCCTCGTCACCGACGCCGGGATCATCGCCGACTACGTCGCCAGCACCGCCGACCACTATGAGCACGAGATCGGGCGTCCGTGGGCAGAGGTGGTCGCCGCGGTGCGTGTCGCCGTGCAGGCCGACATCGACGCCACCGGAACCTTCGTCGCCCGCGGCGAGTCGGGCGCGTTCGTCTGCAGCTGAACCGACAGCTCGTCGAGGGATCGTCAGAGGCGGGCGGCGATTCGCTCGACGGTCCGCCAGGTGCGGGTCGTGATCTCCTTGCCGAGACGCCGCTCGAACAGCCGCGGGAACTCGGGCCGGTTGCCGGTCGACACCGTGCACAGCGCTCGCCCAGCGTCACACAGCACCGTGAACGCACCGCCGTCGGGGGTGTAGGGAAGCTCGACGCCGAGGTCGCCCTCGTGCTTGAGGAACGTCACGTCGAGGCTCGTGACGGCGCCGTGCGCGAGGTCGCCGAACGGCGCCGCGTCGATGAGATCGTGGAGCTCGTCGGCGCTGCGCACGATCGTCGTGCTCCGGAAACCGAGCCGTTCCGGCCAGGCCGCTTCGACCGTGTCCTCGATCGCCGCGGCGTCGTCGGTGTCGGCATCGAACACCACGTTGCCGGTGGTGATGACCGTGGCGACGTTGCCGAACCCGAGCGCCTCGAACACGCCGCGCAGCTTCTCGTTGCGCATGTTCGGGTTGATCGGTCCGATCCCCCTCAAGAGCGCGACGTACCGCACCCCGTCATTGTGCCTGGCCCTCGGCAATGGGAACGACGGTTCGTGCCGCCGCGGCTCGGGTCAGCGTGTCGCGTCGGACGTCGCCAGCGCTTCGTCTTCGCCGACGTCGACCAGGTTGGGCGGCCGGAAGAGCACGACGGGGCAGCGGGCGTGGCGGACCACGTCGGCGGCGACGGACCCGGCCCGCAACCTGGCGAGACCCGTCCTGCCATGGGTCGCCATGAAGATCAACGACGCGTCGTGAGTGGTCGCGAAGTTCACGACTTCGCGGCCTGGTGGCGAACCGTGGAGCGCCTCGAACTCGATCGGCCGACCGATCGTCTCGCCGACCGCATGGGCGCGGCGGGCGACGAACGCCGTTTCGGCGACGTCGGTCTGGGGCGCCGCCGGCTCGAGCACCTCGACGAGCCACGGGGTGCCACCGAACTCCACCGTCCACGCACTGACGATCGGGATCACGCCATCGGCGCGGTCGGACCCGTCGAGCGGCACGACGTACGTGCCGTCGACCCGCCCAGCGGAGTCACCGGCGTTCGGCCCGACGACGATCACGGGACCGAACGTCTCGCGCAACACGGCGTCCGCGGTGCTCCCCATCACCGCCGCCGACCGTCCGCGACCGTGCGATCCCATGACGACCATCGACCCCGGTCGGGCGTCGAGCCGCGCCGCGACTGCCGCCGCCACGGAGTCACCGGCGACGACCGCGGTTGCCGCTTCGACGGGGAGCGTGCCAAAGCCGTCGACGACGCCCTGCAACACGACCGACGCAGGGGCGAGGTCGTCGATGCGATCGACGACGGTCAGCACCTCGATCGATCCGCCGACTACGGCGGCGAGTTCGGCGGCGATGCGGATGTGACGCGTCGCGTCGGACCACGGATCCACGGGAACGATCAGATCACTGAACATGGCTTCTCCTTCACTTCTCCCTCAGAGAGGGCTTCGACACGATCGTCACACCACCTGGGCACCGTGCACAGGGTCGATGGTCCCATCGCGCTGCTGAGTCGGTCAGCCGGGCGGCGCCGACGTGGCGATGAACTCGGTGACGGCGGCGAGCGCCCGCGGGCCGTAGACCGTCGCCGGCCCGCCACTCATCAAGATGGTCACACCGATCGCCTCGGCGGCTTCTTGTTCGGTGGCCCCGGCGAGTACCGCCGCCCGGGCATGGGAGGCGATGCATCCATCGCAGTGCTCGTTCACAGCGATGGCCAGCGCGATGAGCTCCTTCGTCTTCACGTCGAGCGCCCCCGGCGCGAGCGCCGCGCCGTGCAGGGCGGCGAACGCCTTGTACACGTCGGGGATCGCTCGCCGCAAGGCGCGTGTCTCGGGCCGCAACTCGTCGAGCACCGCCCTGCCGTGGTTGCCGTGTGCATCGGACGCGTCGGTGGGACCGCGGGTGGCGTCGATCATGGTTGCATCGTGCCCCGGATCGGCCAGCAGCGCCAGAGCCAGAGGTCCCGATCGTTCGCCTGAGTTCTGCGGAGGCCGGGACGTGCCCGTGCACGGTCAGCCGCGGCGCACGGTCAGCCGCGGGTCACGGTCAGCCGCGGGTGCGCATCCGCTCGTGGTAGCCGTCGAGCGCCAGCCCGCCGAGCACGAGACCGGCGCCGATCACCACGCCGGCGATCACGAGCAGCAGCATCGAGGGCACGGCGTCGGACCACACCGTGTCGAGCATCTCGCCGAACAACGTGTTCGAGACGAGGTCGATCACCCAGCCGGCAACGAGCAGCACCCCCAGCCACACACCGGTGACGATGGCCACGGTGATGCCGACATCGCGCAGTGATCGACCCGGTCGTGGGTGGATCAGCACCGCGCCCGCGGCGAACACGACGAGCCCGATGAGCGCGATGGTTCTCGTCGTCTCGGCGACACGCAGCAAGCCGAGGCGCGGCAGGTCGCCGGGGACCACGTCTGGCAGTTCCATCCCGCGGGCGATGGCGGTGGGGTCGAGTGCCGTCGAGGCGTCCGCTGGGAGTGCGCCGAGCCCGAGCGCGGCCGGATCGATCCCCGCCGCGGCCGCCTCGTCGAGCACGGACGACACGATGGCTGAACCGACGAGCAGGTTGCCGTCCTCGATCGCCGACGGGGCGTCGGGCTCGACCACCTGGCGGTGCGCGGCGACCAGCACCTGTGCCACGACATCGACCACCCGCTGGTCGCTGCTCGCTGCGTCCGCCGCCTGGCGAGCGACGTCAGCACCGACCGTTGGAGCGACCGCCCGTGTGACCGTTCCCTCGATGAGCTCGGCCGCGAATCGCGAACGGGCGATCTGGTCGGCTGCTCGTTCGGCGCGGGCGGCGTCGAGCACCGACATCAGCGCGAGCTGCGCGGTGACGAGGGCGACGAGCGACAGTGCGAACGCGGCTGCGCAGAACCCGGCGACGACCAAGCGTCCGCGCCGGCGTTGACGACCCGCGTCGACCTGGTTCATCCGGGACGACGATCCGCCCACGGCACCGCCGACTCGATCTGGCTGGCGACCCTGATGAGCACGTCCTCGCGCCCGTAGGCGGCGACGAGCTGGACGCCGATCGGCAACCCATCGGCGTTCCAGTGCAGCGGCAGGCTGATCGCCGGTTGGCCGGTGGCGTTGAACGGGGGCGTGAACGACACGAAGCGCCCCGCACGGGCCGATGCCGCGAGCGGGTGGCGGTCGTCGTCGGCCTCGTACAGCTCGCCGATGCGCAGCGGCGGCTCGGCGAGGGTCGGCGTGAGCAGCAGGTCCCACCCGTCGACCTCCCACCACGCGTGCATCGTGCGCCGGTACTGGACGACGGCGGCGAGTGCTTGGGCATAGTCCGCGGCGGTCAGCCGTGCCGCTGCTTGCGCCTGAGCCCAGTTCAACGGTTCGACATCGTCCTCGGTCAACTCGCGGCCGACGCTGCTGCCGAGCGTGGCGATCCCCACCGCAGCCATCGTCGCCCACATCGCGCCGAAGCGACGCCCGAACGCCGCATCCTCCAACACCGCGGGATGGCCGAGCGAGACGTCGTGGCCGAGCGATTCGAGCAACGCCGCCGCGCCGCGCACCGCCGTGACACAGTCGTCGTGCAAGAACCCATCCGTCGGGTGCGTGTCGAGCAGTCCGATGCGCAGCTGGCCTGGATCGGCGCCGAGCTCGTCGACATACGGACGTGCCGGCGGCGGAGCGACCACCGTGTCGCCGATGCTCGGACCTTGCACCGCGTCGAGCATCCGCGCCGTGTCACGTACGGTCCGGCTGACGCAGAGCTGTGTGCTGAGGCCCGACTCGTCACGCTCGGGACCCATCGACGAGCGGCCCTGCGACGGCTTGAGGCCGACGAGACCGGTGCACGACGCGGGGATGCGAATCGACCCGCCACCGTCACTGGCGTGAGCGACGGGCACCATCCCCGCTGCCACCGCAGCTGCCGCGCCGCCGCTCGATCCACCCGGCGTGCGGTCGAGATCCCACGGGTTGCGGGTGGGTCCGTAGGCGACCGGTTCGGTCACGGGGACGCTCGCCAGCTCCGGGCTGTTCGTCCGGCCGAGCGCGATCAGGCCGGCCTCACGGAACTTCGTCACCAGGTTCGAGTCGTGTCCGGAGAGCGGCTGCGCGTCGCGCATCGCCCGGTTGCCGTTGGTCAGGGGGAGGCCGGCGACATGCGTGTTGTAGTCCTTCACCAGGAACGGCACACCGGCGAACGGCAGCGCCCGGAACGGCGAGTTGTCGGGCATCTCGTCGAAGGCCGCGGCTTGCGCTCGCGCCCGGTCGAACCAGCGCATGATCACGGCGTTGATCTCCCCGTCGAGCGTTTCGATGCGACCGATCGCGGCTTCGACCAGCTCCGTCGACCGCGCCTCCCGGTCGGCGATCAGTGCAGCCTGTGCGGTCGCGTCGAGCCAGCGTGTTTCGTCGTGTTGCCCCATCTCCCGGTGATAGCACGCCTGCGCGGTCAGGGTGCACTCGGGTCGCTCGAGTGTCACACTGGCTCGATGCCGACCCCGCCCACCCGCGAGCTGGCGCTCGCCCAGCTGCTCCGCCTTGAACCCCACGGGCCTGACACGTACGTCGGTCCGGGAGCCACCTACCCATGGGGCGGGCGGCTGTTCGGCGGACAGGTCGTGGCCCAGGCGTTGCGCGCCGCGGCGCTCACGGTGCCCGCCGATCGCCCCGCGCACTCGCTGCACAGCTACTTCATCCGTCCGGGCCGATCCGACGAGCCGATCCGCTTCGAGGTCGAGCGCTTGCGCGACGGCCGGTCGTTCACGACGCGCCAGGTCGTCGCTCGTCAGTCGTCGGGCGCGATCTTGAACCTGTCCGTGTCGTTCCAGGTCGTCGAGGACGAAGCCGACGTTCCGCTGGCCACGCTCCCCGACGGGCTGCCCGGACCGGACGGGCCGGGGCTGCGCGACGCATCGTGGGACGAGCTGCTCGAACGACGGACTGCGACGATGCCCGACGGAACGATCGGCCACTGGATCCGCCTGGTCACCCACGTCGGCGACGACCCGTTCGACCACCAGTGCGGGCTCGCCTTCATGTCCGACGCCGCGCCGTCTCGCGCCGCGCGGGCGCCGCATCCCGCGTTCGCGAACAATCTTGACGACCGCGACTGGTTCCAGGGCGCGAGCCTCGACCACACGGTGTGGTTCCAGCGTCCGACGGACCCGACCGAGTGGCACTGGTTCGGCACCAACTCCCACGGGTTGTCGGGCGGGCGGGGGCTCGTCACCGCCGACGTCGTGCGCGCCGACGGGCTGCAGGTGGCGTCGATCGCCCAAGAGGTGCTCCTGCGCGTCCGCCGTGACCTGCACTGAACCCGCGCCCCGGTGACCGCGCCCCGCGACCCGTGACCCGTGACCGATGAGTTTGTGGCGCGACAGGTGCACGCGAACCTCATCGGTTGGTGTGGGTCGGGGTCATCGGTGAGTTTGTGGTGAGACAGGTGCTCGCGAATCTCATCGCGTCGCTGGACGCCGTAGCCTGGTTCGCCGATGTCAGGGGTGATCACGCGCAGGTTCGGTCGGTTCATGTCGGCCGCGGCATCGCTGCTCGTCGCTGTCGGCGTCGCGGTCGCTCCCAACGGCGCTGTCGCGTCGGCCGCCCGCACCGACATCGAACGGATCGTGACGCTCGGCGACTCGTACAGCTCGGGCAGCGGTCTGCATCGCGACGCACGGGACTTCGACGACCACGGCCCGCCGGCGCATTCGTTCAGCCCGGCCACGCGTCTCGGCAGCGGTGCCTGTCATCGTGAGCTCGACGACACGCCCGGCCCCCGGCTGGCGGCGACCGCGCGCATCGAGTCGGTGTTCGTGGCCTGCGCGGGGGCGGTCATCCGGGAGATACCGAACCAGGTGGTGGCGGCCGATATCCGGGGCGACGGTGCAGGCACGGTCGTGACACTGACGATCGGTGGGAACGACATCCGTACGGCTCGCGACGAGAACTGGCCAGATGCGCTCGTGCGCTGCATCACGTCGGCTCACTGCCACTCGTCGAGCAAGAACCAGGTCGCCAACTTCGACGACATCGAGCGCCGCTTGACCGACACCTACACGGAGATCGGCGAGGAGTATCCAGCCATCACGGTGCGCGTGCTCGGCTACCCGCGGATGATGCAGAGCGACCGCTTCTGCGAGGGCGTCACGGGCATCAGCAGGGCCGAGGCGAACTGGATCGATGCCCAGATCGACGAGCTCAACGCCCGCATCGAGGCGGCGGCGACGTCGGCGCGCCGGGCCACGGGCGCCGATGTCGCGTACGTGTCGGTGATCGACGAGTTCGACAATCACGGGGCCTGCCGCTTCTGGGCTCGCGATCGCTACGTGAACGATGCAATCTTCGGACAGACGCTGTCGCGCAGCATGACCGCCAGCGGCACCGTGCGCGACCACTACGACAACGGCCTGCTGACGTTCTCCGGCGCCTCGTTCCACCCGAACACCAAGGGCTACGACGCGTACTTCCGCGCCCTGCGCGCCAGCCTCCCCGCGCTCTCGTCTGCCCCCACCCGCTGACGTTTCCGCCGACGACCATCGGTGAGATTTCGTCGCGAGGCGTGAGCGGAAACCTCATCGGTGCGGCGTTGGCACCGACATCGATGAGATTCGCGAACAGGGGGTGAGCCGAAACCTCATCGGTGGGATGATCTGGGTCGGCGTATGAGTGAGCGCTCACTCATGTAGGATGCGACGCTCTATGGGAGAGGCGCGGGGAGCATCGACGTCACGACGGGCCGTCGCGCTTCCGCCAGAGGAACGACGCGCGGCGATCATCGAAGCCGTGCGCCCGATGCTCACCGAGCTCGGTGCGGCGATCACGACCAAGCAGATCGCCTGCGCGGCGGGGATCGCCGAAGGGACGATCTTTCGCGTCTTCGCCGACAAGGACGAGCTGATCGAAGCGACGCTCGACGCCGCGCTCGACCCCGAACCGTTCGAGCGGGCGCTGGGCGAGATCGACGCCGACCTGCCGTTGCGCGACCAGCTCGTCGCGGCCACCGAGCTGATGCAACGCCGCACCGTCGAGGTGTGGACGCTGCTGTCGAGCGTGACACCGCGCGCCGACAGGCCGTCGCGCCCGATCGTGGTCAGCCCGGCGCTCACGGCGATCTTCGCGGCACACGCCGACGAGGTCCGGATCGACCCGGCCGACGCGGCCCACCACCACCGCGCCCTGACGTTGGCGCTCACCCACCCGATGATGTCGGCCAGTCCGAGCAGTGCGGCCGACATCGTGACCACCCTCCTCGACGGAATCGGACGACGAACATGAACAGTCTCTGGAAGCTCCTCACCTCTCATCTCTTCGGCCCGTATCGCAAGGTGCTGCTCATCGTGATCGCGTTGCAGTCGGTGCAGACGTTCGCCGTGCTGACGCTGCCGACGATCAACGCCGACCTGATCGACAACGGCGTGCTCACCGGCGACCGCGACCACATCTGGAAGATGGGCGCCCTGATGCTCGTCTTCACCGTCGTCCAGATCGTGTTCGCCGCCGGCGCGGTCTGGTTCGGTGCGCGCGTCGCGATGGGCTTCGGGCGCGACGTGCGGCGCGACCTCTTCCACCAGGTGACCGGCTACTCGGCGCGCGAGGTCGCCCAGTTCGGTGCGCCGTCGCTGATCACCCGCATCACGAACGACGTGCAGCAGATCCAGCAGCTCGTGGTGCTGGCGACGACGATGATGATCACGGTCCCGTTGATGATGGTGATCGGCATCGTCATGGCCGTGCGCGAGGACGTCGGGCTGTCGGTCGTGCTCGTCGTCGCGATCCCCGTCGCCGTATTGCTGCTCGGTTCGCTCGTGTACCGGATGGTCCCGTACTTCCAGGCGATGCAGCTCCGCGTCGACAAGGTCAACTCGGTGCTGCGCGAGCAGATCACCGGCATCCGCGTCGTGCGGGCATTCGTCCGCGAGCCCGAAGAATCGGCCCGGTTCGCCGACGCGAACGAGGCGTTGACCGACACCGCCCTGCACTCGGGCCGGCTGATGGCGGCGATGTTCCCCACCGTCACGTTGATCGTCAACGTGTCCAGTGTCGGAGTGCTGTGGATCGGCGCCGACCGGATCTCCTCCGGTGACATGCAGATCGGCTCGCTGGTCGCCTACCTCACGTACCTCGTGCAGATCCTGATGGCGGTCGTGATGGCGACGTTCCTCGTGTCGATGATCCCGCGGGCGTCCGTCGCCGGCGAGCGCATCGTCGAAGTCCTCGACACCGAGTCGACCGTGACGCAGCCCACCGATCCGGTGCGTGAGTTGCACGAGGCCGGCACGCTCGAGTTCCGCGACGTCGGCTTCAGCTACCCGGGCGCCCAGAGCTCGGTGCTGTCGGACATCTCGTTCCGCACGACCGCCGGCCGGACCACGGCGATCATCGGCAGCACCGGTGCCGGCAAGACCACACTCGTCAACCTCGTGTCGCGCCTGTTCGACGTCACGAGCGGTGCGGTGTTGATCGACGGCGTCGACGTGCGGCGACTGGACCTGCAACTCCTGTGGGGCAAGGTCGGCTACGTCCCCCAGCGTCCGTACCTGTTCTCGGGCACGGTCGCCACGAACCTGCGCTTCGGTCGCCCCGACGCCACCGATGCCGAGCTGTGGGAGGCGCTGGAGATCGCGCAAGCAGCCGACTTCGTGCGCGCCATGCCCGACGGTCTCGACTCGGAGATCGCGCAAGGTGGCACGAGCGTGTCGGGCGGCCAGCGCCAGCGCCTGTCGATCGCCAGGGCCCTCGTCGTCCGGCCGGAGATCTACGTGTTCGACGACTCGTTCTCGGCACTCGACCTGGCGACCGACGCCCGTCTTCGAGCGGCGCTGCGGCCACACACGGCCGACGCCGCGGTGCTCGTCGTCGCTCAGCGGGTGTCGACGATCATGGATGCCGACGAGATCCTCGTGGTCGAAGACGGCGAGATCATCGGACGGGGTCGCCATGACGAGCTCCTCACCACGTGCCCGACGTACGCCGAGATCGTCGAGTCGCAGATCGGACAGGGGGCAGTGGCGTGACGAACGACGGCAACCAGTCCACGAACGGCGCGGGCAGCGACGGCACCCACGGCGAGGTCGCCAACGGGGCCGGTGCCAACGGGGCCAGCGCCAACGGCGCTGGTGCAGCCGAAGTGGATGCCAACCGAGCGGACGGCGACGACGTCCACGACGAGCGGGCGATCTTCGCC
>CAZQCP010000030.1:0-26444 GCA_964592115.1 uncultured Ilumatobacteraceae bacterium
ACCTCGCAGTGGCCGAGGCGCTGGAGGCGACAGACACGGTCGACCTCGCGGACCGCCCGGTCGACGAGCTGTCGGGCGGCCAACGCCAGCGCGTGTGGATCGCGATGGCGCTGGCGCAGGAGACCGACGTGTTGCTCCTCGACGAACCGACCACGTTTCTCGATGTCAGCCACCAGATTGAGGTGCTCGACCTGCTGACGGATCTGAACCAGCGGCGGGGCACCACGATCGTGATGGTGTTACACGATCTGAACCTCGCCGCGCGCTACGCGGACCATCTGATCGCCATGGTCGACGGTGAGCTGCGTGCAGTCGGGCCGCCGACCGAGGTGCTCACCGCCGACACGGTGCGCGCGGTGTTCGGGATCGACTCCCAGGTGATCGTCGATCCGACGTCGAACCGGCCGTTGATGCTGCCCATCGGTCGCCACCACACGGTCGACAGGTCGCCCTCCCGCTGAGCTCCGTCACGCCGGGGACGGACCCCAATGTGACGGAGCGCCCGATCGGTGGCGTCCTATCGTGCATCGATGCAGGTCACTCCCGCCACGGACCGTCAGCCTTCGGAGACTCACGCTGCTCCGTCGGCTTCGTTCGTGTTGCTGGCGGCGGTCGTCGCCGGACTCGGCGTCGGAGCGCTCACCGCGTATGGCCAGGGTTGGCTCGGCGACTCGACGTCGTCGTTGGCGAACTCGGCCGGGCCGTGGTCGCTGGCGGCGTTCGTGGTCGCCCGGTACGGCCGCCGAGTGGTGCCGGCGGTCGCCGCGGCCACGGTCACCCTGGCGTGTTCCGAGGTCGGTTACGCGCTCGCCACCGAGGTGCGCGGCGGGTCGAACGCCACGTCGACGGTGGTGTTCTGGCTGACTGCGGCCGTACTGGCCGGACCGCCGCTGGGGATCGCCGCGGCCTGGTCGAGGCGTCGCGGGGCGTTGCGTTGCGTCGGGTTCGGGGTGATCGCCGGCGTGCTGGTCGGGGAGGGCATCTACGGCTGGACCACCGTCGCCGACACCACCGACTGGCGCTACTGGGCCGTGGAGCTGATCGTCGGTGTCGGCATCGCGGGCGTGATCGCGGTTCGCAGTCGCCAACTCGTCGGCGTCGCCGTGGTAGCCGGATCGACCGCCATGACCGCGATCGTGGTCTTCACCACCGCCAGGCTCGCCTGAGCCCCCGGGCGCGCCGACACCTCGATGTTCGCGGTGGGGCCGGTCAGCGGAGGGGCCGTCAGCTGCCGGTCGGCGCGGACCAGCCGGCGTCGATGGCGGGGAGGATCGTGTCGATCGGTTCGCCGGCGAAGAACGATCGCATGCCGGCCCAGAACGTGTCCGTGCCCACCGAGGCGGGCATCAGGTCCGAACCGTCGAAGTGGAGGTCGGTGCGAGTCCGCACAACATCGAGCAGCCGAGCCGATGTGGGGTCGTCGTCGAAGACGGCAGGGTCGACATCGAGATGCGGGCTGAGGAATGCGGACGCGCGGTCGAGGCGTTCGGCCACGTCGACACTGCCGAGGATGGCCATCGCCGTGGCCACCTCGGGAGTGTCGGCGAACGGCGCCGCGAGCAGGCCGCCGACGAGCAGCGGACTGCTGTCGATGGTGGAACCAGGGAGCGGGAAGAAGTCGATGTCACCGTCGGGGCCGATCGTTGTGGACCCGAACTCGCGGCGGAGGAAGTCGCCCTGGTGCGCCATCAGGCATCTCGGGGACGCGGCCGTGACGAGATCGGCTGTGCGTTCCCACGGCACGGTCAACACGGTCCGCTGTCCTCCAGCGACCGCGCCGGGTGCGCGCAGGAGAGTGTCGAGCTCGGCGAAGACGTTCTCGATGTCGGGACTGTTGAAGCGGATCTCACCGGTCGTCCAGCGTGCGTAGTCGGACGGGCCGAGGCGGCGCAACACGTAGTCCTCCACCCAGTCGGTGCCGACCCACCCGGTCGACGCGCCAGCCGCCATCGTCAGGCACCAGGGCGCGGGGCCGGCCTCCGTGCGGATCCGATCGGAGAGCTCGGCCAGGTCGTCCAACGTGGCTGGGATGTCGAGCGCGCGGGCATTGAACTCCGCGGGCTGATACCACACGAGCCCCTTCACGTCGACCGTCAGCCAGATCGCCGTGGGCACGCCATCATCGCTGACCAGCTCGACGAGGCGCGGGGAGTACTGGTCGGCCGACGACGTGGCGACATCGTCGGGCAGCGGGACGACGAAGCCTCGATCGGCGAGGTCGTGCAGCACGCCGGGCTGCGACAACAGGGCGATGGCGGGCCGGTTGCCGACGGCGAGGCGATCTTCGAGCTGCTCGTTGAACGATGTGACTCCGACGTACCTCAACTCGACCGTGGCTTCCGCGCTGGCATCGCGCAGGACTTCGGCGAGCGTGGCGCCTGAATCGCCGACGATCGGTCCGAACACCTCGACCACCGGCCGTGCATCCGTCTCGTCGCTGCCGCACGCTGCGGCGGTCGTGATGAGGACGGCCACCAGCGCCGCCGATGCGATGCGCACACTGCGGCGCCCCCACTCAGCCCGCGACCGCACGGTCCACCTCTTCGGGTTGCACGCGGAGCTCGACCTGCACGGGCTTGCCGAGCCGGTCGCGCAGGAGGCTGGCGAGCTGCCAGACGCTGACCGGGTCGCTGGGACTGGTCACGACGAGCTCGACATCGACCGTGGCGCCGATGTCGTCGACGGTCAGGGACACGACGCGCACGAGCGGATCCCAATCGGGGATCGCTCCATCGACGATCCGGTTGGCCTCCGAGTCGGCGATCGTACTCTTCGTGTGGATCGCCAGCGGGATCGTCACGACGACGACGAGAACGACGGCACCGATGAATCCGATCCAGGCGGTGGCACCAGTTCCTTCGCCGCGTTGTGGGCGGAACCCGGCGCCCGCGATCATGACCGCGCCGGACAGCACGATCGCCGCCAGGTTGGTCGCGAACAGCAACAGTGCGCCGCTGGCGAGCGACGACATACCGAGTTGGAGGCAGATGCCGATCGTGGCGAGCGGCGGGACGAGCGCGACGGCGATGCCGACGCCCGGCAATGCGCCGCTCACCTGGGGGCGGGCGATCACGTACCCGCCGGCGGCGCCAGCGGAGACAGCGATCCCGAGATCGAGCAACCCGGGTGCCGTCCGCGCCAGGATCTCCTGGGGCAGTGCATCGACCGAGATGCCGCCGGCGCCGATGACCGCGACGAGATAGCCCGTGACCACCGCGCCGGCGAACCCACCGAGGATCACGAGCGCGCTCGACAGCATGCGGCGGGCGGAACCCTGCACGAGCGCGGCACCAAGGGCCTGGATCGGCGTCATCAGTGGGGCGACGAGCATCGCGCCGATGACGACCCCAGCCGAGTTCGCGAGCAACCCGAATCCGGCGATCGCCGCGGAGAGCACGATCAGCGAACCGAAGCGCCACAGTTTGGGGACGAAGTCGTCGCCCTCGAAGAACAGCTCGCCGAGCGTCGTCTCGAAGTCGTCGTCGCTGTGGGCCCGCCACAGGCCATGGCGCATCGCCTCACCGGCCGGGGTCAGCGGGGCTGCGTCGTCGATGTCATCCATACCGTGCAGCCCTCACCGTGCAGACCTCACCGTGCAGACCTCACCATGCGGACCTCACCATGCGGACCTCACCGTGCGGACCTCACCGTCTCGGTTGGCATCGCGCGACGAGCCACGTGTCGAACATCTTCGTCACGGTACTCACCGGCGCGGGTGCCAGAAGGTGTTGATGGCGCCGATCGCCGAGCATCCTTGTCGGCACGCCGTCGGCGTGGTCAGATCGTGTGATGCGTCCGCCGAGGGTTCCCTCATCACCCGCCAGCACGACGTGGAGCGGGTGACGGTGGCCGAGTGCTCGCCGTCTGGGCGATCGGCCGTCGTGGTCGGCTCGGGACCGAACGGGCTCATGGCGGCGATCACCCTGGCCCGGGCGGGGTGGCACGTGGTCGTGTACGAGGCCGCGCCCGACGCCGGTGGGGGGCTGCGCTCGGCGGCGCTCACCGTGCCGGGGGCTGTGCACGACGTGTGCTCGGCGATCCATCCGCTCGCCGTGGGGTCACCAGCCTTTCGCGAGATCGCCGACGACCTCGCCGCACATGGACTCGAGTGGGTGCATCCCGAGGTGCCGGTCGTGCACCCCCTCGATGGGGGCCGGGCAGGGGTGGTGCACCGTTCCGTGGCGGACACGGTCGCCGGCCTCGGAGGCGATGGATCGGCGTACCGGCGGCTGTTCGGCCCGCTCGTGGACGCCGGCTTCGCCCTCACCGACGGTCTGCTCTCGCCGCTGACGATCCCTCCCAAGCATCCGGTCGCCCTCGCCCGCTTCGGCGCCGTCGGTGTCTTGCCGGCCCACGCCGTCGCCCGCCGGGGGTTCGACACGGACGAAGCTCGGGCCGTGTTCGCCGGGCTCGCCGGCCACTCGATCCTGTCGCTCAAGGCACCCGTGACGGCGGGCTATGCGCTGATGCTCGGCGTGCTCGCCCACGTGGTCGGCTGGCCACTCGCCCGCGGCGGGTCGCAGCAGATCGCCGACGCGCTCGTGGCCGTGTTGCGCGACCTCGGCGGGCACGTGGAGTGTGACCGGCGGATCGAGTCGCTGGCCGAACTGCCCGCCGCGGACGCCGTCCTGCTCGACGTGACACCGCGCCAGGTGCTGGCGATCGCCGGCGACATCCTCCCGCAACGGTACGCACGGCGTCTCGGGAAGTTCCGCTACGGCGCCGGGGTGTTCAAGCTCGACTGGGCCCTCGACGGCCCGATCCCGTGGACGAACCCCGACTGTGGGCGTGCCGCCACGATCCATGTCGGCGGCACGCTCGACGAGATCACGTTCGCCGAGGGCGAGGTGCAGGCCGGTCGGCACGCCGAGCGCCCATTCGTGCTGCTCGCCCAGCAGAGCGTGTTCGATCCGACCCGGGCTCCAGCCGGCACGCACACCGCGTGGGCCTACTGCCACGTGCCGAACGGATCGACGATCGACATGACCGACCGGATCGAGGCCCAGGTCGAACGGTTCGCTCCCGGGTTCCGCGACCGCATCGTCGACCGTCACGCGATGAACACCGCCGCGATGCACGCTCACGACGCCAACTACGTCGGTGGTGACATCAACGGTGGCGTCGGCGACCTCCGCCAGTTCGTCGCCCGGCCGACACTCGGCCTGCGCCCGTGGAAGACGCCCGTCGACGGCCTGTACCTGTGCTCCAGCTCGACACCGCCCGGCGGGGGAGTGCACGGCATGTGCGGCTGGCACGCCGCTCGCGAGGTGCTCCGCAGCACCCGATGAACAAACGGTCCACCCCTCGGTTCGCTCGCTCATCACCGCGGGTGAACGAGCGTGCACACCAGTCCCGGCGCTCGACTCCCCAGCACTCGACTCCCCAGCGCTCGACTCCCCAGCGCTCGACTCAGTCGCAGTAGCCGAGCGAGCACCGGTCGGCCGGCGAACGCACGTATCCGGGTGTGGGAATCGTGCGATAGCTCGGCTTGTAGACGCCGGAGAGGATGCCGTCCCAGCGGTTGTTCGACAGCCCGATCGTCATGGTCCCCGCCGGACCGTTCGGGATCCACGACGCGTAGTACGTGTTGCAGACGGCCGGGTCGCACTTGGGCGCGGCGCTGAGCGTCATGATCGTGGAGAACGGCCCGACCGGTCGTGGCGCGGATTCGACGACGATCGTGTCGCCGAACCAGTCGTCGACCTTGATGACCGCGAGCCAGCGGTTGTTGGCGCGGGTGACGTCGAGCGCGTTCACGTGACGGTTCGTCATGTTCACCATCGGCGCGGCGAGCCGTGGGTTCGAGGACCATCCGCGGCCGGTCCAGTACGTGTGGGCGGCGAACAGATTGCCTTTGGGAACTCGCGCCACGGTGACCCTGGCGCTGCACGCGTGGTCGTGGATCTCGAAGTCGCCCCAACCGAACTGGCGGTAGCAGTGGGCGTAGAGGTACGTCCAGTCGTCGTCGGTCGCCGACGTCCATCCGTACAGCTCCGCGGAACTGTTGCGTGCGGGTCCGAGTTGCTCGACGAGGTGGCTGTCGATGTCGACCGACGCGACCAAAGTCGACATCGGCTCGACGTGGTCGAGGTAGTGATCGCCGCGCTCGAGCATCTCGGCGACGAACACGTACATGCGGCCGTCGTTGCCCGGCGTGGCATCGAGTGGCCAGTACCAGCGCGAGAACGGCGCCGTGTCGGCGGCGAACAGCCACGGCTCGGGCGCGCTCGGTGATCCGCCGATGAGGACCGTGAAACAGGTTCCCTGCTGCACCATGCCGATGTTGTGGACGAGCGTCGAGGTGCCGTTCGGCAGCCGCACCTCGGCGTCCTGGAACGTCCAGAGCACGTCGCCGTTCGGCATCTCGGTGGCGCGCTGGTAGTCGGCGCCGATGACACCGCCTGGCTCGGAGTCGAACATCGATGCGTACTGGGCGGGTGTGTTGAGCGTGAGGCAGAAGTTCCCCGCGACGCGCGACGAGGTGACGATCGCAGCCGGTGCCGCGACGACATCCTCGCGGGTGTGGGCGTGTGTGTGCCCGACGGTGGCGGCGGCCGCTCCGAGCGCGAGCAGCAGGGCGGCGAGCCGACGCACCCGATCAGCCGACCTTGACCGGGAGGCCTTCGAGCACGCCATCGACGAACGCGAACGTCGTCTCGTACGTGCCGACGTCGAGCTGGTAGGTGGCGATGATGCGCACCTCGTGGGCTGCGGTCACTTCGATCTCGAGCGTCGGTTCGCGGGTGCACTCGGCACCGCTGGCGCACCAGTGTTCGAGGCCGGACGCGATCTCGTCGATCGTCGTGCCCGACAGCATGCCCTCGTCGGCGAGTCGCCGGAGGTCGTCGCGATCGGCGGTGGTGGCCGTCGAGTCGGCCGTCATCACGCCGGCCGCGGCGCGGAAGTCGCCGAGCCGGATCGCCGCGAAGTATCGGATCGCAGCTTCCTGTGCCGCTTCGACCTTCGCCGCCACGTCGACCTCGACGAGCTCCACGAGCTGCCACGCGTCGCCGGCGTCGGACTGCTGCAGTACGAGGGCCTCCGCACTGGTCGTCGTTCCGTCGCCGGTCGAGTACCGCGCGGCGAACGAGACGATCGTCTCCTCGGCCCCTGACGTGGCGTTCGTGCGCTTCGTGGGCGCACGCGTCGTGTCGAGATCGAAGTCGACGAACACGCGCCCGTCGGGACACCGAGACCAACACGCGCCGGCTGCATCGCCTGTCGTATCGCCCATCGCATCGTCGACTGGATCGCCGACCGGGTTCGGTCCGGTGGGGAGGCACGTCGGCGCAGCCTGGCCGCGGCGGCGCTCGATCAGGATCCGTTCGGCGACTTCGACGGGAGCGCCCGCGCATCCCCGGTCCTCGATCTGGACCGGGAGCGTGGTCGACGGCGCGGTGTGACCGTCGAGCGTCGTGGCCGCGAGATCGACGGGAGGGAGCGTCTCGCCGACCGCCGAACCGCCGCCAGCCTCGCCGCACGACACGACGACCAGCAGGGCGAGCCCGACCAGCACCCCACCGCACGTGCTGGACCCGAGGTGACGCACGACCGCGAACTGTATCTCTCCCCGGTCGAGCGCGGTCGGCGGCGGCCGGCTCAGCTCATCGGTGCTCGGCGCCGGGGTGGAAGCGCTTGACGAGGCGCAGGGTGTTGGTGTCGGTGTGGTGCATCTCGGTGCCCGTCGCGGCGAGCTTCAGGTGCAGGTCCGACGTGTAGGTGAGCGTGCCGTCGTCGTTGAGCGTGAACGTGCTCTGGAAACCCTTCAGTTCGGCACGCCGGAGGAGGTACTTGTTCTGCAAGATGCCGTAGCAGGGCTCACCGGGCATGGCATCGAAGTGCAGCGTCGAATCTCCTGGCTTGGCGGAACTGCCGGCGAGGATGGCGATGCCACGCCCGAAGACCACGTTGCGCATGACCTGGCCGTCGGCCGGATCCCACAACAGGAAGCCGATCTCGTCGTGGAACGGGATCATGGCCTCCTCGCCGTGACGCCACGCGGTCATGCCGTAGTTCAGGCCTTCGAGGCGCTGCTGGCCGTTCTCCTGGCGCGGAATGGGCTTGAACCACGCCTGTTCGAAGTAGCCGGTCTCGCCGGTGACATCGTCGTCGTTGTGGTACGACAGATCGACACCGACGTCGCCCTCCCACTCGCCGACCAGCGGTGTCAGCGGACCGAGCCGTTGCGGACCAAGAATCACTCCCATGTTGCCTCCCTCGGGTGAGCGTCCCGCGTCAGCCTAGTTCTTCTACTTCAAACTAGACAATTGTGGGTGATGAGCAGCGGACCTCCTGTCGGTCCGCTCGCTCATCGGAGGAGCTCGACGTAGCCATCGGTTCCGTGGACGCGGATCCGCTGACCGTCGGGGATCAGTCGGGTGGCGTGCTCGACGCCCACGACGGCGGGCAGGCCGTACTCGCGGGCGATCACGGCGCCGTGCGTCATCTGCCCGCCGACCTCGGTCACCAAGCCGGCGACGGCCACGAACAGCGGCGTCCAGCTCGGGTCGGTGTGGGTGGTGACGAGGATGTCGCCCGGGTCGAGGTCGGCCTGGGCCATGTCGAAGATCACGCGGGCACGCCCCTCGACGGTGCCCGCCGAGACCGGGAGACCGATCAGCGCGTCAGCGGGCGCGTCGTCTCGTCGGTACGTCCCGGTGATGATCTCGCCGTCCGATGTGAACACGCGCGGCGGTGTGAGCGCCTGATACGACGTGAACGCTCGCTTGCGTCGCTCGATGAGCGCGCCGTCGGCGTCGTTCGTGCACACGACCTGATGCAGCTCGTCGAACGTGAGGAAGTGGATGTCGTCGGTTTCCTGGAGCACTCCGGCACGCACGAGGCGGTCGGCCTCGTCGAGCAGCGCCTGCTTGTACGCGAAGTAGCGGCAGACCATGCCGTACTTCGGATACTCCCGGTAGCCGACGAACGTCCGCAGCCGGTCGATCATTCGCTCGGTCTCGTCGGCCTTCCGATCGCCGTCGGGGAGCGCACGTAGGCGTGTCAACAGCTCGCGTTCCTTCGCGGTCGCGTCGCGCCGACCCTGGTCGAAGCGGCGGCTTGCCGCACCCGGCTCGAAGTTGTCGACGTTGCCGACGATCGCGGGGACGAGCGCGGCGGGGCGTTCGCTCCAGCGCGGCCTCGTGATGTCGATCTCGCCGACGCAGCGCATCCCGTACCTGTCGAGCCACGCAGCGATTGCGTCGCGCGCCTCTGGCCCGCCCGCGAGGCCCTCCACGTCGTCCGGTGAGAACTCGTCGTCGACGCGGCGCAGAAATGCGACGACGTCCGGATGCGGGCGGATCGCGTCGGCGACGTCGAGCAGCGCCAGCCCCATCTCCGACGTCACGTTGTGCCGGACCGACTGCGTGAGCGCGTCGGCGGCCCCCTCTTCGCCGAGCCACTCATGCAGGTGCTCGTTGAGCCACCAGAGGGCTTCGATGCCGGCCATGATCGCCTGCAAGCTCCGCGGGTCTCCGGAGAGCAGCCGCTTCAGTTCCGCGATGTCGGCGAGGATGAAGTCGAACAGCTCGGCGCCGCTGTGTCGGCGGATGTCTTGGCGCATCGCGGCGATCGAGGCGTCGGTGCGAGCGATCAACTCCTCGACGATCGCCGGGTCGGTGGCGATCGGATCGGGCGCGGTCGGGTCGGTCGGCCCGCCAGCTTGTGGCGGCGCCGCGGAGGTCTCGTTCGGCGGTGTTGCGATGAAGTCGCCGCGGTCGACGATCGCCTGGAGGGCATCGCCGATCAACGGGTCGGACTTCCCGAGGCCCGTCACGAGCCGGGCACGACTCGCCGGTGAGGCGAGCTCGCGGGTGACGTCGACGAACATCCGCCCGCCCGCCTCGTGCATCGGTCGACCGGCGGTCAGTTGCCACATCGAGATCCCGAGCGGCTTCATGGCGTCGGTCATCATCTGCTGGTGGCCGACGGAAACGTAGACGTGGTTCTCGCCGTCGTCCGATTGGGGGATCGGGAACAGCGTGGTGATCGGGCGGCTCTGAACGATCTGGAAGTCGTGGTCGGCAAGGCACCATTCGATGTCTTGGGGATGGCCGAAATTGGCCTCGATGCGGCGACCCACCTGCACGAGCCGGACGACCTGATCGTCGGTCAATGCGGGATGGTCGCCGGCGACCTTCGTGGAGACGAGCTCGTCGCCGCGCACGTTGAACACGTCCGGGGTGACGTGGCCGGAGACGAGCGCTTCGCCGAGGCCCAGCGTCGCCTCCACCGACGCCACCTTGCGGTTGCCGGTGACCGGGTCGGCGGTGAACACGACCCCTGCGGCCTCTGAGTCGACCATCGCCTGCACGACCACGGCCATCTGAACCGTGCGGTGGTCGATGCCGTGCCGGGCGCGGTAGACGACGGCCCGCTCGGTGAACAGCGAGGCCCAGCAACGGCTGATGTGCCCGACGATCGCGTCGCGCCCGACGACGTTCAGGAACGTGTCGTGCTGGCCGGCGAACGACGTCGACGGGAGATCCTCGGCGGTCGCGCTGGACCGCACCGCGAAGGCGGTGTCGCCGCCGAACTTTGCGAGGGCCGTGGTGATCGCATTGGTCAGATCGTGAGGGACCTCCGTCGCTTCGATCGCACGGCGGACCTCGGCACTGAGCGCGCCGGTCTCCTCCCGCTCATTCGCGTCGATCGACGCGAGTCGGTCGAGCCGCTCGGCGACTGGCGGCGACGCCGCGACGATCCGCCGGAAGGCGCTCGTGGTCACGCAGAAGCCCGGTGGGACGTGGATCCCGTCGAGCCGCGACAGCGCCGCGAGGTTGGCGCCCTTGCCACCGACGAGCGCGCCCTGGCGCTCGTCGACCTCCTGGAGACTCACCACGTAGCGCTCGATCATCGTGCTCCCTCTGCACTGCCTGATTGCATCCGGGGTCAGACCCCAGATGCAATCAGTTCGGCGGCTGACTGCGAACCATCGAAGGCACGTTTGGCGGCTTGCTTCAAGCCCCCGACCCTCGGTTACCGTGAGGGTGGCGGCATGGAGCGGCGGTGTGGCGGGACGGTGTTGCACGTCGCAGTAGCGTCGACGGATGGTGCGCTTTCACGGCGTGACCGCCACGATCGAGGTGGGCGAACCCTGACGAGCGAGCTCGCGGCGGCCCCGATTGCATCCGGGGTCAGACCCCAGATGCAATCCGTCACGCATCTGATGGCACGACACCCGGTCCGCTTGCTGATTGCATCTGGTGTCTGACCCCGGATGCAATCGTTCCGGAATGCTCGTGAGCTGATAGTTGTTGACGCAAGCATCATGAAGAAGATCGGATTTCTCAACTTCGGACACTGGACGCCGTCGCCGTCGTCGAAGGTGCGCACCGCGTCGGACAGCCTCGTGCAGTCGATCGAGCTGGCGGTCGCGGCGGAAGAGCTCGGTGCCGATGGCGCCTACTTCCGTGTCCACCACTTCGCCCGTCAACTCGCCTCGCCGTTCCCGCTGCTCGCGGCGATCGGTGCGAAGACCAGCCGCATCGAGATCGGCACGGGCGTGATCGACATGCGCTATGAGAACCCGCTGTACATGGCCGAAGACGCCGGTGCCGCCGACCTGATCGCGGGCGGCCGTTTGCAGCTCGGCATCAGCCGCGGTTCTCCGGAGCAGGTCATCGACGGCTGGCGCTACTTCGGTTTTCAGCCTGCCGACGGGGACGACGCCGACGCGAGCGAGATGGCGCGCGGCCACACCGAGGTCTTCCTGCAGCTGTTGCACGGCGAGGGGTTCGCCGAGCCGAGCCCGCGCCCGATGTTCCCGAACCCGCCCGGGCTGTTGCGCCTCGAGCCGCACTCGCCGGGACTGCGCGAGCGCATCTGGTGGGGTGCCGCGTCGAACGCCACTGCACAGTGGGCGGCGTCGCTCGGCATGAACCTGATGAGCTCGACGCTGAAGTTCGACGAGAACGGCAAGCCGTTCCACGTCCAGCAGGCCGAGCAGATCGAGGCGTTCCGCAAGGCCTGGGCCGAGGCTGGTTGGGGCTACGAGCCGCGCGTGTCCGTGAGTCGTTCGATCATGCCGATCGTCACCGACGAGGACCGCGCCTACTTCTGGAACCGCGGCGACAGCGACGACAAGGTCGGGTTCATCGACTCGACGAACCGGGCGATCTTCGGCCGCACGTACGCCGACGAGCCCGACAAGCTCGTCGAGCAGCTCGCCGGCGACGAGGCGATTGCCGCCGCCGACACGCTCTTGTTGACCGTGCCGAACCAGCTCGGTGTCGACTACAACGCCCACCTCATCGAGACGGTGCTACGCGACGTCGCCCCCGGCCTCGGCTGGCGCTGACCGCCCGTACCGCCTGGGCCGGGCCGGAGGTGCCGGCTATGGCGTCGTCCGACCCAGCGCATGGTCGTGGAGTAACTGGAGCATGTCATCCACGCGCCACACGCGCCCTCCCGGACCGCTGTCGACCTTGACAGAAATCGCAACGAGCACGATACTTCGGCAGCGCCGACCACCGTCATGCCCGCCGGTGGTCGGGGGTCTCGACCGTCGGGCTGTACGGGTCGTTGCCGGCCGGGAAGAGGAAGCTCGATGACGCTTGGTCCGATCGAAGTGCTGGTGCTCGCGTTCCCGGAGAACCGCTTCACCGGGGAGATCATCCCCGAACTGGAACGACTCGTCGAGCGCAACACGATTTCCATCGTCGACGGTCTCTTCGTGACGAAGGGTGCCGACGGCGTTGCTGCCTTCGTCGAGCTGTCCGAGATCGGTGCCGATGACGACGCCGCAGCGTTGGCGGACCTGCTCGATCGCGTCGAGGGGCTCGTGTCCGACGAGGACGTCGAATCGCTCACCGCCGATCTCGAACCGAACAGTTCCGCCGCGATCTTGGTCTTCGAGCACACCTGGGCAAAGCCGCTGCGCGACGCGGTCGTCAACTCCGGTGGAATCCTGGCGGCCAACCTGCGGATCCCCGGCGCGGTCGTCGAGGAGATCCTCGCTACGGTTCCCGACGAAGACGACTGAGTGCCTGCTCGCAGCAGGCACGTACCCCCGACGAAAGGACGCACGATGCGACGCAGGATGGGACGACCGGGACTGGTCGGCACGATGGCACGGACCGCTGTGATCGCCGGAACCGCGACCGCGGTGGCCGGCGGCGTGCAGAACAAGCAGGCGGCAAAGGCGCAGGCAGCGGCGAACGCGCAGGCCAACGACGCCGAGATGGCGGCGATGCAAGCGCAACTCGCCGAGTTGCAGGCGCAACAGGCGCCGCCGGCAGCCGCGCCCGCGGGCGGCGGCGACGAACTGATGGCGAAGCTGCAGAGCCTGGCCGACATGCACGCCTCGGGTGTGCTCGACGACGCCGAGTTCGCCGCCGCCAAAGCCCGGCTGCTCGCCAGCTGAGCCTCTCGCCGGCGCCGGCCGGCAGTGAACGCGTGAACAGTTTGCGTCCCTGCGCCGCAAGGTGATCACGAGATCACCCGGGCCGACCGGCCTCCAACCTGTTACTCTAGCGAAGACTCGAATATCAGCCGGATGGGTCGGAGAGTGACAGCGTGCACGACGACGATGCGTACCAGCAATGTGGACGTGGCTGGGCGCCGACGGAGGGGGAGCCGTGGCGACGTTCTTGATGCCGGCGAGTCCGATCACATCGCTCGACGCGTACCTCGCCACCGATGTCGGTGGCGTTGGCATCGAGACCGCCCAGCGTCTCGGGCCGCGAGGCACGATCGAGCTGATCGCCGCCTCGGGACTGCGCGGCCGGGGTGGGGGCGGGTTCCCGACCGGACGCAAGTGGGCGAGCATCGCCGACCAGACCGGCTCCCGGCGCTACCTCGTGTGCAACGGCGCCGAGGGAGAGCCGGGAACGTTCAAGGACCGCGCCTTGCTGCGCGCCAACCCGTACCAGTTCGTGGAGGGCTTGATCATCGCCGCCTTCGCGGTCGGCGCCGAAGAGGCGTTCGTGTGCCTCAAGGCCAGCTTCGAGCGCGAGCTGGCCGGAGTCACCCGTGCCGTGCAGGAGTTCCAGACCGCGGGCATCTGCACCGACTGCAGCGTCACCATGGTCGCCGGCCCCGACGAGTACCTCTTCGGCGAGGAGAAGGCGATGCTCGAGGTGATCGAGGGCAAGCCGCCGCTGCCACGCTGGTTCCCGCCCTACGAGCACGGCCTGTTCGCCGCGTCGCCACAGGGTGGGTGGGAAGCGGGGCCGCACGGCGACACCAGCCGCACCGATGAGCCGAACCCGACGCTGGTCAACAACGTGGAGACGCTGGCCAACGTCCCACACATCCTCGCCCGTGGTGCCGACTGGTTCCGGTCGATGGGGACCGCCGACTCGCCGGGGACGATCGTCGCCACGGTCGTCGGCGACGTCGTGGCTCCCGACGTCGGCGAGGTCGAGCTCGGTGCTCCGCTCCGGGCGGTGATCGACGCCGTGGGCAGCGGGGTAGCGCCGGGTCGAAGCGTCAAGGCCGTGTTTTCCGGTGTCGCCAACCCGGTCGTCACCGCCGCCGATCTCGACATCCCGGTGAGCTACGAGGGCTTCGCCTCGGTCGGCAGCGGGATGGGTGCGGCCGGGTTCATCGTCCACGACGACACCGCCTGCATGGTCGACGCCGCGTACCGGATGTCGCGGTTCTTGTCGATCGAATCGTGCGGGCAGTGCCCGCCGTGCAAGATCGGATCGAGCGAGATCACCACCCGCCTCGAACGGATCGAGACCGGAGTCGGCGAGGACCGTGACATCGATGTCATCCACGGCTGGCTCGAACGCGTCACCGACGGCAGCCGCTGCTTCCTCGCCGCCGAGGAGCAACGTGTCGTCGCCAGTGTGTTGCGCGCGTTCCCTGAGGAGTTCGCGGAACACCTCGAACAGCACCGATGCCCGCGCCCGGGAAAGCGACCGATCCCCAAGCTGCTCGACCTCGCCGACGGCCACGCCACCTACGACGAGCGGTTCTGGCACAAGCGTCCCGACTGGACTTTCGACGAGGGTTGAGCTGCGGGCTCAAGTCACAACAACCCGAGCTCGAGGCGCGCTGCCTCCGACATGCGGTGGATGGTCCACGGAGGGTTCCACACCAGCGTCACCTCGACCTCATCCACACCGGGCACGGCCTGCACGGCGCGCCGCGCATCGGCGCTCAGGACATCGCCCATCCCGCATCCGGGAGCGGTCATCGACATGTCGACTTCGATCCGTCGGCTGCCGTCCGGGTGGATGATCTCCTCGCAGCGGTACACGAGGCCGAGCTCGACGATGCTGACCGGGATCTCCGGGTCGTAGATGCCTCGGAGGGCATCGATCACGTGCTCCATCTCGAATGGTCCGTCGGCCACGGTGTCCGACGCATGGGACTCGAGGCCGAGTGCGTCAGCGTCGCTCCCGTCGATGCGCAACAACAGCCCGGTCTCGGTGCGCACTGTGATGCTGCCGCCGAGCCGCTGGACGATTCCGACGACCCCGCCCCGGTCGAGGGTCACGGTCTCGCCGTACGGCACGGTCGTCGCCATGCAGTCTCGGGTGAGCTCGATGGGCGACCAGCGGCTCATGGCACCTCTCCGATCGTCGCCAGCCCAGCCCGGTGCCCGACGAGTGCGTCGACCTCGGCGCGGAGCGACTCGGGGGTGATGCGACCGGTTACGTCGTGCACGAACGCATCGATCAACATCGCTCGTGCGGTCGCCAGCGGGATGCCCCTGCTGCGCAGGTAGAACAGCGCCTCGTCGTCGAGCCGTCCGACGGTGGCGCCGTGGGTGCAGCGCACGTCGTCGGCGAGGATCTGCAACCACGGGCGAGTGTCAGCTTCAGCGTCGCGGCTCAACACGAGGTTCCGGCTCGACTGGTGGGCGTCGGTCGCTGCGGCGCCGGGCCGCACGATGATCTCACCGCTGAACGAGCTCCTCGCATGGTCGTCCACGATCGCCCTGAAGTGTTGCGTGCTCGAACACCGCGGCACCGCGTGGTCGACGGTGACGACCGTGTCGTGGCGCTGTCGACCGGTCGTGACGTCGACGCCGGCGAGGTCCGCCTCGGCCCCCGGACCTGCCAGGTCGACGGTGATCGCGTGGCGGGCGATGTCAGCGCCAGCCGTGACCGTGGTCGAGCGCAACCGAGCGTTGGCAGCCTGCCGGATCCGTGTGTCGCCGACATGCATCGCCGATGGCGACTCGGTCTGGATCCGGGAATGGACGACGTCGGCGTCACGGCCGAGCCGGATCGTGGTCGAGGCGTTCGTGATCGTCGGCCCGTCGAGGCCGCAGTAGGTCTCGATGATGGAAATCCGTGCGCCATCGCCGACGTCGATCACCGTGCGGGGGTGGGAGATCGTTCCTTGCGCTGCGTCGCTCCGGTCCGGCGTCGCCAGGTGGACGATGTGCACGGGCACCACCGTCTGCGTGCCCGGGTCGACCTGGACGGTGGCGATGTCGTGGCCCGAGGCGTTGTTGCGGGCGATGAACCCGTCGACGGCAACGACCGCCACGGCAGCGTCTTCGGCCGCGCTCCTCGCGCCGATGTGCACACCGCTCACGGCCTCGTCGTCGGAGAGGTTCGCGTCGTGCCTGCCGTTCACGAACACGATCCGCGGACCGCCGTGAGAACCGGCGAGCGCGTCGACGATCGGGCGCGACACCGTGACGCTGCGCGCCCGCGTCGCGGTGATCGCAGTCTCGATGCGGGCGACGATCTCGCCGACGGGCGTGTACCGCCACGCCTCCTCCCGAGTGGTCGGGTAGTCGGCGAGCGCGCTGTTGGCGATCATGCCGGCACCGGCGCTCGGGCCGGTCCGTACCCCTGCGCCTCGAGCTCGTGGGCGAGCCCGTGGTCACCGGTTCGCACGATCCGGCCACCGCTGAGCACGTGGACCCGGTCGGGGTGAACGTCGTCGAGCAACCGCGGGTGATGGGTGATGATGAGCATCGACCGTTCGGGGCTGCGCAGCCGTTCGATCCCTTCAGCGACCACGCGGAGTGCGTCGATGTCCAGCCCCGAGTCGGTCTCGTCGAGGATCGCCAGACGTGGTTCGAGGATCGACATCTGGAGGATCTCGTTGCGCTTCTTCTCCCCGCCGGAGAAGCCTTCGTTGACCGAGCGGCTGAGGAACGCGGGGTCCATCTCGAGCCGCGCCATGTGTTCCCTCGCGAGAGCGAGAAACGCGACCGCGCTCAACTCGGCTGAGCCACGGCTGGTGCGGAGCGCGTTCAGCGCGGCGCGCAAGAAGTACATGTTGCCGACGCCGGGGATCTCGACGGGATGCTGGAAGGCGAGGAACACGCCTGCTGCGGCCCGCTCCTCGGGCGTGAGCGCGAGCAGGTCGACGTCGTCCAACATGACGCTGCCGCTGACGTCGTAACCCTCGCGTCCGGCGAGGACGTTGGCGAGTGTGCTCTTGCCGGCGCCGTTCGGGCCCATGATGGCGTGCACCTCGCCAGCCGGCACGGCGAGGTCGAGCCCGTCGAGGATGGTCGTGCTGTCAACCGATGCGCGGAGGTTGGCGATGTGCAGCATCATCCGACCGCTCCTTCGAGACTGACCCGCATGAGCGCTTGGGCCTCGACGGCGTACTCCATCGGGAGCTCGTCGAACACCTCCCGGCAGAACCCGTTGACGATCATCGATGTGGCGTCCTCCTCGGTCAGGCCGCGCTGGCGGCAATAGAAAAGCTGGTCCTCGCCGATCTTCGACGTCGATGCCTCGTGCTCGATCTGCGCCGTGTCGTTCTTCACCTCGACGTACGGGAACGTGTGGGCGCCGCAGTCAGAGCCGATGAGCAGCGAGTCGCAGCGGGTGTGGTTCCGGGCTCCGGTGGCCGAGCGCAGGACCTTGACCTGCCCGCGGTACGTGTTCTGGGCCTTGCCGGCGGAGATCCCCTTGGACAGGATCGTGCTGCGGGTGTTGCGGCCGATGTGGATCATCTTCGTGCCGGTGTCCGCTTGTTGGTGGTTCGTCGTGACGGCCACCGAGTAGAACTCGCCGACCGAGTCGTCGCCTTGCAGGATCACGCTCGGGTACTTCCAGGTGATCGCCGAGCCGGTCTCGACCTGCGTCCAGGAGATCTTCGAACGCTGGCCGGCGCAGCGCCCCCGCTTGGTGACGAAGTTGTAGATGCCGCCCTTGCCGTCGGCGTCGCCGGGATACCAGTTCTGCACGGTGGAGTACTTGATCGACGCGTCGTCGAGGGCGACGAGCTCGACGACCGCGGCGTGGAGCTGGTTCTCGTCGCGCATCGGCGCGGTGCAGCCCTCGAGATAGCTGACGCTGGCGCCCTCTTCGGCGACGATCAGCGTCCGTTCGAACTGCCCGGTCTGCGCGGCGTTGATCCGGAAGTACGTCGACAGTTCCATCGGGCAGGCGACACCGGCGGGGACGAAGCAGAACGAGCCATCGGAGAAGACGGCCGAGTTGAGCGCGGCGAAGAAGTTGTCTCGGTAGCCGACGACCGAACCGAGGTACGCCCGCACGAGCTCGGGGTGCTCACGCACGGCTTCGGAGAACGAGCAGAAGATGACGCCGGCCTCGGCGAGCGTGGCCTTGAACGTGGTCGCGACCGAGACCGAGTCCAAGATCGCATCGACGGCCACCCCGGAGAGGCGCTCCTGCTCGGCGAGCGAGATGCCGAGCTTGTCGAACGTGGCTCGGATCTCGGGGTCCACCTCGTCGAGGCTCGCGAGCTGCGGCTTGGGCTTGGGAGCGGCCCAGTAGTGCATGTCTTGGTAGTCGATCGGGGGGTGGTGCACGGTCGACCAGGTCGGTTCGTCGAGCGTGACGAAGTGACGGAACGCACCGAGCCGCCACTCGAGCAGCCAGGCGGGTTCGTCCTTCTTCGCGGAGATCAGGCGGACGATGTCCTCGTTGAGACCTTTCGGCGCCAACTCGGTGTCCAGATCGCTGTGGAAGCCGAACGCGTACTCCCGCTCGATCAGTTCGGCGATGACATCGGTCATGCACGTCCTCCTCGCAGACAGCATTACTCTAGCAACAACTAGAAAAATAGGACACGCCAACTCCCACCGATGCGCCTCCCCCGTGGCCCCGCACGATCTGGGGCAGATTCCTCTCGGAAACCGCAACGATTCCGACCCAGATCCGATCGGGCGATCCGATCGGGCGGTCTGGCGGTGGGGGATGGGCATCACTACCGGCGTGGCACGTAAGGTCCGGTGGATGAGCGATGCCCCGATCGCGATCGCCAACGAGGCCAGCGGCAGTGGCGCGAGCGGCGATGATGTCGGTGCCTGGTGCGACCGCTTGGGGATCGAGCTGCGGGCTCCGGGCGACGACCTCGCCGACACGATCAGGACGGCTGCGGCGGAGGCTCCGCCATACCTGGCAGTCGCTGGAGGCGACGGCACCGTGCGCACGGCGGTCGATGTGCTCGCCGACGGTGGGATCGCGCTGTTGCCCGTTCCAGGCGGCACCTTCAATCACTTCGCCAAGTCGCTCGGGATCGACGACCTGGATGCCGCCGCTCGGGCTGTGACCGATGGGGTCGAACGAGACGTGCCGATCGCCGAGGTGAACGGCGAGATCTTCCTCAACACGTGCGTGATCGGCTGGTATCCCGAGATGGTGCGCACGCGAGAGCGGCTCCGCGCGAAGCTGCCACGACCGATCGCACTCATCGTCGCGTTCGCGATCCACCTGCCGCGGCTGCGCACGTTCGAGGTGCAGATCGACGACCGAGCGCATCGTGTCTGGGTGCTGTGGGTCGGCGCCGCCCGCTTCGGGTTGGACCCCGGTGAGCTGACCGAGCGGGACCGTGAGGACGTGCTCGACGTACGTCTACTGCTTGCCAGCGCCCGCTTCTCGCGCGTCCGACTCCTCACCGACTTCGTCCGGCGGCGTCTACCCGACAGCGACCACCTCGAGCGCTTCGTCGCCGACCGTGCCGTCGTCGCTCGGCTGAGCGCCACGGCCGTCGACGCCGCCCTGGACGCCGAGGTGGTGCCGCTGCGGTCGCCGCTGCGCTTCAAGCCCGCGGCTCGCACCCTCGTCGTTCGCGCACCGCGATGACCGATTCACATCAGTAGGTTCGCCGCAACTGACCCTCAGAAAGGAAGCCATGAACCCCGCCGACCTGACCGACGAAGGTCCCAACCCGTTCGTCACCAACATCGAAGTCGACACGCTCGGCAACGAGAACTACCGCACCACCCGCTGGACCGGTTCGAACATCCAGATGACGCTGATGAACATCGAACCGGGCCACGACATCGGCCTCGAGGTTCACGGCGACGGCGACCAGTTCCTCCGCGTCGAGGCAGGCACCGCGCGAGTTCAGATGGGGCCGACCAAGGACAACCTCTCGTTCGATCGCGAGGTCGGCGACGACTGGGTGATCCTCGTTCCTGCCGGCACGTGGCACAACGTCACCAACATCGGTGACGAGCCGCTCAAGATCTACGCGATCTACGGCCCGCCCGAGCACCCCCACGGCACCATGCATGCGACGAAGGCAGAAGCCGACGCCGACGACCACCATCACTGAATCCCGCGATTGCATCCGGGGTCAGACCCCAGATGTAACGGCGAACGTGACGCTGGCCGGTCCGACGCAGGTGCGTGGTTGCATCTGGTGTCTGACCCCGGATGCAATTCCCGAGTTGTTGCATCAACAATTACCTCGCTAGTTTCTCCAGTACGTCATAGAAGAACTATTGGAGGTCACGATGGCACTGCAACTGGGCGATACCGCTCCCGACTTCACGGCGGACACGACGCAGGGCGAGGTCAAACTGCACGACTACCTCGGCGACGGGTGGGGGATCCTCTTCTCGCACCCCGCCGACTTCACGCCGGTGTGCACGACCGAGCTCGGCGCGTTCGCCAATCGCAAGGCCGAGTTCGACCGGCGGAACACGAAGCTGATCGGCGTGAGCGTCGACTCGGTCGAGTCGCACAAGGGCTGGGACGCCGACATCGCCGAGACGCAAGGCACCGCCTTGAACTTCCCGCTCGTGGGTGATGAAGATCGCACCGTCGCGACGCTCTACGGCATGATCCACCCCAAGGCGCTCGCGACCGCAACCGTGCGCACGGTGTTCGTGATCGGACCCGACAAGCAAGTGAAGCTCACCCTCACGTACCCCGCATCGATCGGTCGCAACATCGACGAGATCATCCGCGTGCTCGACGCGCTCCAACTCAGCGCCCGCCACAGCGTGTCGACCCCGGTCGACTGGAAGAGCGGCGGCGACGTGGTCATCTCCCCGGCGATCGACGACGCCAAGGCAACCGAGCTGTTCCCGAAGGGGTTCACCACGCTCAAGCCGTACCTGCGGCTCACACCGCAGCCCGACTGACCGCTCCGATACCTATCGAGGCCGGCGCGGCGACGCGATCACTCGGTCGTCGGTGCGGTCGACCGCGATGAGCCCGCCACGTCGGTCCCGAATGCGAGCGTCGTTCAGCGTTGGGCCGGTTGGAAGAGCTCGACGACGTTGGCGGACGGATCCTGGAGCAGGATCTGCTTCCCTCCCGGACCTTCGAGGATGTCGTTGCGGAAGGTGGCACCGGCGTCGCGGAGGCGTCCGACCTCGGCGTCGATGTCGTCGACGATGAGGTGGATCCGGTTCCAGCCGCCCGGTCCGGGCGTGGCGCCGTCCGGCATCGGACGGCCTGCGGAGCTCTTCGGACCAGCGAGCAGGAGGCGGAGGTTGCCTCGCTTCACGTCGCCGAAGGCTGGCGCGAAGTTCGTCAAGACCTCGAAGCCGAGGAGCTCGGTGTAGAACGCGATCGACTGCTCGACGTCGTCGACCATGTAGCGCACGCTGACGATGTCATCGTTGGACATGTGTGGGTCTCCTGGGTGTGTCGATGTGGGTGATCAGAGGGAGTCGGAAGCTGATGCGTGTCTCGAGTTCAACGGCGGTCTGCACGAACGCGGGGTATGAGGCACGGACGGTCGCACCCTCCAGGGCCGGGTCGGCCACGCTCCAGTGCACGAGTTCGGGGCCGGACGGGAACTCTGGGCAGACCTCGCGCACGCGGTCGCACAGGGTGACCACGGTGTCGAACCGTTGGGAGCGGAGCTCGTCGAGGTGTTTCGTGCGATTCGCGCTGATGTCGATCCCATAGGTGCGCAAGACTCGGACCGCGTTGGGATGGAGCGGCTTCGGATTGCTCCCGGCGCTGGCGGACTGGACCGCCCCGTCCGACATGCGATCGAGGAGTGCTTCTGCGATCTGCGACCGAGCGCTGTTACCGGTGCACAGGAACAACACGCTCGGCCGGCGACGCGAGCGTCGAGGCCGCGAGCAGTTCGACGGCGCGGATCCCACCCGCAACGTGGGATGAAGCGCAGCGCCAGCGTGCTCCAAACCGTCGCGGCACGCCAGCAGGTCGATGGCGTAGTAGCTGTCGCGGCCGTCGGCCGAACTGCGGCGGGCGGTCACCAGCCCGCCTTCGCGAAGCAGACGCAGGTGGTACGACACCAAGCTCTGCGGTTCGTCGACCAGCGCGCGCAGTTCCTTCACGGTTCGGTCGCTGTGTACGAGCTGCCGCAACAGCCGCCACCGCAGCGGGTGCGATGCCAGCCGCATGAACGGAGGAGGATCGTCGTCTCCGGTGTCATGGTCGGCATGGACGTTCGGCTTCACTCCCGGACCGTACCGCGCTTGGGCACAATAGATCAAATGCGATTGATGGATATCTCCGAGCCGCCGGATCACGATCGGACCAACGGCCCTATCGCAACCGACGTTGCGAGCGCAGCATGGGTGGTGGGCGTCGACGACGTTCGGAGGCCTGGTCATGACCACCTACAGCGATCCACCGGTCACCGGAACCGCGGCTCATGGTGACGCGGAAGCGGCCCCCACCGACCACGTTGCCTCCCGCCCGACGCGGTGGCGCGCCGGTCTCGATGTGGTGCTCGATCGGCTGCGGGCCGTCCTGGAGCCGGTGTGGCGGGATGGGCGGATCGGGGTTTGCTGCGGCATGGGTGCTGCCGCGGGTTGGGGGCTCGTGGCGGGCCTGTGGACGCCTCGCAGCCCGCTCACCACGGCGCAGGCCATGTGGTCGATCGTGATCAGCCTGATCGTCGGTGTCGTTGCCGGGCTGCTCATGCGATCCCGGTGGGCGCTGCTCGTCGCTCCGCTCGCGTTCGCAGTGGCGTTCGAGCTGATGAGAGTCGACCTCGACGGCCCGACCGTCGACACGCCCGCGTTCAGCACGTACGGGACCTACGCGTTCGTCGTCGGCCGCGGGTTCCACGGGCTCATCTCGTTGGCCCCGATGGCGTTCGGCGCCATCGTCGGCGCCGGCATCGCGCGCCAACTCCGCCGCTCGCCAGCCCACGCCACCGCGCCGACGCGCCGATGGCCGCTACGAGCGCGGCGCGGCGTCGCGGTGCTCGCTGCGGTCGGGCTCGTCGCGTTCACCGCCCTACTCGCCCGACCGGCGAGCACCGACGCCATCGTCGACGCCGACGGCCACCGTGTCCCCGGGTCGATCGCGGAGCTCAGCACGCTCGACGTCAACGGACACGAGCTGCACGTCATGATCCGCGGACACAGTCTCGACAACCCCGTGCTGCTGTTCCTCGCCGGTGGACCCGGTGGGGCCGAGATGGGAGCGATGCGCCGGCACCTGCCCGAGCTCGAAGAACACTTCACCGTCGTCACCTGGGATCAGCGCGGCGCCGGCAAGTCCTACGACGAGCTCGACCCGACCGACACCTACACCCTCACCGGTGCTGTCGACGACACGATCACGGTGACCGAGCAGCTACGCGAGCGGTTCGGCCAGGACCGCATCTACCTCCTCGGCCAATCGTGGGGATCGACGCTCGGCGTGCTTGCCGTCCAGCAGCGGCCCGAGCTCTACACAGCATTCATCGGAACCGGCCAGATGGTCAGCCAACTGGCCACCGACACCATCTTCTACGAGGACACCCTCGCCTGGGCCGAGGCGACCGGCGACCGAGGACTGGCTGCCGAGCTTATCGCCATCGGCCCACCCCCCTACGAGCGGATGCTCGACTACGAGACGGCGCTCTCGAACGAGCCCGACGTGTATCCCTATGACCGCAGCGCCAACTCCGAAGGCGCAGGACAGTTCTCCGAGAACTTCTTCGTCCCCGAACACAGCCTGATCGACCAGATCCACATGCTCGCCGCCTTCATGGACACCTTCAGCGTCCTGTACCCGCAGCTCCAGGACATCGACTTCCGCCGGACGGCCACCGACTTCGACGTGCCGGTGTACTTCGTCCAGGGCGCGCACGAGGCCGACGGTCGCGCCGAGGTGTTCGCCGACTGGTACCCGATGGTCGATGCTCCCAAGAAGGACCTCGTCGTGCTCGACACCTCGGGCCACCGACCCTTGTGGGAGCAACCCGACGAGTTCGTCGACTACATGGTCACCACCGTCCTCGCCCAGACCAGCGACTGACGCGAACGTCCTGCAGCCACCCGCGGTACCGATCGACGTGTCGCTGAGGTGGCGTGCTGCGATGATCGCCTCCATCGTCAACCCGTCGGCGAAGACGGATCCTCTCACCTCCGCTGACGGGGTCGTTTTTCGGGGTCGCGGAACTCCGTCGTTCGACGGTTACTGTCGACGTTCTGGCCATCGAAGCATCTCGTGTTCCGGGCCGATGGCCACGGCTGGCGATTGCGATCGGACTCGTCGGTCTGATCGTGACCACGGCTCTGGCAGCAGCGGACTCACCAGGTTCGATCGAGGTCGCTGTCTTCAGATGGTTCAACGACCCGCCTCGTGCTGTCGGTGTTGTGATGGCGGTCGTCAACCCGTTGCTGCGACCCGTCGGTCTCGCTCTGCTGATCGTCATCGCGCTGAGCCTGCTGGCGCTGACCCGGCGCGACGTCTTTTGGCCTCTCGTTGCTGCGGCATCGTCGGCAGGGGTCGTGGCCTATCTGCTCGACAATGCGATGAAGGTCATCGTCGATCGGGGACGGCCACCTGCCTTTCTGTCGGACGTGCTGTTCCATGGCTATCCGACCGACCCGCGAGGCTCCGGCTACCCGTCGAGCCATGCGGCGGTCGCGGTCGCCGTTGTCGTCGGTGCCTGGCCATGGTTGGATCGACGATGGAAGGTGATCGGTACGACTGTCGCGGCGATGATCGCCCTCAACCGCATGTACGTGGGTGCACATCTTCCCCTCGACATCGTCGGTGGCGTCTCGGTCGGCCTCATCTCGGCCGGGATCGTGCTCGTCGTCGCACAGCGGCTGCCGTTACGACGGGCCCCGACGACCGTGTGAGTTGCAGTTCACAGCGTGGGACATTTCGAGAAGCGCCTCGGGCTCGAACCGGATCTAGCGGCTCACCTCGCGGCGAGGTCGCTCTCGATTCGCCGCCGAGCCTCATCCCAAGGTTCGCCAGAAGACTCACCGCTCAGGACTCGGTTGGAACGTCGCTCGATCTCGGCCGCCCACAAGCGATCGACTTCCTCCTGGGAGTCAGACGCGGGATCATCGAGACTCGCAAGGAGTTCGGCAGCAAGCTCCGCGCGATCGTCGGCAGCGAGTTCCAACGCCTCCGTCAGCAGGGTTCGTGCCTCATTGCCCATCGGCACATCGTAATGCAGCGCCGACGAAGTGAACATCGGTTGGCGGCGACGGCGGTAGGTCATCGTCAGCTCGCTGTGCTGCGGTCGATGACGAATTGCTCGAGTTGCTCGACCGAGAAGCGGACGCTCCGGCCGATGCGGATCGGAATGAGTTGTTCGCTCCAGATGAGTTGATAGATCGAGGAGCGGCTGATCGCGAGGATGGCGGCCGCCGGTGGGACATCGACCAGGAGTGGCCGGTGCTGGCGGTGGGTCGACCGTCGATTGAGGAGGTGCTCGAAGCGGTCGAAACGAAGCGTGCCCAATGGGCTGAGGCGCGGTTGGAATTCTTCGCCACCACTTCGACGACGGATTACGAACGTCGACGCATCTCAGCGGATAAAACCCCTGGTCAGAGGCTTGCAAGCCGGACTTCGGCGCAAGCGAACGCACGACCGAAAACCTGATGGTGGAGCTGGGGGGAATCCGCTCGGAGTCCGCGGTGGCGCACGAAAGACCTGCTAGATCAGGTTGTCCGGCTCGGGAGTCCGGCCGTGCGGAGCAACCGGCGGAGCAACGGAACTCGTACCCCGGCGGGACGTCATCCGGGTGGTAAGCCGCCGGACGCCGGTCAGTCTGTGGTGCGGTCGGCCCAGTATCCGGGCCGCCGGCGGTCGTGCGCCACGGCGAGTACCCGCACGACCTCGTCGACGACCTGAAATACGACTTGGTAGGGGAATCGAGGGACGGCCACGCGCCGAACGGTGGATGAACTGTCGAGGCCCGGAAGTCGCAAGCCGAGAATTCGTTGCTGCGCGACACGATCGACTGCGGCGTCGAGAGCACGAAGGAAGTCAGTGCCAAGACCGGATCGGCGATCCTCGTACCAGTTCACAGCTTGGGACACTTCGAGAAGCGCCTCGGGCTCGAACCTGACCGAGCGGCTCACCTCGCAGCGAGGT
>CAZQCP010000031.1:0-25080 GCA_964592115.1 uncultured Ilumatobacteraceae bacterium
CTCGTTGCCTTCCTCGCGCTGGATCTGCGGTTCGAGCACACGATGGTCGAACTTGCGCGCCGCGCGCGGGTCGCCACCCTCGCCGAGCGCGGCGGAGCGGACGTGGTACTCGTCGGTGCCGTCCTGGCGATTCATGAGCTGCGACGAGATGACGATCGGGGCCGCGTCGTCGAGCAGCGTGACCTCGAACGTCATCACCGCGAGATGGCGGTGGACGAAGCTGACGAGACGCTGCGAGGTGACCTTGACCCGCTTGCCGGCGGGGGTGCGCCAGATGAGGTCGCGGGTCAAGATGCCCGTCGAGAAGTCCAGCGTGCGTTCGTAGTGGTCGAGGTCGGCGGTCGCGAGGAGCAGAGGTTCGTCGTCGACGTAGAGCTTGAGGACCTTGGCGTCGGGCACGTTGACGATCGTCTGGCCGGTCTTGGCGAACCCGAACGCGTCCTCGGCGTGCTTGATCGACCAGGTCTCGTGGAAGCCGTTGACGTAGGTGCCGTGGCTGTGGGCCTCGCGTCCCTCCTCCGGGTTGGCCCGCATGCCGAGGTATCCGTTGCCGACCGCGAACAGTGTCTCGGTCGTGCCCAGGTCGTCGTTGGAGTACTCGCGCTCGATGAGCCGCCACGGGTCGACGGGGAAGCGGTACTCGGGCATGCCGGTCGGTGGTGGGAGATGGTTCACGAGCGGCTCCAATTCACGCGGCTGTCCAGTTCACGCGGCGATCCAATCACGCGATGTTCCCATCATCACGATGCCCGGTCGGGGAGGAGGTCGGCGAGGTCGTCGACGACGATCGTCGCACCGTGGTCGATGAGCGCGTCACGGCCGGCGCCGCGATCGACGCCGATGACGGCGAGGAAGCCGCCGGCGGCGCCCGCGGCGACACCTGACACCGCGTCTTCGACGACGACCGTGCGCTCGGGCGCGACACCGAGGCGCTCGGCGGCGTAGAGGAACATGTCGGGCGCCGGCTTGCCGACGATGTGCTCGCGGGCGGCCACCACACCGTCGACGACGACGGGGAAGCGGGCGCCGAGGCCGGCGACCATGAGCACGCGGTCGGCGTTCTTCGACGACGACACGATCGCTGCCGGCACGTCGAGCTCGGCGAGGAGGTCGAGCGTTGCCGCCGATCCGGGATAGGGGGCGATGCCGTTGCGGTGGAGGATCTCGTTGAACAGCTCGTTCTTGCGGTTCCCGAGCGCACAGACAGTGTCCACACCAGGCGGGTCGTCCGGGGAGCCCTCGGGCAGGGCGACGGCGCGGGAGGCGAGGAAGGAGCGCACGCCGTCATAGCGCGGCTTGCCGTCGATGTACTGCAGGTAGTCCTCGGTCGTGTAGTGCCACGGCGCGAACAGCTCGCCCCACGCGTGCTCGTGGATCTCGGCCGTCGGCGTGATCACGCCGTCGAGGTCGAACAGGACGCCATCGACGCCCGCCCAGTCGAACGTGGTGCCCCCGCCGGTCACACCGCGACACTATCGATTGCATCTGGGGTCAGACACCACATGCAACAGCACACATGACGTTGGCCGGCCAGACGCTGGTGCGTCGTTGCATGTGGTGTCTGACCCCAGATGCAATCGCTGACCCCGGCTGCAATCAGGACAGCGCGTCGGCGCGGAGCTGCTTGTAGTCGAGCTTGCCGTTGGCGGCGCGGCCGACCGTGTCGACGGCGATGACCTTCTTCGGTGCCTTGTAGCCGGCGAGGTGCGCCTTGACGTGGGTGATCAGCTCGGCGCCGTCGATGGCCGCGCCGGGGTGGGCCTCGACGAGCGCGGTGATCGCCTCTCCCCACTTCTCGTCAGGCACGCCGACGACCGCCGCGTCGGCGACCGCGGGGTGCAGCTTCAGGCACTCCTCGACCTCTTCCGGGTACACCTTCTCGCCTCCGGTGTTGATGCACTGGCTGCCGCGACCGAGCAGCACGACCGTGCCGTCGGCCTCGACGGTCGCGTAGTCGCCGGGGATCGTGTACCGCTCGCCGTCGATCACGACGAACGTCTGCGCCGACTTGGCCTCGTCCTTGTAGTAGCCGATCGGGGTGCGGCCGCGCATCGCCACTCGTCCGAGCTCGCCCGACCCGGGCACCACGTCACGCCCTTCGTCGGTGATCACACGCGTCGACTCGCCCAGTGAGAACGACGCCGTGCGACCCTCGGTGTCGTTCGTGGTCGTGCTCGTGGCCATCCCGATCGCTTCGCTCGAGCCCAGCGAGTCGACCATGATCAGCCGCGGGTTGTGGCGCAACAGACCGTCCTTGGTCTCCTTCGACCACATCACGCCCGACGACACGATGACGCGCAGCGTCGAGATGTCCCAACGTTCCCGCTCGCCGTCGAGCGCTCGAAGGATCGGCTTCGCGAACGCGTCGCCGACGATCGAGGTCGAGTTGATCCCGTACCGCTCCACCGTGTCGAGGAACTCCTCGGCGCTGAAGTGGCGACCCTCCATCGTGGTGATCGATCCGCCGGCCATCAGGTTGCTGAGCGCGTTGAACAGACCGGTGCCGTGCATCAGCGGGGCGGCCGGCATGTTGCGCGGACCGGGCTTGGTGATCTTGTCGGCGACAGCGCCGAGGTCCTGCTCCGGCGGCAGGCGCTTCTTGTTCGTCGCGTCGAGCACGGAGAAGAGGTCGTCCTGGCGCCACATCACGCCCTTGGGCATGCCGGTCGTGCCGCCGGTGTAGAGCAGCACGAGGTGGTCGCCGGAGCGGCCCCAGGGGCCGTGGACGTGGCCGGCGTTGGCGGCGGCGACGGCGTCCTCGTAGGGGGTGGCCCACGATGGGCAGGGACCGGAGCCGTCGTCGACCCACAGCCACGTCTGGACCGTCGGCACCCGGTCGCGCACGGCCGCACACTGGTCGGCGAACGTGCCGTGGAACACGACGGTGGTCACGTCGGCGTTGTCCCACAGGTAGGCGAGCTCGTCGGCCGCGTAGCGGTAGTTCGTGTTGACCACGGCGAGGCCGGCCTTGAACGCGGCGAACACCGATTCGAGGTACTCCGGCGAGTTGTAGAGGTATTGCGCGACCTTGTTCTGCTCGGCGACGACTGGCGCGGCGAGGAGGCCGGCGGCGACACCGTTGGCGCGGCGGTTCCACTCGCTCCAGGTGATCGCACGGTCACCTTGTTGCTGGGCGAGGGCGTCGGGGATCTGGGTGGTGATCGTCTCGAAGAGATCAGCGAAGTTCCAACCGGAGGGGGTGCTCACCCGATCCACCGTACCGGGGCACCCCGCGGGCGACGGTGTCCCGTGGAGGCGCCAGCATCGGAACACAGTGTCCCGCGCGGGCCGGTTCAGCGTGGCGGGCCCTGACGCAACCGGTCGTACACCGATGCGACCGGCGAGTGCTCGCCGACCGCCTCCCACATCGACTCGATCCACCACGTCGCGCCGGCCTCGCCGTAGGCGGCGGGCGAGTGCGCGGCCATCGATCCCTCGATGACGATGTCGTAGGGGGCGTCGCCACGCGTCGCGGTCACCTCGGCCTGCAATGCGGCGACCTCGTCGAGATGCGGCAGGCGGGGCTCGCCGTCGAGCACTTGGGGGATGATCCCGTCCCAGCGCAGGGCGCGCCGCATCGACAGGGGACGACCGAGCGCGCCGACGCACCAGATCGGCACCCTCGGCTGTTGGATCGTGTTGCCGATGGTCGGAAACTCGGTCGGGCGCACCGTGTAGTGCTCGCCGTCGTAGCTGAACGGTTGTCCGGCCCACAGGCCGCAGACGATGTCGAGGCACTCGTCGACCAGCTTCGCTCGCGTGCGACGGTCGCATTCCTCGCCGAAGGCCTCGAACCCCGAGTCGACGGCGCCGAGTCCGACCGACAGCGTGACCCGTCCGGCGGAGGCTCGGTCGACCGTGGCGACCTGGCTGGCGAGCTCCCAGGGCCGCCGGCGTGACGGCGCGGTGAGCATCGTGCCGAGGCGGATCTTCGAGGTGCGCACGGCGGCAAAGGCGAGCGAGATCCAGGCGTCGACACCCCACACCGGCTCCCACACGAACAGCCCGTCCCAGCCGGATTCCTCGGCAGCCGCGGCGAGTTCGCCGACGTCTTCGGCGTCGGCCCACGGGACCACGAAGCCGAACTGCATCCCCATCCCCCCGACCGTAGACCACCCGCCGGCGACCCCGCCACGCCCTCGCGTGCGGTGGGAGGTGGCGCACGTCGTGCACTCACCTCGCCCGGCACGAGCGGGCGCGTAGTGTCACGGTATGGCTGGAGGGGACGTGGTGGAGGCGGCCCGTTCGCTGCGTGACGCGATCACGGCGCACGCCGATGACGGGGAGCGGGTGCGGCGGCTCCCGCTGCCGACGGTCAAAGCACTCGCCGACGCCGAGCTGATGCGGATGTGCGTCCCCGCGGTGTACGGCGGGCCGGAGGTCGATCCGGTGACGATGGTGCGAGCGATCGAGGCCGTGGCGATCGCCGATGGCGCCGCGGGATGGTGCGCCATGATCGCCTCGACCACGTCGTCGATGGCCGCGTTCCTACCCGCCGACACGGCACACGCGATCTACGGCGACCGCTCGTCGATCACGGGCGGTGTGTTCGCTCCGAACGGCACGGGTCGAGCGACCGTCGTCGATGGCACCACGGGGTTCACGGTCACCGGGCGCTGGGCCTGGGGGAGCGGAACGCAGCACTGCCAGTGGGTCCTCGGCGGTGCGAACTGCGACGACGGCACATTCCGTCTGTGCTGGTTCGCGCAGCACGCCGTCACGTTCCACGACACGTGGTTCAGTTCGGGGATGCGGGGTTCGGGATCGCTCGACTTCTCCGTCACCGATGAGTTCGTTCCCGCCGCGCGCACGATGCAGCCGGGCGTCACGCAGCCGGTCGTCGACGGCCCGCTCGCCCGGTTCCCGAACTTCGGCCTGCTCGCCGCAGGAGTCGCCGCAGTCGGCCTCGGCGTAGCGCGCCACGCGCTCGACGAGCTGGTCGCGATCGCCCGCGACAAGCGGCCGCAGTTCTCGTCGCGCACGCTCGCCCGCAGCGGGTTCACCCAGGTGGAGGTCGCCCGCGCCGAGGCGCGGCTGCGAGCGGCGCGAGCGTTGCTCCTGAGCGAGCTCGGCGACACGTGGGAGCGCTGCCAGGCCGGCGAACCGGTGCCGGTCGATGCCCGGCTGGGCATCCGTCTCGCAGCGACCCACGCGGCGACTGCGGCAGCCGAGGTCGCCGACGTCGCCTACACGCTCGCGGGTGGCACGGCGGTGTACGAGACCAGCCCGCTCGGCCGGTGCGCTCGCGATGCGCACGTGGTGACGCAGCACATCCAGACTGCGCCGAAGCTCAACGAGACGCTCGGAAAGCTGCTCCTCGGCGTCGACGCAGACACGTCGATGCTCTGAGTCGAGCGGATGAGCAACGGAGCGGGGACGGGTCCCGAACCGTTGCTTATCCGTGCTCGGCGCGGGAGCGATACGGTCGGGGCGATGGAGACGATCCGCATCGAGCGTGACGGGCCGATCCTCACCGCCACCATCGATCGGCCGGACTCCGATCTCAACGCGGTGGGTGCGCAACTCCATCGCGACCTGTGGCAGCTGACCCGCGACCTCGTCACCGAGGGCGACGCTCGCGCCGTCGTGCTGACCGGCTCGGGTCGAGCGTTCTCCGCCGGCGGCGACATGTCGTGGTTCCCCGAGTTGCGCTCCGTCGAGCAGCTGCACGCGCTGCGCCGCGAAGGCAAGCAGATCGTGTGGAACCTGCTCGACGTCGAGGTGCCGATCGTGTGCGCGCTCAACGGACCGGCCGTCGGCCTCGGCGCCTCGATCGCGCTGCTCTGCGACGTCGTCGTGATGGCCGACTCCGCAACGATCATCGATCCCCACGTCCAGGTCGGCCTCGTCGCCGGTGATGGTGGGGCGGCGATCTGGCCGCTGCTCGTCGGACCCCTGGCGGCCAAGCGCCACCTGATGCTCGGCGACCCCTTGACCGCCGATGATGCACTGCGCTACGGCATCGCCGCCGAGGTGTGCCCCGCCACGGACGTCGGCGCTACGGCCCGCCGCTGGGCCGAACGCCTGGCCGCCCAGCCACCCCTCGCGCTCCAGGGCACGAAGGCGGCGGTGAACGCCCAGGTCAAGCAGGCCCTCTTGGCGAGCTTCGACGTCTCGACGGCGCTGGAGATCGGGACGTTCCACTCGGCCGACCACGTCGAAGCCGTTGCCTCGTTCACCGAGCGACGACTCGGCACCTACGAGGGACGATGAGATGAACGACACCGGACCTGACCCCAGTGAGCTGATGGCGGGCGTCGACGCCATCGAGGCACTGATGACCACGCGGGCGATCCGCCGGTTCACCGCCGAACCGGTCACCGACGACGAGATCGAGGTCTGCCTGCGCGCCGCGCAGCAGGGCCCGAGCGGCGGCAACGTTCAACCGCAGCAGTACCTGGTGCTCACCGAGTCGGGTCCGAAAGCCGCCCTTGGGGCGTGGTACCGCCAGGCGTTCGACCGGTACGAACGGTCGCTGCCCGAGCCGACCTCGTTCCGGGACGACGCGGCCGCGGCCTCATGGCGCCGGACGCGCGATGTCAGTCGGCATCTCGCCGACACGATCGCCGACGCGCCGGCGATCGTCCTGTTCCTCCAACCGCTCATCGCGTGGGGCGCGACCGACGACGACGGCCCGATGGACATCGGCCGTCTCGACGCCAGCGTCTACCCAGCCGTGCAGAACTTCTGCATCGCCGCCCGCTCGCTCGGGATCGGTACGGCGCTGACCACGGTCGTCCGCATCCACGGCGCCGACGTGTTGGTCGATCTCGGCGTGCCGATGAACGACGATGGCAGCCCGCGGTTCGAGATCGCGGCGTGCGTCCCGATGGGTCGACCGGTCGGCCGTTTCGGCATCGCGCCGCGCAAGCCGGCGAGCGCGGTCACGCACTGGAACCGCTACGGCGAGCGCCGCCGCTGACACCCCGCCCGGTCGCCCGGGGCCGCGGGACGAGCGAACGACCCACCCTCTGGCCACTCACTCATCGAGGCAGCCGCACGCGCGACGCCGATGCGCGAACGTGCCTCCTGTCGGGCCTCTCGCTCATCGGGGACGCATCGGGGCGAAGTGACATTGGTCACGTGCTGAGAGAGTACGGTCGCGGGTCATGCCCGTGAGCAGCATCGCCGACATCGTCCGCACCCACGCCGCCGCGCGGCCCGAGCACATCGCCCTCGTCCAAGATGACCGCGAGGTCACCTGGGCCGAACTCGCCGAGCGTTGCGGGCGGGTCGCGCAGGGGCTCGCCGACGCCGGAGTCGGGGCGCAGGACCGGGTGGCGTTCTTGGACAAGAACGGGATGGAGCACTTCGAGGTCTTCTTCGGTGCAGCCCTGCTCAACGCCGTGTGCGTCGACGTCAACTGGCGCCTCGCCGCCCCGGAGGTCGAGTACATCGTCAACGACGCCGAGGCCAAGGTGCTCGTCGTCGGACCGGATTTCGTGCCGATCCTCCAGGCGATCGCCGCGAACCTGACCACCGTGTCGACGATCCTCGTGATCGGCGGCGCCGACGGCTTCACCGACTACGCGTCGTGGGTCGATTCGTTCGACTCTGCCGACCCCGGTGCAGCATCGGCACCCGACGATGTCGCCTTCCAGCTCTACTCGTCGGGCACCACCGGTCGGCCGAAGGGGGTGCTCCTCAGCAACGACAACTTCTTCAGCATCCTTCCCCTCGCCAAACAGATGTGGGAGCTGACGCCGGACACGGTGAATCTGGTGGCGATGCCGCTGTTCCACATCGGCGGCGGAGGATGGGCGGTCGCCGGGATGTACCAGGGCTGCACGTCGGTGATCATCCGCGAGCTCGATCCCGCCGGCCTGATCCGCACCATCGAGCAGCGCAAGGTCACCAATGCGTTCCTCGTGCCCGCCGTGCTCCAGTTCATGCTGATGGTGCCCGGGGTCGAAGATGCCGACTACTCCAGCTTGCGGGTGTTCGTCTACGGCGCCTCGCCGATCAGCGAGGACGTGCTCGCCCGGTGCGTCGAGATGTTCAAGCCGTGCAAGTTCTGGCAGGCCTACGGACTGACGGAGACGACGGGTTCGGTCGTCAACCTGCCGCCCGAGGACCACGACACGACGGGCACCAACCGGCACCGGTTGCGGTCGTGCGGCGTGGCGGGCCCGGGCGTCGAGCTGCGGATCGTCGACCCGACCGGTGCCGAGTGTGCGGTCGGCGACGTCGGTGAGATCTGGATCCGCTCGCCGCAGGTGATGAAGGGCTACTGGCACCAGCCTGACGAGACGGCCAAGGCGGTGACCGACGACGGCTGGTTCAAGTCGGGCGACGCCGGCTACCTCGACGCCGACGGCTACCTCTACATCCACGACCGGGTGAAGGACATGATCGTGTCCGGCGGCGAGAACGTGTATCCGGCCGAGGTCGAGAACGTGCTGATGTCGCATCCGGGGATCGCCGACGTGGCGGTGATCGGCGTACCGCACGAGCGGTGGGGGGAGACCGCCAAGGCGATCGTCGTCCGGGCGGGCGGCGAGGCCGGTGAGTCGGTGACCGAGGAGGAGATCATCGCCTTCGCCAAGGAGCGCCTGGCGACGTTCAAGTGCCCGACCAGCGTCGACTGGGTGGACGTGTTGCCGCGCAACCCGTCCGGCAAGGTGCTGAAGAAGGACCTCCGCGAGCCCTTCTGGGCCGGACACGACCGCCGCGTCGGCTGACGGCCGCCGCGCCGCCTGCAACCTGACCGCCTGCGACGAGCGAGACCGCGCGCAGCGTGCGGTCCCTCAGCCGAGCCGCAGCGAGATTCTTCCTCAACACATGCCTTCTTCCATGGCGCTCAACATCAAGGACCCTGAGTCCGACCGGCTGGCGCGGGAAATGGCCGGGGCGATCGCCGCTGACCCCCGATGGCTCGTCTCGGGCGCCACCTTGCTCGACGCGACGATCGTGATTGAGTCGCGATTTGGTGAAGCGGGCGGACGGGAACTCGATCTGCTGCTCCATCGCATCGGTGCAGACATCGTCGCCACGAGCCAGGATCAGGTGGAGATCGCGCGCGAGGCGTGGCGCCGCTTCGGGAGCGGTCGATACCGCGCAGCGCTGAACTTCGGTGACTGCTTCAGCTACGCCCTCGCCGCCGACCGCCGCGAACCACCGTTGTTCAAGGGCGACGACTTCGTCTACACCGATCTCCCCGCCGTGCCGTACTGACAGACGTCAGACGATCGTGGGCCGCGACCGCCGCGTCGGGCGACGGTCAGCTCGCCGGCGGCGGCTCTGCTTGATCGCCGTCGAGCCCGAGGAGCGCCTCGACATCGCAGATCCAGTCGCTGCCTGGGGGCGCGTGCACGGCGCGCCAGCCTGCGCGCCGGGCAACCTCGACGTTGTGCTCTGCGTCGTCGACGAACACGATGCCCGAGCGGTCGCCGGCGGCAACACCGAGCCGTTCCGACGCCAGCTCGAAGAACTGTGGCGCGTGCTTCTCGTAGCCGAGGTCGGCCGAGTAGAGCACGGCGGCGATCGGGAAGGCGGCGCTGAGGCGCTGCTCGAGGTACGCCGCCCGGCGATGCTCCTGGTTCGTCGCCAGCACGACACGCACGCCCGCGACGCTCGCTCGCCGCGCCAGCGAGAACGTCGCTTCGAACGGGACGAAGTCGGCGTCGAACCAGCAGGCCAGGACCTCGTCGACGCCGGCTGGCGATTCGAGGTGCCGGAGCGACTCGCCGAGGGCGTCCTCAATCGCTCGCCGCCCGGTGGCGACGTCACTCCACGCGGGCGCGAAGAACGCGTCGCGCAGCTGCGGACGGGTGAGGCCGAACCGGCGCTCCACTTCCTGCATCCAGTCCCCGTGGCCGCCGCGATCGGGATCGAGGAGCACGCCGTCGACGTCGAGCGCCAGTGTCTGCATCGGCAGAGTCTCGCCGATGCGGGAGGCGACCCCGAAGCTGCGGCGGCAAGGTTCGGGAGGGGATCGGCAACGCTGGGGGCCCGTCCCCGTGTTGCTGATCGCGCGGCGGGGTCCGCCGCGTCAGGCGGTGCGGATCGCGCGGCTGCAACCCACCGCGACGGACGCCAGGGTGGCGACGATCCCGACGACCAAGAGTGCGTCGGCCGGGCCGATCGACGCGGCGAGGACCGACGCGGTCGCCGCAGCGAGCGGGAACGACCCGAGCATCGCGAGGCTGTTGAGCCCCATCACTCGACCCATCAGCTCGCCGGGGGTGTGCCGCTGGAGCAGTCCGCGTTGCAGCGTGATCGAGGTACCGCCACCGACCCCCCACGCGAGCATCACCGCGAACGTCAACCAGTAGCTCCGACTCAGGCCCATCAGGATCACACCACCGCCGAGCAGGGTCGAGATGGCGAACGCGATGAGCAGCCCTGGTCGGGCGATGTGGACGCGCGAGGCGATCACCATCGACGTGAAGAACAGCGAGATGCCGAGCGCCGAGAAGAGCAGCGACGCTTGGAACGCGCCGATCCCCAACTCCTCTCTCGCGATCTCGGGCAGGAGGATCGTGACGGCACCCCACGCATACCCTGCGATCAGACCGATGGCGATCAGGCTCCGGATCGGTTGGGTCCGCAGGCCGAAGCGCACTCCGTGGACGATGTCGCGGATCATCGCGCCGCCCACGGGCGGGATGTGGGCGGGGAGGCGCACCGCGCTCATCGCCACCGCGGCCAACACTTGGAACAGCCCGAGCGCGGCGAACGCTCCGCCCGGGCCGGCCAGGGCGATCGCGCCGCCGCCGACCATCGCGCCGAACAGGAGCGCCGCGTTGAGTCCCATGCCTTGGAGTGCGGCGCCGGTCATCAACCGCTCCGGCGCCACGAGTACCGGCACGAGCGCCTGGAACGCCGGCGTGGTGATCGTCAGGAGGGCACCGAGCATCGTCGCGTAGAGGCCGGCGACCGGGAGCGTCATCAAGTCGAGCCACGCCGTCGCCGCGGCCAGACCGAGGACGGTGGCCGCGGCGAGCTCGGTCGACACGATCAGACGCTTGCGATCGAACCGGTCGGACCACGCGCCGGCCGGGATCATGAGCACGAACGCCGGGATCCCGAACGCCAGCCCGAGCAGACCGGGCGCCGACGAGTTGTCGGAGAGATCCAACGCCAGCCACACGAACACGAAGCGCAGTGCGCCGTTGCCGAGCGCCGCCAGGAACTGCGCGATCCAGTATCGCCGGAAGTCCCGGGAGGCGAGCACGTCGCGGATCGGGCCGCGCGCCGGATCGGTCGGTGGCACTCCACCAAGGTCGGGGTCGGACTGGTCTCGCCGGTCGCGGCGGTCCGACCCCTGATCGGTGGCCTCGGACTCGATCTCGTCGAACGTGCGTGGGAACCTAAGCGAGCGCACGCGACGGTGACGCATCCAGCGCCCGGTCGGCCGTCGCGCATGCCCGACCGCCCGTTGAAAGTCACACGTGCACGCTGCGTCGATCGCTCGTTCGATCGTGAAACGCCGGTAGCGTGATACGTCGTGTCCCCCCACGACCAGACCCTTCTCGCAGACCGTCTCGAGCTGACCGTGGACGACCCCGTGTGCCGCCGTTCCGACCTGCGCAACCTGGCGATCGTCGCCCACGTCGACCACGGCAAGACGACCCTCGTCGACGCGCTCTTGCACCAGTCCGGTGCCTTCCGCTCGAACGAGGACGTCGCCGATCGGGTCATGGACTCGATGGACCTCGAGCGCGAGAAGGGGATCACGATCCTCGCCAAGAACACGTCGCTCGTCTGGCGCGACCGCCGCAGCGGCGAGGACATCACGCTGAACATCGTCGACACGCCCGGTCACGCCGACTTCGGTGGCGAGGTCGAGCGAGCGTTGACGATGGTCGACGGCATCGTGCTGCTCGTCGATGCTGCCGAAGGGCCCCTGCCCCAAACCCGGTTCGTGCTCCGCAAGGCGCTCGCTCGCAACTTGCCGGTGATCCTCGCGATCAACAAGGTCGACCGTCCCGACGCCCGTACCGCCGAGGTCGTCGACGAGGTGTACGAGCTGTTCTTCGATCTCGACGCCAAGGAGCATCAAGTCGAGTTCCCGATCGTCTACTGCTCGGGGCGCGATGGCTGGGCGACCGCCGATCTCGACCGTGCCGCGGCGATCATCGCCGGCACCGAGCCCGCCGACGGGCTCGCCGAGTTCGTCGAGGTGCTCCTCGACCACGTGCCGGCCCCCACGTACCACGAGGGTGCACCGCTGCAGGCGTGGGTGACCAACCTCGACGCGTCGCCGTACCTCGGCCGTCTCGCGCTGCTGCGCGTGATGGAAGGCGAGATCGCCAAGGGCCAGTCGGTCGCCTGGTGCAAGCGCGACGGCACGATCACGCGCGCCCGCGTCGCCGAGTTGTTCCTCACGCAGCACCTGACCCGCGTGGCGGTCGAGTCAGCGCGTCAGGGCGACCTGGTCGCCGTGGCCGGGATCGAGGACATCTACATCGGCGAGACGCTCGCCGACCCCGACGACCCGCGCCCGCTGCCCGTCATCACCGTCGACGAGCCGGCTTTGTCGATGACGATCGGCATCAACACGTCGCCGCTCGCCGGGCGCGAGGGCAAGAAGCTCACCGCACGGCTCGTCAAGAACCGCCTCGACACCGAGCTCGTCGGCAACGTCAGCATCCGCGTGTTCCCGACGGAGCGCCCCGACGCCTGGGAGGTCCAGGCCCGTGGCGAGCTGCAGTTGGCGATCCTCGTCGAGCAGATGCGCCGGGAGGGCTTCGAGCTGACCGTCGGCAAGCCGGTCGTGCTGACCCACGAGGTCGAGGGCAAGGTCCACGAGCCGGTCGAGCGGGTCACGATCGACGTCCCCCAGGAGCACCTCGGCGCGGTCACCCAGCTGCTCGCCACTCGCAAGGCGCGCATGCAGAACATGACCGGGTCGAGCTGGGTACGACTCGACTACCTGGTGCCGGCGCGCGGCCTCATCGGGTTCCGTACCGAGTTCCTCACCGAGACCCGGGGCACCGGTGTGATCAGCCACACGTTCGAGGGCTACGAGCCGTGGGCCGGCGAGATCCGCTCCCGGCAGTCCGGCGTGCTCGTCGCTGACCGAACCGGCCCGGCGACGACGTACGCGATGCTCAACCTGCAGGATCGGGCGGCGATGATGGTCGGCCCGGCGACCGAGGTCTACTGCGGCATGATCGTCGGGGAGAACTCGCGGGCGGGCGACATGGACGTCAACATCTGCCGCGAGAAGAAGATGACCAACGTGCGTGCCGCGTCGGCCGACGAGACCGTGAAGCTCACGCCGCACCGGGTGCTGTCGCTCGAGGGTGCGTTGGAGTTCATCGCCGACGACGAGTGCGTCGAGGTCACGCCCGAGAGCATCCGGCTGCGCAAGGTCAACCTCGACCCCACCACCCGCGCCCGCGACGCCAAGCGCCGCTCCCAAGCCAGCTGACGCCCCACCGATTGCATCCGGGGTCAGACACCAGATGCAACCGATTGCATCCGGGGTCAGACACCAGATGCAACAACGCACCAGCGTCGGACAGGCCAACTTCATCAGTGCCGTTGCATCTGGTGTCTGACCCCGGATGCAATCGCGTTGCTCACGGCCCGGTGACGTGGTCGGCGTCGGTGAGGTCGATGCCCTCGTTGGCGTGCAGCGTGACCTCGCCGGCGTCCCACGTGAGCACGCCGACTCGACACCGCTCCCACGTGTTCCCGGTGACCACGGTCGCGGTCGCACCGGAGTGCACGACCGCGCCGCTGTCCCCGTCGCGCACGGCGTTGCCGTCGATCACCGCGCCGACGCCACCATCGACGTCGATGCCCCGCCCGGATCGCTTCACGAAGTTCGCCTGCACATGGCTGGCATCGGTGCGTTCCAGCCAGATGGCCCGCCGCCGGCCGGCGAGATCGTTGGCCCGCACGACCACGCCCGATGTGTCGACGAGGCGGACCGCGTGATCGTGGCCGCCGACCTCGCAGGACTCGATCGTGTGGCCGCCGCCACCGCGGATGGTGATGCCCGCGCCGCACGTGCCGCGTGCCGTGCTGCGAGCGATCGTGAGCCGGTCGACCCCGTCCGATTGGATGTGGGTCACGCGGGTCGCTCGGATCGCGGTGTCGTCGCCCTGGACGACGACGGTGCCGGCGATCGTGCACCCGAGCACGACGATGCCCGGCCCAGCGAGCTCGAGGACGTCGCGAGCTGGGGCGAGCGGGTTCTCCCCGAGCGGCTCGATGGCGACGTGTTCGAGGCGCGCGCCGGCGCCGATCACGACACGCGCGTCCCCGGCGATCACGAGGCGAGTGCGCGTCGGTCCGAGCCCGCGCAGGATGACGCCGTCGGGAATCGTTCCGTCGACGAGGTAGCGCCCATCACCGAGTTGCACGACGGCGCCTCCGCGAGCGTCCGCGATCAGCGGGCCGAGTTCGATCGGCGGCGTCGGCGAGTTGGGGAACAGTGACACCGGCTCCTCGTCGGCGGTGAGCGTGACGGCGTACACGGCAACCGTCACCCCCGTCGCGGCTGCCCGACGGACGAGGCCGCCTGGGGGCCCATCGACGCTCAGTGTGGCGTCGGACTGGTGGAACGTGACCGGCGCCCCGTCGAGATGGACAGCGGTGACCCGGCCCGCGCCTCGGTGCAGTGCGTCGAACCTCCCGCGCCCGGTGACGTCGACCGCGTGGACCACATCGTCGACGACGAGATACCTCACGTCGGCGTCGCCCCACGTGTGCCAGGGATGAGCGCGGTCGACGAGTGCTCGGTTGCGCTCGATCCAGCGTCCGGCACGGCGGAGCGCGTGGGCGTGCGAGTCGGCCACGACGCCGTCGGCGGTCACCGCGACGCCGAGCAGCAAGTGGCCGCCCTTGGCGAGCACCTCGGTGAGGAGCGCGACGATCCCGGGAGCGTCCAGGTGGTGCGCGGCACCATCAGCGCGATTGAAACCGTGGCCGCTGCCGACCGCTCGCTGGAGCTGCCACGGCAGCATCGCGATCTCGTCTGGTGCCGTGCCGTTGCAGGCGACGCTGTACGGGAACGGTCCCGTGATGTCGCGCGCCGTCGACGACACGACGAGATCGGGGGCTTGTTCGACGATGTGCTTCGTGATCCGCTTGGCGATCAGCGTGGCGAGCTCGGCTCGTCCATCGAGCACGATGAATGCTGGGCGGTGGCGCGTGGTGAGGTCGATCAGATCCGCGGCCGCCTCGTCGACGTCGGCATGGTCGACGTCGGCATGGTCGGCATCGCTGCTCTCCGTGCCGCTCCGGCCTGGATCGGTGAGGAGCGCGTCGGCGTGCAGCCCGTCGTACGTCGAGTAGTACGCGCCGACGACGACGTCACGTGCCGCGCATGCGTCAGCGAACGCAGTCACGATGTCGGCGTGCGGGCTCGCGGCGGTCAGCGTTCGAGTCGCGTGGCGCGCGTCCCACCACCGCCAGCCGTCATGGTGGCGAGCGACGGTCGCCGCGTAGCCGGCTCCCGCATCGACGGCAAGCTGTGCCCACGCGGCGGGCTCGAAGCTGGCGAAGTCGAGCAGTTCCACGAAGTCGTCGAAGTCGTCGACGTGTCCCCAGCGGTCGCGGTGGTGCGCCAACACCTCGACCATCGGGCTCGGGGCGAGCGAATCAGGCCGTCGTGAGTGCCCGAGCAGCGCGCGGTATGCGGCCGCATCGGTGCCGATCGGCGCCCATCCGGCGACCGCGGCCACGCTCGGCTCGAAGAGGAGACCAAAGCGTCGCTCATTCCACCAGCTCGGCATCTCCATCGCCTGGCAAGTGTCGCACAGGAGGGTGAGTCACCGGGCCTCCGGTGAGCCATACTGCGGCCATGGCACATGTGTCCGTGGCGGCCCACCAAGCGAGCGGTCGTCCGTGACCGCTCCGATGGTGTCGATCCGATCATCGGGCGACAGCGACGTGCATGCCGACGGCGCCCTCACCGACAAGCTCGCAACCCTGCGCGCCGAGCTCGAACGGCTCGGGCGCGTCGTCGTGGCGTTCAGCGGCGGTGCCGACTCGGCGTTCCTCGCCGCCGTTGCGACGCGGACGCTCGGCTCGCCGAACGTGCACGCGGTCACCGCTGTGTCGCCGTCGCTGGCGGGGGAGGAGGAGGCCGACTGCGGCGCTCTCGCAGCCGAGTGGGGTCTGCGCTGGACGCCGGTGCCGACCGCTGAGATGGAGCGGGCCGCGTACCGGCTCAACGACACCGATCGCTGCTTCCACTGCAAGGCCGAGTTGATGGACGTCTTGATTCCGGTCGCCACCGCCGAGGGCGCGACGATCGTGCTCGGCGTCAACGTCGACGACGTCAGCGGTACCGAGGGCGATCACCGCCCCGGCCAGCGGGCGGCTCGCGACGGCGGTGCGGAGTTCCCGCTCGTGGTCGCGGGCTTCACGAAGCGTGATGTGCGCGCCGTGTCGCAGGCGATGGGGCTGCGCACGTGGGACAAGCCGGCCGCCGCGTGTCTCGCCAGCCGCATCCCCTACGGCACGCCGGTGTCGGTCGAGGTACTGGGGCGTGTGGAGCGTGCCGAGGCCGCACTGCGCCGGCTGGGATTCGCTCAGGTCCGTGTCCGCCACTACGACGACACGGCGCGGATCGAGGTCGACCTCGCCGTACTCGCCACCGTGGTCGAGCACCGCGAGGCGATCGTCGCCGCCGTCCGTGGCGCCGGCTACCGCTACGTGACGCTCGACCTCGAAGGCTTCCGCAGCGGCAACCTGAACCATTGACGCACGCCGAACCGTCACGCGGTGCCGGGCTCGACGTGACGCTCGCTCGATGCGAGCCCCCGTCGAGTCGCCGCGTAACGTGCCCGGCATGAAGCTGTCGATGTCGATCAACTATTCCGGTGATTTCCTGAAGGATGTCGACCGTGTCGTCGAGTTGGAGAAGGCTGGTCTCGACGTGGTGTGGGTGCCTGAGGCGTACAGCTTCGACGCTGTGTCGCAGATGGGGTTCCTGGCGGCGAAGACCTCGACGATCGAGATCGGCTCGGGGATCTTGAACGTGTTCTCCCGTACGGCCACGTGTATGGGGCAGACGGCGGCGGGTCTCGATTTCGTGTCCAATGGCCGGTTCATCCTCGGGTTGGGGGCGTCGGGTCCGCAGGTGGTGGAGGGTTTCCACGGGGTGCCCTACGAGCAGCCGATGCCGCGGATCCGTGACTACATCAACGTCGTGCGCATGGTGCTCAAGCGCGAGAAGGTCGAATACGACGGCCCGACGACGAAGATCCCGTTGCCGGAGGGGCAAGGCACTGGGTTGGGCAAGTCGTTGAAGTTGATCAATCATCCGGTGCGTGAGCACGTGCCGATCTTCTGGGCGAGCTTGATGGGGCAGTCGGTGAAGAACACGGCGAAGTACGCCGACGGTTGGCTGCCGATCTTCTTCGATCCGGAGAAGTTCCACACGGTGTGGGGCGACGACCTCAAGGCGGGTCAGGCCGAGCGTGACGCTGACCTTGGTGCGCTGCAGATCTCGGCGGGCGGCATGGTCGCCATTGGTGACGAGCTCACGGGCGACGCCCAAAAGCGGATCCTCGACTTCAGTCGTCCGATGACGGCGCTGTACGTCGGCGGCATGGGCGCACGCGACAAGAACTTCTACAACACGATCTGTCAGAAGTACGGCTATGTCGACGAGGCGATCGAGATCCAGGACCTCTACCTCGACGGCAAGAAGGACGAAGCCGCGGCGGCAGTGCCAGGGGAGATGCTGGAGAAGACGAACCTCGTGGGCCCGGCGGGCTACGTCAAAGAGCGTCTCGCCGCCTACAAGGAAGCCGGCGTCACGCACCTGTCGGTCAACCCCGTCGGCGGCGACGCCGTCAAGACCATCGAGCAACTCCGCGAGCTCCTGTAGCCGCGCCAGCATTGCATCCGGGGTCAGACCCCAGATGCAATCCGCACCGAACTCAACGTTCGTTACTCGCTCGTCGATCTGACCCCGACGCTGTCGGCGGGGCCGGATGCTCGGGTGCTCTCGTCATCCCCGATCTGGTCGTCGAGTAGCAGCTTCTGGGCAGATTCCTTCCGGATTCCGGAAGGAATCTGCCCCGGAACGTGCCGACGTCGAGTGGGGGTCCTATGCGAACTGCTGCCAGCGCTCGCCCAGGTCCCACTCGCCGACCCAGTGGTCGCGATAGAGGCGATCGAGCGGGACGCCGGCTTCGAAGATCGAACGGATGTCGTCGAGGTCGCGTGGGCGGCCGGCGATGAGCTTGTGGATGATCACGTCCTCGGCGGTCAGGACGCGATCGATCGCCCGCCGCAGCGCCTCACGCTGGTACTCGACGACCCGGATGAGGATGTCGATCGCCGCGGCGCCGCGATGGCAGCGGATGAGGTGCGGGCGTTCACCCGGGTCGGCGACGACCGTGACGTCGTAGCCATCGGCTTCGAGACGATCCACGAGCCCCGGCGCGAACGTGGCCATCGTGACCAGGTCGGTGGTGAACCGCGGCGTTGCCCGGTAGCGGTTCGCGGCGAGGGCGCCGATCAGCGTCCAGTCGAGCCCCAGCTCGTCGAAGATCTCAGCGATCGATGCGAGCCATGCCGAGGGACTTTGCTCGTTCATACAGTCCCTCCTCCGGGGCGCGGTCGTCGAGGGGTGCCGCGCCGGAGCGGACGCGACCCTCGTTGATCAGCGCGAGCAGATCGGCACGCTGTGCGGACGTGCCGCGGTCGTCGGTCTCACCGACTTCGAGGTCGCGAGCGATCCGCTGCATCTTGGCTCGATCGGCCTCGTTCACGGACACGTCCTCCCGCTATCCGTGGCGTGAGGGCGCTCCCGCCGCACGTGCCGTTCCCGAGCTGGTCAAGGAGTCGCACCATCTGGGGCAGATCGCTTCCGGTTTCCGGAATGGATCTGCCCCAGAAGCTTGGCATCAGGCGGTCCCGCCGGAGGTCGCCAGTTCAGGGATGTCGAGCGCACAGCGATCATCTCGCGGATCTGAGCGAGCGTGGTGGCGCCGACGCTCCCGCGAACGTCGCCGATGCGGCGTGGCGAGATCGAGCGGAGGTGTTGGCACTGGGCCGCCGACTCGACCGCCAGACCGTTACCGGCACCGGGGACGTTCACGATCTCGGAGTGGAAGCCTCGGATCGTCGAGGTCGACGGCACGACGTGGATCACCGACGGCGACGCGTCGAGAGTGCGCTGCGCGGTCACGATGACGGCAGGGTGGCGAAACCCGGCCTCTCGTTCTTGTGGCGCGCCGAGATCGAGATCGACGACGTCACCCGAGCTCGGCATCGAGGCACGACGACTCGTCGTTGCGCAGTGGCGAGGAGAGGTCGGCGCCGATCCGGTCCTGGCGGAGAGCGCGCACGGCCAGCATCACCGTGTTCCCGCGGGTGGTGTTCAGCTCCGAAGCGAGGCGCTTCAGCCCCTCGTGCGTCGCGATGCCGACCGTATGGGCGGCCTGATCGAGGGATTCTCGGGTTCGCTACGCTGGCGGCCGGCCGTTGAAGAACCGGCCCTGATAGGTCGGATCGGCCGATGCCCGTTGGAGGTCGTTGCCCGCTTCGCGAAGCAGCCGCACGACGACGGCCGGGAGCATCACCATGGCGATGAGTAGGTAGCCGAACGCCAGCAGCAGGCTGACGACAACCCCGTGCTGTCCGCGGCGTCGTCGGTCTTGTCGGTCGAGCGCGAACCGCATCGCGCTGTATTGGGTGAGGAAGTCCTTCATCTCGACGACCGTACGCAGGGGGTGTGACAAGCAGGCCGAAGGCGCTTCAGGCGCGGGATGCCCGCGGCGTGTCGGCGTCTGCCTGGCTGCTGGCCCGACTGATCCATGTTCATGGCATCGACGACTACGCCGGTCGACTCAAGGGATCGATGGGGGTGACAGCAACTATGCGGCCACCGTCAGGGCGAGATCGCCTTCTCCCAGCACCGCACATCGCCAAGACGCTCGTGGATCGCGGCGAGTCCGACCGCGAGGATCCGTGCGGTCACTTCCGACGCTCTGTCGGTGAGAGTGAGGGGAGGTGATTGTGGACTGCGACATCTTTGTCCTTGATCTCCCGCAGGGTCGGGTTGACCTTGTGCGCGTCCATCACCACTCCTCTACGTCGCGGGCCGATCGGTTCCGAGCGTAGGACGGCGCGAGATCGGGCAGTTCAGACGGGGGGTCGTCGGACGATGCCCAAGCGGAAGCGCGGTGGCGTCGAGTGCTAGCGGACCGATAGTGCCGCACTGTTGTGGCCGTCAACGCCACGTGGTGCTGAGCCGTGCGTGTGAGTAGATCGCGTCGGCGGCGACAGCGTCGAGCGCGCGCGGGAGCGATCGGAACAAGTCGAGCACTTGTCCCCGCGTGGTGACGTGAACGTCCCGTGGCTGCGCCTTCACCACGAACTTGTCGAGGCCAGCGAACACAATGACCGGCTGCACGTCGATCGCAACGCCGCACGCCTTGCTGAGGAGCCGGCTGGCGCGCCGCGCTTCGTGGCGCGAGTTGCGGAGATAGTCCGTCTTGTGGCCGTTCACCTGCACGGCACGCTCGGCGACCCAGGCCTTGCCGCCGAGATGTGTCTTCGTGTTGAGTGTGAACACGCCCGCGGGTCCGATGACGACGTGGTCGATGTCCGAGCCGCGATCGCCGACTTCGACGGCGTGCAGTACGTGCCAGTCCGCGGGCAGCTTGGCGAGCGTCTTGCCGACCTTCGTCTCACCCTTGGCGCCCAGGCGCCAGGCCCGCTCGTCGGTCTTGACGCCGAGCACCCGAGCGACCGCGTGGAGCACGGGCGCCTTGGCGTTGACTTCATCACGCTTTGCCCGTGCGGCCGCTCCAGGCACGTTGGTTGACAGATCTCTCGGGGGAGGCGGAGCCGGAACCGGACGGAGCTCGACGGGCGGGGGTGTGGCGGTCTCGTCATGGGAGGCTCTGGACTCAGGCCGGTCCGCGCCTCGAGTAGGAGGCGCCGCGGTCGGCCGCTCGTCGGCGGCGTTCCCGGCGGACGGAATCCACCGTCTTCGACACTCCTCCAGCGTGGTGGTGAAGTCGGGATCGGCTGTGTGTACGCCACCGGATTTGAGGTCGATCCATCCGACGTCGGTGCCGTCTGCTGTCTTGAGGTAGACGCGATCGTGGCCGTAGCGGGTCCATCGGCTTTCGACGAGCTGAGTCACACACTGGGTATCGGCTCCGCCCCTGACGCGACTCAAGCGATCCGTCAGACCGGTCCTCGATCGTCGCGGGGTTGCCAGGCTCAGGCTCGGACGACTCGTGGGGATGACATCAGTCGGGCACCGTTGCCGCGAGCGAGCGTGCGAGTTGGTTCTTCAGTCGCGCAGCGCGGGGCCGATGAAGTTCACGTGGCCCGGGGGCAGATGGTGCTCCATCGCGACACCGGCGTCACCGGCGTGATCCGGCGCGTGCCGGGCCGTCCGAAGCGGATCGAGGAGCCAGAGCAATGACCACACACGTGACACCCCAGAAGCCGGAGACCGGCCAGCGCCGCAACGCCGTCCTGGCTTCAGCGGCCGCCATCATCGTCGGTTCGATCATGCCCTGGGCGACGGTCCAGACCGTGTTCGGATCGCTCTCCGTTGCCGGTACGGACGGCGACGGAAAGATCACGGCGATCGGCGGTGGGGTCGTCTTGTTCCTCGCATTCACCAGGAAGTACCGGGCAGCGGCGGTGATCGCAGCGCTGGTTCTCGCTGGCGGTGTGTACGACGTCATCAACATCAGCGACGTTGACGGTGATGAATTCGCCCATGTGTCGGTGGGTTGGGGCCTGTGGCTCATGGCGATCGCTGCAGCGGCTGCCACGATGCTGGCGTGGATGGAAGCTGACAGCCAGAATCGCGGCCAGAGCGAGAGCCAGAGTCAGCTGCCGGTAGCTGGCTGGCACCCCAACCCGACCGGCGAAGGACTGCGCTACTGGGACGGCTCGGCCTGGACCGATCACACCCATGTGCTCGATGCCGAACATCCGGCAGCGGGTCAGACGCTTTGATCCTCATGTATCGGTCTGACGCCCGAGGACTGGTCGACGTGTCGGCATCTTCGTCGGATTAGGTTCTGCGGCGATGGCACAGAGCGGCAAGAAGACGGCGGCGAGCGCGAGGAAGCCGGCGGTCAAGAAGTCGGCGGTCGGCGGGACGAAGACTGCGGCGAAGGCTGAACTCAGCAGCGCCGCGCTCGGGCTGGCGCTCGCTGCGCTCAAGAGCGACGCCGTACACCAGCAGCTCATGAGGGCGCCTCAAGCCCTGACGGACTGGGCGGCCGAGAAGCGTTCGCGTCCGTCGAGTGGGCAGCTCCGTGCCGTAGCGCAGGAGTTGAACCCCGCGACGCGCTTCGGTCAGCGGGGCCTCGAGCGGCGACACGAGAAGTTGGTGTCGGCGGTCACGATGGCGTTTGGCGAACGGTCCACCACGTCGCGGCCAGAGATCTGGGCTGTCCTTGACGAGCTCGACCAGTCGATCGCGATCGCGAAGGGCTTGCCAACGATGAAGCGCAGGAAGATGCACGGTCGGATCGACGACGAGTTGGATGAGCTCGAGATGGGTCTCATCGACGCGCTGCTGCCGAGGTCTTGACTTTCGCCTCCGGCGAGGTTTCCCTGGCGTCCGCTACCGTGCTCGGCGTGTCGACCCAAGAATCCAGCGCCGAGCTCGTTGTGTCAGCACAGCCCGGCGGCGTAGTGCTGCAGGGCCGGTCGGCAGCGGCGCTGTCGTTCGTCGAGCGGCTCGACGCCGTTGTGCGATCGACCGATCTCGGCCAGGTCGAGACGGTGATGGGTGCGTTGAAGTCGGCGCGCGATCAGTTGTCAGGTGAGGGCGGCGGCGGGCCGATGCTCGTTGAGTTCTCGCCGCGCGCGATGGCACTCTTGAAGGAGCACGGTGCCGTCCCGACCGACGACGGCTTCTTCCGAAGCATGGTTCACGACGGGAACCACATCGCCGGCAACCTTGACTGGCGACAAGTCGCTCCGGGGCCGGAGTTGGTGCAACTCCAGACGATGGCAATCGGACTCGCCCTTCAAGCGTCGCTGCAAGAACTGGCAGAAGCGGTTCAGCGCGTCGAGGACAAGATCGACCATCTCACCGACCGGGTGAGGTCCGTGCAGGTAGGTGGCGTCATGGCCACCAACCGGGTCCTCACCGAGTTCGTGGAGTCCGCCGATGCCGACCATCCCATCAGCAACACCGATTGGTCGAGCATCGATCACCTCAGGACAGAGATCACCACCTCGATCGATGCGACCCGACTTCTGCTCCGGTCGCCCGTTGCTCGTGCCGAGCCGGGCTGGTCTGCATCGAGTCGTGCCGCGCTCGCGAAGCGGATGCTCGACGACGACTTCGTCGAGACACTTGGGCTGCTCTCGGTGTGTGAGCTCAACCTGGCGAGCTGGCACCGCTTGCGAGTCGATCGCGTCGCGCAATCGGAGCCCGAGCACCTCGAACGCACACTCGCTCGAGTCGAGAGCGACTTGAAGCTGCATCGCGCCGAAGATCAGCTACTGCTCGATGAGCTCGTCGCGTTCGTCGATGAGTTGTCCCAATCGACCGGCCTCGAAGGACTCGAGCTCTGGAAGCGGAACGAGCTCGCCGAGAACACGGAGACGTTGCGGGAGGCACTGGAGCAGTTCGCCGACCGGCACGTACTCGACGCGCTGGACGGTGCTGCTGGCGAGCTTCCGACGTTGCGGGAGAGTCTGACGACCGTCAAGGATCTGACGAGCTCGACCGCCAAGCGCATGCGAGAGCGGATGCCCAAGTGGAAACGCGGCGGCGGGGATGAACCCGCGCTTGAGGCGGGCGATCAGCCGATCGGCGAGCTGCCGCCGGCGGACGGCTGACGGCTGACGCGACCGTCAGCTGGTCAGGTCAGATCGCTTGTTCATCACTCCGAGGCGGGCCGATGCCCGATATCTCAGCCGGGGATGGGTACATCGCGTCCTACGGCCGCGAGGCGCGATCGGAACCAGCCGAGCGCTCGTCGACCGGTGGTGACGTGTACAGCTGCCGGCTTCGCGTTCACTACGAAATCTCGCCAGGTCCGCTACCTTCTGACGCGGACGGACGAGGATCGGGAGCGGCGTGAAGGACGTGCGGGTCAACGAAAGCGGTGGTCGTTGCCCCAGGTGGGGACACCCTGGGAAACCGCGATGAGTGGACGGTACCGGGATGGATCGACCTGGGTTGCGTACGGATCCGATGAGGCCATGCACCAGATGGACTCACTCGGTTGAGCGAGGACTATCCGCCGCCCGAGACCTTTCCCCCGCCGACGGTTCGGCCACCTGCGGGCTCGACGTCCCAAGATGGGTCACAGAGGCTGGCGTGGTGGCGTCGAGACTGGGGGCCGGCGCCGCTCTGGATATGGATGGTTGTCGGACTGCTTGTGGTCGGGGCGATCGGTAGCCTGTTCGAGAAGCAGCCGGCTGGGTCCCAAGGCGCTGCGCCCGCCGAAGCTGAGCCAACCGCCACAGGTGCCGCGACGACTCCGCCCGCGGTGACGCCCGCACAGACTATTGATGCTCAGGCAGATACCACGGTCCTCAGCAGCGCGCCCGCGCCAACGGCAGCGCCAACCCAGAACATGCCGTGCCCTGACCTGCTCGAGCACCGCGACGGGCTCATCTGCGGGCCGAGCGTCTACGGCCCACTCTGGATCGACGCCCCGTTCTCAGACAGCGATGATCGGGCCGCGCTCCTGCCAGCGCTACCGCAGTCGACCGACCTATCTCTCCAGGTCGGTGACTTCGGGTTCCTCGCGGTTGGGCCGGTGCCGATGTCGAGCCTCGGCCACGACTATCTGTGCGTGAACGTTGGTCTCAAGAACTTCGGCTCGAGCATCAGGCTGTACACGGTGTTCGACTTTCGGCTGCTGACTCCGCATGGCGAGTTGGAGACGATCTCACCGCCGGCCGTCGCCGACCAAAGCGATCTGCTCTCGAACGGTGAGCTCGCCTCGACCGGCTACGTCACCGGCTACGTCTGTTTCGACGATCCCGGCGAACTCACCGGCAGATTCGCCCTGGTGTACACGCCACTCGCGCTGTTCGACAACACCCGCGCCTTGTTCTACTTCGATCGATGAGGCGACTCCGCCTCGGTCACGTGCACGCCCCGTTTGCTCGACGCACAACCGGGACAGGACCTCGTGCTCAGAACGATCTGAGCACGAG
>CAZQCP010000032.1:0-24197 GCA_964592115.1 uncultured Ilumatobacteraceae bacterium
TCCGCATCGACGGCTCGGGTGGGTAGATGTAGGTGTTGCGCACCATGAACTCTTTGAGCACGTCGTTCTGGATCGTGCCCGTGAGCTGCTCGGGGGCGACGCCCTGCTCCTCCGCGGCAACGATGTAGAGCGCGAGCACGGGGAGCACCGCCCCGTTCATGGTCATCGAGACGCTCATCTGGTCGAGCGGGATGCCGTCGAACAGTTGGCGCATGTCGAGGATGGAGTCGATCGCCACGCCTGCCATGCCCACGTCGCCGGCGACGCGCGGGTGGTCGCTGTCGTAGCCGCGGTGGGTGGCGAGATCGAAGGCGACCGACAGACCCTTCTGGCCGGCGGCGAGATTGCGGCGGTAGAACGCGTTCGACTCGTGCGCCGTGGAGAACCCCGCGTACTGGCGGATCGTCCACGGCTGGTTGACGTACATCGTCGGATAGGGCCCGCGCAAGTACGGCTTGATGCCGGGGTAGGTGTCAAGGAAGTCGATGCCGTCGAGGTCGGCGGGCGTGTACGCGCCCTTCACGGCGATGCCCTCCGGCGTGTCCCACGGCTCACCGGTCGGCGCCGCGGCGCCGCCGCCGGCGGGCGTGAACGCACCGAGATCGTGGGCTGACAGATCGGGGATGCTCATGCCGGGGCTCCGATCCGGTCCAGGGTGCGGGTGAGGAAGTCGAGCACGTCGCTGCCGGCGCCGACCTCTTCGTCCACGCCGGCGATGTCGAGGCCGCGCCCGGCGAGGATCACGGTCGTGGCGCCGGCATCGCGGGCGCGACGGGCGATCTCGGCACCTTGCTCACGGTAGAGCGCATCCGACGAGCACAGACACACGATCGGCGACGTCGCGGCGTCGTAGACGTCGATGTCGCCTTGCACGGTCCGGATGCCGGCGGTCTCGAACAGGTTCTTGGCGAACGTCGCCCGAGCGGTGGCGACGGCCGGGCCCCCGATCGTCAGCAGGTACACGACCGGCCGATCGCCGCCGTCCCGCTCGGCCGCGTCGGCGCGGCCGCGCTGACGTTCGAAGTCGTCCGCGAGACGGTGCAGCGTGAACGGCGCGAATGCCGTGTCGAGCACCCCGTCCGGGGACAGGGAAGAGGATGGGGACGAGGAAGAAGGTGGGGGTGGGGGTGACGGTGGGAGTGGGGACGGGGAGATCGGCGGCGGTGGCGTCTCGCCGATGTCGGGGAACTCGCTGAGCCCGGTCAACGGGCGCCGGCGCGTCGCCAGGTCGCGGTGTCGGCGGCGGAGCACGTCGGCGATCGCGGCATGGACGAGCCCGGCACCGACGGCGCCGACGAGTCCACCCGCGGCCTCGATCCGGCGCAGCTCGCTCCACGCCGCGGTCGCCAGGTCGTCGGTCCGTCGCTCGACGTACCACGAGCCGCCCGCCATGTCGACGACGCGAGCGAGGTTCGACTCGAGTTGCAACACCGATTGCGTGTTGCGGGCGATGCGGCGGCCGAGCGTGGATCCGCCATGCGTGACGAGCGCGTCGTGCGGCCAGACCGTCACTGCATCCGCGCCGCCGACGCCGGCGGCGAAGCAGGCGATCGTCGAACGCAGCGAGTTCACCCACGGGTCGTAGCGGGTCATCATCACGCGGGACGCGTCGGCGTGCTGGACCATCCGCGCCGCGTCGTCGGAGACACCGGCGATCTCGGCGACGCGCGCCCACAGGCGGCGGGCCGCACGGAGCTTGCAGATCGTCGCGAACTGGTCGGCGGTGGCCGCGAGGCGGAACTCGATCGCTCGCGCCGCAGCATCGAGGTCGACGCCCGCCGCGACGAGCTCGCGCACGCTGGCGGCCGCACCCGCGATCGTCCACGCCAGCTCCTGAGCGTCGCTGGCACCAGCCTCGTGCCAGACGGTGCCGTCGGCCACGACGGCGCGCACCCGCGTCATTCCGTTGGCTTCACCGACGACAGCCGCCGTGGTGGCGAACGCCGCGTCGAGGTCGACCGCTCCCCCGCTTCGAGCCCACGCGCCGAGCGGATCGACACCGAGCGAGCCGGCCCGCTCGGCTGCCGCGATGCCGCGCCGCTCCCACACGGCGAGCAACGCCGACGCCGCATCGGCCCCGGTGTCACCTGCCGGCGCGGCGAGCGACACCGGCGCCAGGTCGAGGTACACGCCGTCGAGCAGCGCGTCGAGCGTGTCGACGTCGACGTCGCCGGGAATCTCGAGCAGGAGTCCTGTGGCGCCCGATTCGAGCTCGGCCGCGGCGCTCGATCCGTCGACATCGGCCCACACCCGCTGGCGGATCTCCCACGGTCGCGGCGCGGCGTGCGTCGAGCGCACGTACGGCGCTACGCCAGGCTCACCGACCGTTGCCGGCGCGTCCGCGGCGTCGTAGAGCGGTTGCAGGTCGAACCCATCCTCCGTGGCGGTCACGAGCTGGCGAGCGAAGGCCTTGGCGATGTCGTCGTCGGTCGCGTCGGGCTTGCCACGGCCGAGGACCCCGCGGACGGCCGCCATCCAGGCGTCGCGGTCCGCCGTCGGGAACGCCGCGCCGAGCTCGATCGGATCTGCGTCGGGGGGCGTCTCGGGCACGGTCAGGTCGGAGGCGTCGGACACGTCCCTAGTCAAACCCACCGGCGCGTGCCGTGCCAAGGTTGGGTCAAGGTTGGGTCGACGTCGGGTCGAAGTCGGGCGGCGCCGCGTGACACGTCGAGCGATGTGACGAGTGGAGCGACGAGTGGAGCGACGTCAGTCGAAGCGGCGGCGCAGGCCGCTCAGGTGCTCGGCACGATCGGGGTCGGCGGCCATGCCGAAGGCACCGGCGAGCGTGCCCTTCATGCCCGAGGCGGGGTCGCTGAGCGCGAACACGATCATCTCGTCGCCCGGGTCACTCGGCCCCTCGAAGCGGTAGAGATGGTCGACGACGGCCTGGTCGACCAGGCACAGCCGGGTCTCGGGATCGCAGGTGAGGTGACCGTCGACGATGTCGAAGTCGACGGTGTAACCGAGCTCGCGCAGCATGTCCATGGCCTCGGTGACCGTGGAAGGTGCAGCGAACTCCGGCATCACGGCCCACCATACCTGCGCACCCGCGCAAGGGGTCCCGCGGGACGTGCCATGGGGGACGGGTGCAACGGGACGCCCATGACGTCGGTTGGGTAAGGTCCGCCAGCATGCGTGCTGTCGTGTGTCACGAGCTCGGTCCTGTCGATCAGCTCACCGTCGAGGAACTGCCGACCCCCGATCCGGGACCTGGCGAGGTGCGGATCGCGGTCCGCGCCGCCGGGGCGTCGTACGTCGACGGCCTCCAGGTGGCGGGCAAGTACCAGTTCCCGCAGACGCCGCCGTACACGCCGGGTGGCGAGTGCGCCGGCGTGATCGATGCGCTCGGCGACGGGGTCGAGGGATGGAGCGTCGGCGACCGCGTGTTCGCCTCCTCCGGGGTCGGGGCGATGGCCGACACGTTGATCGCTCGCCCGCAGCAGCTGATCGCGCTGCCGGAATCGATCGACTTCGCCATCGGCGCAACGTTCCTCCAGGTGTACGGCACCGCGTGGTTCGCACTGAAGCACCGCACCGTGGTGCGCCCCGACGAGGTGATGCTGGTCACGGGTGCGGGTGGCGGCGTCGGGCTGGCGGCGATCGACGTTGCCCGGTCACTCGGCGCCCGCGTGATCGCGGTCGCCTCGACCGAGGAGAAGCGACAGCTGGCGCTCGACGCCGGGGCGTTCGCGGCGATCGACGGCACCACCGAGGACGTGAAGGTGCGCGCCCGCGAACTGACCGACGGCGCGGGCATCGACCTCGTCTACGACGTCACCGGGGGCGACGTGTCGGAGGCCGCGTTGCGGGCGCTGCGCTTCGACGGCCGGTTCATCGTCATCGGCTTCACCGGCGGCATCTCGCGGATCCCCCTCAACCTCGTGCTGTTGAACAACCGCACCGTGGTCGGCGTGGAGTGGGGTGGTTGGGTCATGCGCAACCGCGACGAGAACCGCGCCCTGATCGACGATGTCGTCGCCGCCATCGACCGCGGCGAACTGCACCCGGTGACGCCGACACCGCGCCCGCTCGACGACGCAGGTGCCGTGCTGACCGACCTCCTCGAACGCCGCGCCGCGGGCAAGATCGTCCTCGTCCCCTGAGATTGCATCCGGGGTCAGACACCACATGCAACGGTGATTGCATCTGGGGTCAGACACCACATGCAACCGCGCACCAGCGCCGGGCCGGCCACCGTCGTGCGTGGCGTTGCATGTGGTGTCTGACCCCGGATGCAATCACCGGATGCAATCTCAGCCAACGCGGCGGAGGGCGTCGGGGGTGAGATCGGCGATCGACGCGTAGCCGTCGATCGCCATCGTCAGGTCGATCTCGGCGAGCAGCGAGCGCACGAGGTGCTCGATCCCCGCTTGCCCACCCACGGCGAGCGCGTACGCGTACGGCCGCCCGATCGCCACGGCTGCGGCGCCGAGGGCGAGCGCCTTGATCACGTCGGGGCCGCTGCGCACGCCCGAGTCGAACACGACCGGTGCATCGCCTGCCGCGGCGACGATGTCGGGCAGGCAGTCGAGCGCCGGTAGGCCACCGTTGGCCTGGCGACCACCGTGGGTCGAGCAGTAGATGCCGTCCACGCCGGCGTCGAGTGCGCGCCGTGCGTCGTCGGGGTGGCAGATGCCCTTCAGGAGGAGGGGCAGCTTCGTCAGCGAGCGGATCGTCGTGAGGTCGTCCCATGTGAGGCGCTGGTTGCCGAACACCGACGCCCACTGCACCGTGGCGGCGCCGACGTCCTCCTCCGGCGGCACCGCGAGGTTCGCGCGGAACACTGGATCGGAGAAGTAGTTGGCGAGTGCGAGCCCCTTCAACTGGGGGAAGCTGGCGATCGTGAGGTCACGCGGCCTCCACCCGAGCGTCAAGGTGTCGAGCGTGACGACGATCGCCGAGAAGCCGGCGGCTTCGGCGCGCTGGACGAAGCTCGCCAGCAGTTCGGGATCCTTCGGTGGGTAGAGCTGGAACCACCCCGGCGTGTCGCCGAGCGCCGCCGCAACATCCTCCATCGGATCCTCCATCAGCGTCGACGCGACCATCGGCACGCCGGTGCTCGACGCGGCACGGGCGGTCACGAGGTCGCCGTGGTGTTCGGGATCACAGAGGCTGATCACCCCGACCGGCGCGAACATGAGCGGTGTCGCCAGCTCGACGCCGAACAGGTTCACCGTCACGTCCCGCTCGGCGGCCCCCGTGAGCATCCGTGGCATCAGGCCCCAGCGGCCGAACGCTTCGACGTTCGCTCGCTGCGTACGTTCGTCACCGGCGCCGCCCGCCACGTACGACCACAGCTCCTCCGACATCGCCGCCTCGGCGGCCCGCTCCCAATCGGCGTAGGTCATCGGGTAGTCCGGGCGCACGCCAGCCAGGCCCTCGAAGTAGATCCCCAACTGCCAGTCCCCGTAGTTCGCCATGGCGACTGACGTTAGACCGGGCCAGCGCCCGCGGGTCAGGCGACGTCCGACCCGATCGGGCCGCGCCGGGCTTCGTACATTGCGGACATGACCGATCTCGCCTCCGGCCCGGCCGCACCGGCCATCGACCTCACCGCGACGGATGCGTTCGGCGGCGGGCACCCGTGGGAGCAGTACGCCTGGCTGCGCGCCAATGCGCCGGTCTACTGGCACGACGAGGTCGATGGTCCCGGCTTCTGGGCGATCACGCGCTACGACGACATCCGCTCCATCAGCCGCCAACCGAAGCTGTTCAGCTCCGCGGCCCGCGGCGTGATGCTCGCCGAGTCCGACGAGATGGCGCTCACGATCCAGCGCCAGATGATGCTCGTGATGGACCCGCCCGAGCACGACCGATTCAAGCTGCTCGTCAGCCGCGGCTTCACACCGAAGAACGCCGAGCTGTTGCGCGGCCGCATCGAGCAGCTCGCACGGGAGATCGTCGACGACGTGATCGAGCGCGGCGAGTGCGATCTCGTCCACGACGTCGCGGGCCGCTTGCCGTCGGGGCTGATCGCTGAGCTGATGGGCATCCCACGTGCCGACGGTGAACGTCTCTACGAGCTGACCGAACTGATGCACACGACCGACGCCTCTGTGGCGACGCCCGAAGAGCGCGGCGCGGCAGCGCTGGAGATGTTGACCTATGCCGGCGAGACCGCCGCCCGCAAGCGGGTCGAACCTGGCGACGACATCGCGTCGGCGCTCGTGCAGGCCGAGGTCGACGGCGAAGGGCTGACCGACGGCGAGCTGCAGTGGTTCTTCCTGCTCCTCGTGAACGCCGGTGGCGACACGACGCGCAACCTCCTCGCGGCCGGCATCCAGTTGTTGTTCGATCACCCCGCCGAACGAGCCCGGCTCGACGCGGACCTCGACGGCTTGCTCGCCAGCGCGGTCGAAGAGATGCTGCGCTACACGTCGCCCGTCGTGCACTTCCGGCGCACGGCGATGGCCGACACGGAGATCCGCGGCCAGACGATCGCGGCGGGCGACAAGCTGATGGTGTTCTACGGTTCGGGCAACCGCGACGAGGACGTGTTCACCGAGCCCGATCGGTTCGACGTGGGCCGCAGCCCGAACCCGCACATGGCCTTCGGCGGCGGCGGGCCGCACCTCTGCCTCGGGCTGCACGTCGCCCGCATCGAGATCGCCGTGATGCTGCGCGAGCTGCTCACGAGGATGCCCGATCTCGCATCCGCCGGGCGGCGCGAGCCGCTGGCGTCGAACTTCATCTCCGGGACGCGCACGATGCCGGTGCGCTTCACGCCTGGCCGGCGGGCGATGTGAGCCTGTGGAAAAGAAGCAACGGCTGGGACCCGTCCCCAACCGTTACTTGGCTCGGCTGAGGGTGGGGGCGAGGTCGCCGCGGGCGGCCACCTCGATGCGGTCCAGCTCGAGCCAGCGGGCCATCTCGGCGAGCTCGTCGTGCAGCGGACCAGCGACGCTTCCGGGATCGACGCCCGGCTCGTGCCAGGCCGCTTGCACGAGCAGCGCACCCGCCGCTCGGTCCGCTTTGAGGTCGACCCGACCGACGATGCGATCGCCGAGCACGAACGGCAACACGTAGTAGCCGAACTGGCGCTTGGCGGGCGGCGTGTAGATCTCGATGCGGTAGTGGAAGTCGAACATCCGCAATCCCCGATCCCGGTACCACACGATCGGATCGAACGGGCTGAGCAGGGCGCGGGCGTCCACACGCCGCGGGGTGCGGGCGTCGACGTGGACGTACGCCGCGTCGCTCCACCCCTCGACGTCGACCGGCACGAGCCGGCCCTCCTCGACGAGCTCGACGACCAGCCGCTTCGTCGGCGTGATCAGCAGCCGGTGGTAATCGGCGAAGTCCTTGACCGTGCCGATGCCGTGGTGCCGCGCGGCTCGCTCGACGAGCTCGCGCTTGGCGTCATGTGCGCTCGGCGTCGGTCGAGCGAGCACGGCGGCGGGGATGACGCGCTCGGTCAGGTCGTACACGCGGGCGAAGTCGCTCGGCCGGCGGCGGGCCGACACGCGGCCCTCGCGGAACAGCGCTTCGAGGGCCATCTTCCCGGCGTCGAAGTCCCACCAGGCGCCCTTCTTGCCGACGCGCGCCTGCAGGTCGGAGGCAACGAGCGGGCCTTCGGTGGCGACCCGGTCGTACACCTCGTCGACGTAACCGCCGAGCTGCTCGATCGCCCGCCGGACGCTCGGCCACGGGAACGGGTCGGCCATGCGCCAGCGGAACAGCGGCTGCAGGTCGACCGGCACGAGGCTCGCCTCGTGGACCCAGTACTCGAACAGCTCACCCGCCTCCGCGGCATCGGGAATCAGCGAGCGCGGGTGCGGGCCGAGCCGGGCGAACAGCGGGAGCTCTTGGCTGCGCACCAACACGTTGACGGCGTCGATCTGGAGCAGACCGGTGCGGTCGAGCACCCGTCGCAGGTGGCGCCGATCCACACGACCGGTCGGCCGCGGATCAGCCAGCCCCTGAGCGGCGAGCGCGACCCGGCGCGCCTCGGCGGCCGAGACGGACTGCCCGCCGCCGGTGCGCCCGATCACGGCGCCGGACTGTAGACGTTGAAGCCGCCGTCGCGGACGAATCCGGCGAGCTGCATGCCCGCACGACGGGCGGCCGACACCGCGAGCGCCGTCGGTGCGCTCACCGCGAGCATCGTGGTGAATCCCGCAGCCCACGCCTTTTGCACCATCTCGATGCTCGCCCGGCCACTGACGAACAGCCCACGGCCGGTCGCCGGCACGCCGTCGCCAGCGAGGACCATCGCGCCGATCACCTTGTCGACCGCGTTGTGCCGCCCGACGTCCTCGCGTACCAGCGTCACGACGCCGTCGGCATCGAACGCCGCTGCGCCGTGCACCGCCCCGGTCGAGGCGAACAGCTCCTGGCGCCCACTCACCGCCTCGGGCACTGCGGCCAACACCCCGACCGGGATCGGGTCGCTCTCGGGCAACGGGGCCATCCGGGCGACCAGTTCGTCGAGCTGATCGCTGCCACACCAGCCACAGCTCGACGACACGTTGCCGAGTCGCGGTGTCGGCGACGGCGCGCGCCCGCCGGTCTCGACGGTCACGGTGTTGTAGTCGTTGGGTCCGTCGGCGATCGTGTGATTGGCGCAGTAGCGAACGCCGCTCGGCGCGAACCCGGCAAGCAGCCCTTCGGTGAAGCAGAAGCCGACGGCGAGCTCGTAGTCGTGCCCCGGCGTGCGCATCGTCGTCGTCACGACCGTGCCGTCGAGCTGGATCGTCATCGGTTCCTCGACGATCAGCCTGTCGGGTTGGCGCGCCGATCGGCCGCCGACGTCCACCCGTGTGGTGAACACCCGCTCGACTCGCTGTCGCGCCATCAGGCTGGATCGGCCGGGTCGGGGTCGACGGCGGCGAGGAATCGGTCGGCGATCTCGTCGGCGAGGTCTTCGAGCGACGTCGGGTTCCCGGTGATCGCGACGAACAGCAGCGGGCCGTACATGAGCGCCTCGGCTCGCTCGGCGTCGAGATCGTCGGGCACGTCGCCCGATGCGACGCCTGCGGACAGCAGCCTCGCGAGCATGCGGGCCTTCGACTGATGATCGGCTTCGGCGACGTCGGCGAGCTCGGGCATGGTCGTGCGCAACATCATCAGCGCCGGCACGATCCGTGACCACTCGCGTTCCTGCAACGTCTCGGCCACGTCTCGGAGATGACGACGCAGGCCGGAGGCGAACCCGTCGGCCAGATCGGGTTCGGGGAGGGCCGGCATGTTGCAGCGCACGACATCCACGAGCAGGTCGTCACGCGAGGGCCAGTGCCGGTAGAGCGTCGACTTGGCGACCCCCGACGCGTCGGCCACGGCGTCGACGGTCACGGCCTGCGGTCCCGCCCGCACGAGCAGGTCGGTCGCCGCGCGCAACAGCTTTTCTCTGCTACGTGCGGCACGCGCCGACAACCCGGGTGCCTGGCTGGCGGCGACCCGGGACGTCACCGTGGGAGTCGTGGCGGTCTCGGTCATCTGCTGGTTCTCGTGTCGATCCTCGTGATCATCGTCTCGATGCTCGTGCCGGGTTCGGCATGAGTCATCTGTCACATCATGGTCGAAATCTCCGCTGACGATATTGACGGCGGTCACGAGATCGATACTATCGCTACGAAACAGTTTCGTTGCAGTCCGCTTCGTTGCGTACCGGTTTCGTTGTGAGAGAGAAGAGCAGCCGCATGTCCAGCCCACCCGTCGTGTCCAGTCCCACCGACATGTCCAGTACCCCTATCGACCGTCGCTCCCAGCGCCGGATCATGATCGCGCTGCTCACCGCGTTGGTGGCCGTCATCGCCTCGATGTCGGGCCTCAACGTGGCCCAGCAAGAGCTGGCAATAGACCTCGGCGCATCGCAGGGCTCCGTGTTGTGGATCATCAACGGCTACACCGTGACCCTGGCGGCGCTGCTCCTTCCTATCGGTGCCATCGGCGACCGCTTCGGCCGCAAGCCCGTCTTGCTGACCGGCCTCGTGACGTTCGGCCTGGCGTCCATCGGCGCGGCGTTCGCTCCGAGCGTCGGTTTCATGATCCTCACACGGGTCATCGCCGGTGCTGGAGCGGCCATGGTCATGCCCGTCACGTTGTCGGTGATCACGTCGAGCTTCCCGCCCGCCGAGCGTCCCCGCGCGATCGGCATGTGGGCCGGATTCGCCGGGAGCGGAGGCATCATCGGCCTGTTCGTGTCGTCGTTCATGATCGACTACATGACCTGGCGCTGGACGTTCATCTTGCCGATCGCCCTCGTGGTGATCTCGCTCGTCGCCGCGGCGGCGTGGGTGCCGAATTCGAAAGAGACCATGGAGCACCGGTTCGATCTCGGCGGTTCGATCCTGTCGGCCGTTGCCATCGGCGGCATCGTCCTGGGTATCCACGAAGGCCCGGAGCGTGGGTGGACGGACCCGTTCACGACCGCCGGCCTGACCATCGGGATCCTTGCGCTCATCGGCTTCGTGGTCTGGGAACAGCGTCAGACCGAGCCGTTGCTCGACTTGTCGGCGTTCCGCAACCGCGCCCTGAGCTCGGGGACGAGCACGCTGCTGATCGTGTTCGCCGTGATGATGGGCATCTTCCTCGTGCTGTTCCCGTACCTCCAGGCGGTTGTCGGTTGGTCGGCGCTGCGCTCGGCGGCGGGCCTGTTGCCGATGGCCGCGATGATGATGCCGACGTCGGCGCTGGCGCCGCGCCTCGCCACACGGATCGGTACGCGCACCACGATGATCACCGGCGTCGTCATCTTCGCCACCGGGCTGGCGACGCTCGCGCTGCGGGCGTCGGTCGAAGGCGGGTACATGTCGGTGCTGCCGGGTCTGATGATCATCGGCCTCGGCATGGGCCTGACCATGACCCCGGCGACGTCGGCGATCACGGACGCGCTGCCGTCCGACAAGCAAGGCGTCGCCTCAGCGCTCAACGACACGTCTCGTGAGGTCGGTGGCGCCCTCGGTGTCGCCCTGCTCGGATCGATCCTGTCGGCCGGGTACAGCAGTGCCATCGAGCCCTCGCTCGCCGGGTTGCCGCCCGAATTGGCCGAGACCGCCTCGGAAGGCATTGGCAGCGCCTACGCGGCTGCCGCTCAGGCTGGCGCCGACGCGCCGCTCATCATCGACGCCGCGCAACACGCGTTCGTCGACGGATGGGTGAACTCGATGTGGGTCGGCGTGGCGATCTCGGTGGTGGCGTTGGCGATCCTCGTGTTCCGCGGTCCCCGCACCCAGGACTCCCTCACGGCCCAAGCCGCCGAGGCCGTCGAGCCCGAGCTCGCGCCCGTCGGCTAACTCGCCTGGATTGCATCCGGGGTCAGACCCCACATGCAACAGCACACATGACGTGAGCCAGAGCGGGAGGATTGCATCCGGGGTCAGACCCCACATGCAACAGCACACATGACGTGAGCCAGAGCGGGAGGATTGCATCCGGGGTCAGACCCCACATGCAACAGCACACATGATGTTGGCCGGCCTGGCGCTGGTGCGTCGTTGCATGTGGGGTCTGACCCCGGATGCAATCTGTGGGCTACTTCAGGAGCGGGTCGCGGGGGAGGCCGAGGATGCGCTCGCCGATCTGGTTGCGCTTGATCTCCGACGTGCCACCGGCGATCGACATGCCGCGATGCATCAGGACGAGCGCGTTGCTCATGGCGCCGGCGCCGTCCATGTAGAGCGCGTCGGGACCGTTGAGCTCGGTGAGGATCGCCGCCGCGTCGTGACCGACCTCGGACAGCACGAGCTTGGTCATCGCCCCTTCTGGGCCGGGCTCGCCACCAGCCACTGCGCGGTTGGCGCTGCGCAGGTTGAGCAGGCCGAGCACGTGCTGGTCGGCGATGTAGCGGCCGAGGCGGGCAGCGCCACCGCCGAGCCACTCCGGGTGGGTGTCGAACGACGCGACGAGCGCTGAACCGGGCACCGACATCGCGCTCGAGCCGCCGCCGATGCTCACGCTCTCGTTGCCGAGCGTCGCCCGGGCGACGGTCCAGCCGCCGTCGACCGGCCCGACCACGTCGTCGTCAGGCACGAGTACGTCGTTGAAGAACACCTCGTTGAAGTCCGACTGGCCCGACGTCTGACGAAGCGGGCGCACCTCGACGCCCTCGGCGTGCATGTCGATGGCCATCATCGTGATGCCCTCGTGCTTGGGCACGTCGGGATTGGTGCGCACCGTGGCGAACCCCATCCCCGACACGTGGGCGCCACTCGTCCACACCTTCTGACCGTTGACGAGCCACCCGCCGTCGACGCGGGTGGCGCGGGTCTTGACACCGGCGGCGTCGGAGCCGGCGTCGGGCTCGCTGAACAGCTGGCACCAGATGACGTCCTGGTCGAGCGCGGGACGGACCCAGCGTTCGATCTGCTCGGGTGTTGCGTACTGGATGATCGTGAGGATGTTCCAGGCGGTGATGCCGTACTGCGGGCGGGCGATACCTGCCTTCGTGAACTCCTCTTCGACCACGAGCTGCTCGACGGCGCCGGCGGCGCGACCGTACGGCTTGGGCCAGTGCGGCATCACGTATCCCGTCTCGATCATCCGGGTGCGCTGCTCGTCCTTGGGGAGGTCCTTGATCGACTCGGCGAACGCACGGACCTCGTCGCGGATGGCCTCGGCTTCCGGTGGCAGCTCGACGGCCTTTTCGCGGCTGACGCCGCTGCGGGTCAGGTCGACGAGATCGGCTGCCGCAGCGTCGGCGTCGAGCAGCGTCAGCAGCGCCGTGGCGCGGCGCATGTAGAGGTGGGCGTCGTGTTCCCACGTGATGGCGATGCCGCCGTGCACCTGCGTGTTCAAGTTGGCGCACAGGTCGGCCGCCGGTGCAGCCAACGTCGCCGCCACCGCGGCCGCGTAGCTGAGCTGGTCGCCTCCCGTCTGGGCGGCGCGGGCGGCGTCCCACACCGCGCTCGTCGCCATCTCCGTGGCCACGAGCATGTTGGCGCAGTGGTGCTTGACGGCTTGATACATGGCGATCGGTCGGCCGAACTGGATGCGCTCCCTGGCGTACTGAGCCGCCATCTCGGTGCACTCACGGGCGACACCGACCGCATCGGCGGCGAAGATCACGCGGGCGAGGTCGCGCAACGCGACCGCCGCGCCAACGAGCACGGTCGCCGGTGCAGCGTCGAGCGTGACACGCGACGAACGCCGCGCCGGGTCGAGGTTCGGCGGCGTTTCGACGGTCACGCCGTCGCCGACGCGCACGATGGCGACGTCGTCGCCGACCGGAACGAGGATCACGTCGGCGAGGCCGGCGCCGAGCACGGCAGGGAGCGAGCCACTGACCGTGCCACCGCTGACCGTGACGTCGCCGGTGAGCGCGACGGCGCCGATCGTCGAACCGTCGGCGAGCCCTGGCAGCAGGTCCGCCTGCACCGCATCGTCGCCCGCCGCGGCGATCACCGCGCTGGCGACGACGGTCGGGACGAACGGCCCGGGCGCGACGGCACGGCCGAGCTCCTCGACCACCACGACGAGCTCCTCGAGACCGAACCCCGAACCCCCGTGAGCCTCGGGCAGGTGGATGCCGAGCCAGCCGAGCACGGCGAGCTCACCCCACGAGTCAGGACGTGGCTCGTCGGGCGCCTCCAGGAGTGCCCGCGCCGCGGCGCGCAGGTCGCGCTTGGCGGCGAACGAGCGGGCGGTGTCGGCGAGGGAGCGATGGTCGTCGGTGATCGCGATGGACATGCGCGCCATCATCCACGACCGCCGCCACCGCCAACGAAGCGAACGAGGCGAACGACGAAGCGATGGGGTGGACGTCAGGCGAGTGCGAGGCGTTGCAGCTGTTCGACCGGGGCCTCGATGTCGTCGAGCGCAGCGCGCAACAGGTCGGCCATCTCCGCTTCGATCGGTTCACCGGCGCGATTCTCCTGCTCGTCGGGATCGACGCCGACGTCGAACAGGAAGTGGCGATCGACGTTGGTTCGGTTGACCCAGTACGGCAGCGCGTCGTCTGGCGCGAACGGCTGACGGATCACCGGGACGTCCGATCCCGGGACCCGGTCGAGAAACGCCCGGTGGTCGGGGTTCGGGAGGCGCACGTCGAAGCCGGGGAGGTGGACCGGCATCGTCGACCATCGGTTCGACCACATCGACAGTGGGAAGTTGTCGCCGACCGCGCCGCGCGCATACCGATGATCACCGCCGACGACCTGCACCCACCCGCCGTAGTAGCCACCGAGCGCCCACTCGCGCACCGACGTCGCTCCACCCGACAGCAGCGGCGCGAGCGAGCGACCGTGCGTGCGGTGCTCGACAGTTGCGTCGTACACGTCGGCGATCGTGGCGAACAGGTCGACGTTGGTCGTCAGCGCGTCGCACGTCGCGCCGCCGGCCACTCCGGGCCAGTGGATCAGGAGCGGCGTGTGGCCGAGCGGCTCGTACACGGGCACACCGGGCTTGCCCCACACGTCGCGTCCCTCGCGCACGTCGCCCAGGTAGTGGCCGTGGTCGGTGCACACGATCAGCGCCGTGTCGTCCCACAGCCCGCGCTCGTCGAACGCGTCGAGGATCCGTCCGAACCAGTGGTCGATCATCGACAGCTTCGAGCCGTAGTTCGCTCGCGTGTGTCGTGCTTCGGCGTCGGTGAGGTTGCCGCCCGACACTCCCCCGTCGACGTACGGCGGCCAGATCATCGCCTCGTCGGGCCGATCCGCGTCCTGGTAGCGGCTGGCCCACGGCTCGGGCGTGTCGAACGGCTCGTGTGGATCGAACTCGTCGACGAACAAGAACCAGCGGTCGTGGAAGGGCGTCGCCTCGCGCAAGAAGCGTGCTGCAGCGGTCATCGTGCGCGGGCCTGGGAAGTCGGCCTCCTCGCGGAAGAACGTCCGCGCCAGGTCGTAGGGCCGGGTGGCGGCCTCGCCGCCGCGCAGGCGCGCACCCCACCATCCACCGCGCCCGGCGGGCAACGCCGGTGCGCCGATCCAGCTCGGATCGGCGTGCGTCCGCCACGGGTCGCCCTCGCCGCCACGGAGGTAGTCCCAGCCTTCGAAGTCGGTGTGGTAGTTCTCCCCGCCCGTCTCGAACAGGTGCGGGTGGTCGGTCACGAGCGCGGTCGTGACCCCCTCGTGGCGCAGCACGCGGGTGATCGGTTGCTCCCAGAGCTCGATCGACCCCCACGGCTTCCACAAGAAGTCGAGCGCGCCACAGAGGATGTCGTGGCGCGCCGGCATGCACGGCAGCGAGCCGGTGACGTGGCGATCGAAGCGCGTCGCCCGCTGGCGGGCGAAGCGATCGAGGTTCGGCGTGTCGAATTCGGTGCCGCCGTAACAGCCGAGCATGTGCCGGTTGAGCGAGTCGAGCAGCACGACGGCGAGGTTCTTCGGCTTCCCCATGCGTCCACCGTACGCGGCAGCCGGTCACCGGCGGGCACGTCAACCCGTCGGCCGACTCGCTGCGCTCAAACGGACGAACTGGCCCGGCTCAGCGGCGGAAGGGGCGGATGGCGTCGGCAGGGACGGTGCCGAGGCGGCCGGCGTTGAAGTCGTCGACCGCTTGTTGCAGCTCGGCGCGGGTGTTCATCACGAACGGTCCGTACTGCGCGACCGGCTCACCGATCGGCTGGCCGCCGAGCAGCATCACCTCGAGCGGTTCGGTCCCCGAGCCACTGAGGACGAGATGGTCGCCGGTGCCCAACACGGCAAGGTTGCCGAGCTCGATCGACACGCCGTCGTTGCCAGTCCCGATCGTGCCGCGGCCGGACAGCACGTAGACGAGCGCGTTGAAGTCCGGACGCCAGGGCATCACGAGGCGGGAGTCGGGTTGCACGGTCGCGTGGGCGACGGTGATCGGGGTGTGGGTGCCGCCCGGGCCGCGGTGCTCGCCGACATCACCGGCGATCAGCCGCACGAGCGAGCCACCGTCACCCGATGCGAGCAGCGTCACCAGCTCGGCTTCGAGGTTCTGGTAGCGCGGCGCGGTCATCTTGTCCTTCGCCGGAAGGTTGACCCAGAGCTGCACGCCGTGGAACAGCCCACCGGAGATGACGAGCTGTTCGGGTGGCGTCTCGATGTGCAAGATCCCGCCGCCGGCAGTCATCCACTGTGTGGCGCCGTTGGCGATGACGCCGCCGCCGCCGTGGGAGTCCTGGTGGACGAACGTGCCGTCGAGGATGTAGGTCACCGTCTCGAACCCGCGGTGCGGGTGCCAGTCGGTCCCCCGCGGTTCGTAGGGGCCGTAGTCGACCGACCCCATCTGGTCCATGTGGATGAACGGATCGAGCAGTGACCGGTCGACACCGGCGAAGGCGCGGCGCACGGGAAAGCCCTCGCCCTCGAACCCCGACGGGGCAGCGGTGAGCGACACGACCTGACGCTCGACGGCGTCGGGCGCGACGGTCGGGACGGTGGGAAGTGTCGCGGGGTCAGCGGTGATGGCAGGCATGACGGCTCCGATCAAGTAATTGTTGCGAGCACAACTATTCAACCGTCAGGGACGCTACGTATTCCCGTCGAGAGATGACGACCAGCGACACGATGGAGGCGATCACGACGACGACGAACACGATCGCGCTCACGAGCCGGTCGAAACTGCGGCCGGGGCTCCACCAGAGCATCAGGAGGATCCCGAGGAGCGTGGTGACGGTGGCCGCCATCGTCGACTCCGTCATCCGACCGATCTGCCGCCTGATGGAGACCGCAAGGGCCGCAGGGCCGAGCAAGGTGGCGAACCCGACGGCGAGCGCGCCGTACACGATCGCCGTCCACGCGCCCTCGACGACCATGCGGGTGGCCACCTGCGCCGTGAGCACGACCAACGGTTCGTTGCGGGCGTTCTCGACGAGCAGGTTCGCCATCAGCTGGATCCCGATCCCGCGGACGAGGATCAGCACCACGCCGACCACCACCAGCGCGAGACCCACGTTGCGCAGCGCGCGCCGCCAGTGTGGGCGGGCGACGACGACGGCCGCGACGTAGAGCCCGACGACGGCGATGAACAAGAACCAGGACAAGAAGTTGAGCAACTGGACGCCACGCTGTGCCGAGGCGAGCTGGTCCGACTCGAAGATCACGACGGTGCCGGCATCGTCGGGGATCCGATCGAGTGCCGCCGCCGGGAGCCCGACTCGCTCTCCCACCGATTGGATGATCGTGCCGAGCTGGAGGCTGACGGTGCCATCGGTGGCAGATGTGCCGGGCCGGGTCTCGTCGAGCAGGATGGCCACCATCGTCTGGTGCGCGACGCGGTTGGCGTCCTCCCACCTTTGCGCGAAGCGATCCGATGAGATGATGGTGCCGATGGCGTTCGTGATCGGTTCGCGCATGGCGCCGGCGAGCGGTCCCGCCAAGCCGCCGAGCTCATCGGGCAGCCGCGACTCCAGATCGCTCGCGAGGTCGACGTGTTCGAACAGCTGGTTGGACAGGTACGTCGTCAAGGCGTCCTGGATCTCGGGTTCGGCGAGCAGGTCCGTGCTGACCTCGACCCACTCGTCGGTGTCGAGCAGCTCGGAGCGCACCCAGGTCGAGAACGTGGCGATGACCGCCAGCACGGACGCGATGACGATCAGCCAACGCGACAGCGCACGCGGCCGACCGTCAGCAGCATCCTGCTCAGGAGCGGTCCCGGGTGCGGTCTCGGATGCGGTGTCGAGCGCGGTGTCGGACCCCGAAGTAGCACCCGGCTCATCTGCAGTCGCGTCCATCGGTGCGACAGTACCAACCGGCTGATGCGCGGCGGACCGGGGCGGTCCGGCTGACGCCCGTAGTCTGCGCCCGGCGTCAGGCGACGCCGGCGAGACGCAACTCGGTCGCTTCCGCGGCGGCGCGGCGGCTGCGGCGACGGCGCACCGTCCACACTGCGCCACACGTGGCGACCGCGGTGGCGACGATGATCACCGCGATCGCAACCGGATAGCGGCGAACCGCGGTGTTGACGTCGGCGATCACGTCGCCGATGGCCTCGTCGAGCGCGAGGTCACCGAACGGTAGGTCGTCCCACTCGAGTCCCTGGACGCGCTCGAACTGGCTGCCGATCGAGTCGAGCGGCAGGTGGTCGACGACGGCGCGAGTCCCGCTCAGGGCGGCCTCCACGACATGGTCGTAGGTGGGGGTGGACATCTCGATGATCCTCCAAGTGGTCGGACCCGCACGCGGGTCTGGTGTGCTCACGAGAAGATGCCCGGCCGGGACGGGCCTGAAACGTCGCTCAGGCGTCCACGTTGAAGTGACCGGCGAGGCCGGCGATCTCGACCAACCGGGTCACGGTCGCGCTCGGCGCCCGCAACACGAGGCGCCGGTCGACCTCGGCGACGCGGTTGTGGACGTCGATCAGCACGCGCAACCCGCTGGAGTCGATGAACTCGACCGCCGCCATGTCGATGGTGATGTCGCCGTCATCGCCGGGAAGGTCAGCGAGCCGCGCCGCGAGATCGGGCGCGGTGTGGGCGTCGATCTCGCCGGCGAGCACCAGCGTGCGACCCTCGCCGTCCTGGCCGATGGAGAGACGACTCGCCGAGTCCGACATGCGCGGCATTGTAACCACCGACGTACCGGCGACGTTCGGCGACGATCAGGCCGGATCGGCGTCGAGGAAACCGCGCATCTGCTCGAACGAGCGACGCAACAAGCGTGACACGTGCATCTGGGAGATACCGACCCGCTCGGCGATCTCGCTCTGCGACAGCCGCCCGTAGAAGCGCAGCTCGACGATCGTGCGCTCCCGCTCGGGCAGCTGTGCCAGTAGCCCCTCGACCACCTCACGATCCTCGGTGTCGACGAATCCGGGATCGGTCGCGGCGAGCGCTGACCGACGGTCCATCGCCGGTGCTTCGTCGTCGTCGCCACCGGACGTGTCGAGCGAACCGACGTGGTACGCGGCCGACGCGGCGAGGCCGCGCAGCACGTCATCGCGATCGATGACGAGGTGCGCGGCCAGTTCGTCGACGTCGGGCGATCGACCGAGCGTCTGGGACAGCTCATCGGTGGCGCGGCGCACGAGGAGGTGCAGCTCCTTCGCGCTGCGCGGGACGCGCACAGCCCACGACTTGTCGCGGAACCAGCGCTTGAGCTCACCTTCGATCGTTCGCCCAGCGAACGCCGAGAACGTCGATCCGTACTCGGGGTCGAAGCGGTCGACGGCCTTGACGAGGCCGAGCATCGCCACCTGGCGGAGATCATCGTCGCGTACCGCGGTTCGACGAAACCGGCCGGCGATGTGCGCGGCGAAACCCATGTGACGCTCGACGAGTTGGTTGCGCAGGTCACGGCGCCCGGTGGCCACGAACTCGCGGAACAAGCTCAGGTCCTCGAGGTCGCCCCGATCGGAAGGCCCCGGACGGGACACGTCGGTCATCGCGGAGCGTCGGCCGCCGCGGCGGCCTCGATGGCGCGCTTCGCGAGGGTGACCCCGTGTTCGTCGACGACGTACGTGTCGACGACCGCTCCGAGGATTCCACCGGCGAGCTCGTCGAAGCGCACGGCCGGCTCCCCGCGATCAGGACGCACGGAGACCGTCAAGGTGTCGTCGACGACGACGAAGGTGACGATCACACGAACTCCGTCGACGTCCGGCCCGGCACGATCGAGGTACGCCGTGACGACCTCGCCGAGAGCGAGACGCATGTCGTCGATCTCGTCGACGCTGAAGCCGGCGTCGGCGGCGAGCGCGGCGGTCATCGTGCGGATCGGTGCCAGGTACTCCGAACGCAACGGCGCCGCGATCTCGATGCGGTCCGGGTGTCGATCGATGGCCGCACCGGCACCGGCCGCGGTATCGAGGGCTGGAGGCTGACGGTCGTCGTCCATGGCGTTGCGACACGTTACCGATCGCCGGCTCGTCAAACCTGAGGTTCGCCGACGCGGAACGTGCAGGCCACGGTCAGCGTGTCCTCGCTCGCCGTGATCTCGATCACGTCGCTCACGGCGCGGGCGATCGCCAGACCGCGTCCCCGGCTGAACTCCGGCGGCGAGTGCGAGGCCACCGCGTCTGAGGCCGCCTCCGGGTCTGATGTCGAACCGACGAGTACCGAGGGCTTCGCGGCAGCCACCGACGAGGTCACCGACACGACGACCGCGGCTGGTCCACCCTCGACGCGGACGACGACTGGCTCGGCGTCGCCGTGTTCGATGGCGTTGGTGACGAGCTCGCTCGTTGCCAGCTCGATGTCACCGAGGCGCACTGCGTCGCCGACGTACGTCGACGCGAGCGACCGGGCGAACCGACGCGTGGCCGCGATCGACGACGTGTGGGAGTCGAAGCGGCGTTGGCCCGATCGGGGCCGCTCGCGACGGGCACCTGTCCTCGCCGGCATGTGATGAAGGTAGCTCGCCGGACGGTGATCCAAACCGGACCGAGTGCGCCTGCGTCGGTGCCGCCCTCGCTGCGCGCGAGCGCCAACTGCGAGACTGCGGCGATGGACGCCATCCGCCTCACCCGATTCAGCCACGGCGCGGGCTGCGGGTGCAAGGTCGCTCCCGACGCGCTCGCCGACGTGATCGGCGCGCTCGCGACCACACCGCCAGCCGCCCTGCTCGTCGGCAACGCCACCGGCGACGACGCGGCTGTGTGGCGGCTCGACGACGAACGCGCGCTCGTTGCCACGACCGACTTCTTCACGCCCGTCGTCGACGACCCCCGGGCGTGGGGTCGGATCGCCGCGGCCAACGCGATCTCCGACGTGTACGCGATGGGAGGCACGCCAATCTTCGCGTTGAACATCGTCGCCTGGAACATGAGCGAACTTCCGGCGGCGATGCTCGGCGAGGTGTTGGCGGGCGGGCAGGACATCGCCGAACAGGCGGGGTTCGCGATCGTCGGCGGGCACACGATCGACGATCCCGAGCCGAAGTACGGCCTCGCCGTCACCGGGATCGTGCATCCCGACCGCATCCTCACCAACCGGGGCCTGCGACCGGGCCAGGACATCGTGTTGACGAAGCCGCTCGGCATCGGGATCCTCACCACGGCGGTGAAGGTCGATCGGGCGAGCGATGTCCAGCTCGTCGCCGCGGTTGCAACGATGACGCAGCTCAACGACGTGGCGGCGCGGGTCGCCCTGGCCGGCGGCGCGACGGGTTGTACCGACGTCACCGGGTTCGGGCTCGCCGGACATCTCGGCAAGATGGCGCTCGAGTCGAACGTGTCGGTCTCGATCGACGTCGACGAGCTGGCGTTGTTGCCTGGCGTGCGTGAGCTGGCGTCCGACGGCGTCGTTCCGGGTGGCACCCGGCGCAACCTCGCCTGGGCGCAGGGGTTCCTCGACCCCGGTGAGCGTGACGAGATCGATCAGCTGATCGTGGCCGACGCCCAGACCTCAGGTGGCCTCGTGTTCGGCGTCGATCCCGACCGCACCGTCGACGTGCTCGCCGAGCTTGCAGCATCCGGTCACACCGCCACTCGCATCGGCTCAGCCACGCCGACCAACGCTGGCGACCCCGCCCTGCGCCTGCGCTGACACCCAGTCACGTCGGAAAGCAACGGTTGGGGACGGGCCCCAGCCGTTGCTTCTTTTCCACAGGGCCGCCGCGCCCGCTCACCAGCCGGGCGCCCGGACGGGCCACGGACGAGCCTGCTCCGCGATGCGCGCCAGCCGCAGGCAGACGTCCTCCCGAAAGCGCGGCGCGATGATCTGCAAGCCGACGGGAAGGCCTGCCGCTGTCGTGCCCGCCGGGATGCTGATCGCCGGCAGGTTCACCAAGCTGGCGAAGAACTGCGGGACCGACGCCATGCCGGCGTGAACGGGCTGCCCGGCGATCTCGGTCGGCATCGGACCCTCAGCTGCGAACGGCGGACACGCCGACGTGGGGGTGAGCAGGATGTCGACGTCGCCGAGCAGCGCTGCCACCTGCTGTTCGAGTTGGCGCCGCTCCGCCTCCACGCGGGCGAGCTTGGGGAGTGTGACCGCGGCCGTGCGGATCCAGCCGTCCCGGCTGAGCGGGTCGAGCTCGTCGGCGCGTTCGTTCCACAACGTCGGGTCGTAGCCGACGTACTTGTCGACGCCCTCGATGCGCGTGTAGATGGATGTGTAGTCGTCGAAGCGCACGTCGATGTCGACCTCGCGCAGATTGGCGGCGCCGATCAGGTCACGCGCCGCGGCTTCGGCGACTCGTCGATATTCGGGGTCGACGACGGCGAACCCGAAGTCGGGCGTGAACACCGCCCGCAGCCCCGCGACGTCGAGCGTCTCGATGATCGTCGAGTAAGCGATGCCGCTCGCCGGGAGGCACGTCCGATCCCGGACATCGGGCCCGGCGAGCACGTCGAACAGGAGGGCGTGATCGACGACGCCAGTGGTCAACGCGCCGACGACGGCGTTCTGGGCGAGGTGCGTCGAACCGTACGTCGGGATGCGCCCGTAGCAGCCTCGTAGGCCGACCAGCCCCGTGCTGCCAGCGGGGCCACGGATCGAGCCGCCACCATCGCTCGCCGTGGCGAACGGCACGAACCCGGCGCTGACCGCTGCCGCGGATCCGCCACTCGAACCACCCGGTGTACGAGAGGTGTCCCACGGGTTACGGGTGACACCGAGTGCGGGCGATGCCGTGTATGCCCAGTTGCCGAACTCCGGCGTCGCCGTCTTGCCGATCGGGATGGCTCCCGCGGCGCGCAGCCGCTCGACGTGGATGTCGTCGCGCGTCGCCGGCGGGCCGTCGAGGAACCACCGGCTGCCCATCGTCGTCGGCATGCCGGCGCAGTCCTCGAGATCCTTGACCCCGAACGGCACGCCTGCCAACGGTCCGAGTGCTGCGCCCGCAGCGATCGCTGCGTCGACCGCGTCGGCAGCATCGAGTGCGCCCTTGGTGTCCACGTGCACGAATGCGTTCAAATCGACGTTGTGCCGTTCGATCGCCGCGAGCGCAGCCGTCACCGCGTCGCGCGCCGACTGCTCGCCGCGCCGGATCCGGTCTGCCGTCTCGCGTGCCCCCACGACGTCCATGCATCGCCACTGTACGACTGGCCGCGCTCCCCTGTTCCTGTCCCGAGCGCCGCGGCGTGGTGAGATGGTTCGCATGGAGCCGCAGCGCGTGCACATTCTCGGAGCGAGCGGTTGTGGCACCACCACGCTCGGTCGAGCACTCGCCGACGCGTGGTCGGTCCCTCACGCCGATGCCGACGACTACTACTGGGAGCCGACCGAGCCGCCCTACACCACCAAGCGTGATCCCGAGGCCCGACTCCAACTCATGGAGGAACTGTTCGTCCCGCGGGCGGCATGGGTGCTGTCGGGCTCCCTGGTCAGCTGGGGTGAGCCACTCATTCCGCGCTTCGACGCCGTCATCTTCTTGACCCTCGACCCGGGGATCCGGCTCGACCGACTGAGGCGACGAGAGCAACGTCGCTACGGCACCCGTATCGAACCTGGCGGCGACCTGCGATCGGACTTCACCGACTTCCTCGACTGGGCAGCCGGCTACGACGATCCGAACTTCGACGGTCGCAGCCTTGCCGTCCATGAGCTCTGGCTCGCGGCCCTGCCCTGTCCGGTCCTCCGCCTGGACAGCGCTGAACCTGTCTCCGACACCGTCCAGCGGATCATCGACTCGGCGCCGTGATGAGCCACCGCGCATCGTCGCCCTGCACCGTGTGTGCTGTTCGCCGTGTGTGCTGTTCGCCGGCGACGCTCCGGGCTGGGAGACAGGTGCGTCAGTGGTGGTGGCCGGCAGCCTTCAGGATTGGCATGAGGTCGGGCGGCGAGAAGTCGGGTCCCTTCAAGACCTTGCCGTCGGCTCGGAAGATGGGTTCTCCGTCGCGGCCGAGCTTGGTCATGTTGGAGCGATGGACCTCGGCGAACACGGCTCGCACGGGGATGCCGAAGGTCCGCGCGGCGCCATACACGACGTAGAGGAGGTCGCCGATCGCGTCGGCCACCTCCACGATGTCGTCGGCCTCGAGCGCATCGCGAAACTCGCGCGCCTCTTCTTCGATGAGCGCACACCGGAGCGCTTTGATGTCGTCAGGCACGTCGAGCGTCGGGATCTCGTTCGAGACGAGCCGCTGCACTCGATGGCATTCGACCAGCGCTTCCACGGGGTCGATGGGATGTGGTGTGCCACTGCCTTCCCAGTAGCGGACCGGCTTGCCGAGTGATTCGCCGTACGCGATCTCCTGTTCCGTCGACTCGCCGATGCGCCCGTCGGGCGCAATCACGAGCAACTCATCGGAGAGCTCGATCTTGCGGCGGTGCAGTGCGTGTAGCCGCTCGATCTCCTCGCTGCTCAGTGCCTTCCGGTCGGCATTGGAGAACACGACCGGACTCATCACGACTCGCCCCTCCAGCGCCTCGGCCTCCTGCGCCGCCAGGAACTCGTGCTTGTATCGGA
>CAZQCP010000033.1:0-4786 GCA_964592115.1 uncultured Ilumatobacteraceae bacterium
CCGCGACTTGCAGCATGTGATTCGCGCAGAGGCGCCCCCGCTAGCGCTGCGGGCGATGCGCCAGGCGACTGGGGTGATCGCCGCCTCCAACAGCGTGCGCGACCGTCTGGCGACGCTCCACGCGGTGGCACTGCGGCCCTCGGTCGACGACGCAAACGCGCACCTCGGACGGCTCGTGTACCCGGGCTTCGTGCTGCGTGCCGGGCTCGATCGGCTCGACGATGTGGAGCGATACGTCCGCGCGATCGGCTACCGCCTCGACCATCTCGCCGGCCATGCCGAGCGGGACCGGGCACGCATCGACGACATCGTGCCGCTCGAACGCCGCTACGCAACGCTCGTCGAGCACGCCGGCGTCGGCTCGTTGCCGGCGGAGGTCGTCGACGTGTCCTGGCAGCTCGAAGAGCTGCGTGTCGCCACCTTCGCCCAACCACTGATGGTCAAGCGCCCTGGTCAGCCACCGGTGAGCGCGAAACGCATCGCACGGGTGCTCGACGCTGCGCGAGGCTGAGCAGATGACGCCGCCTTCGCTCGACGACCGCCAACTCGACGCGCTGACCAGCGAAACGGTCGAGCTGCTGCAGACGCTGATCCGCAATCGGTGCGTCAACGACGGCACCGAGGAGTCGGGTGAGGAGGTCCGCAACGCCGACGTGCTCCAGCAGGTCATCGACGGCGACGGCGTGATCGTCGAGCGTTTCGACGCGGCACCCGGTCGGACGTCGATCGTCGGGCGCATCGAGGGGAGCGACCCGGACGCGCCGAGCCTGTGCCTGATGGGACACACCGACGTGGTGCCCGTCAACGTGTCGGGTTGGCGTGAGGACCCGTTCGGTGGGGAGATCATCGACAGTGGTGCCGGACCGGAGGTGTGGGGCCGCGGTGCGGTCGACATGCTCAACCTGACGGCCTCGATGGCAGTCGCCTTCCGTCACCTCGCTCGCTCGGGATTCCGGCCGCGCGGCGACCTCATCTACTTCGGCGTCGCCGACGAGGAGGCGGGGAGCGCGTACGGCGCTCGGTGGGTGGCCGATCACCACCCGGATGCGATCCGCGCCGACTACGTCCTCACCGAGAACGGTGGGCTGCACTCCGGTTCGTCGGAGGCGCCGGCGATCGGCATCAACATCGCCGAGAAGGGGGTCGCGTGGCGACGACTGCGCGTGCGCGGCACGCCTGGTCACGGGTCGGCCCCGTTCCGCCGCAACAACGCCCTCGTCAAGGCGGCCGGTGTGATCCAGCGGCTGCACGACTACCGGCCTGCCCCACGCTTCCACGAGCTGTGGCAGGCGCGGGTCGAGTCGCTCGGGTTGCCCGACGAGATGAAGGCGCCGCTGCTCGATCCCGGCCAGATCGACGCCGCGCTCGACGCGCTGCCCAACGTCGGGATCGCCTCCCACTTCCACGCCTGCACGCACACGACGTTCTCACCGAACCTGGTCGACGGCAGCGAGTCGGGCGGCGGACGGATGAAGGTCAACACGATCCCCGATGTGGTCGTGATCGACGTCGACGTGCGGACGATGCCGGGAGACGGGCCCGACGAGGTCGCCGCGCACCTCCGGGCGGCACTCGGCGACCTCGCCGACGAGGTCGAGGTCGAGCCGTTGATGAACGACGCGGCGTCGATCAGCCGGGCCGACACGCCGCTGTGGGACTCGCTGCAACGGGCGGTCGAGGTGCCGTTCCCCGGGGCCCGGTTGAGCCCGCAGTTCATCGTCGGGTTCACCGACGCACGCATCTATCGCGAGATGGGTGCGGTCGCGTACGGTGCCGGGCTGTTCAGTCCGAGCCTCGACGCCGGCGAGTTCGGCTCCCGCTTCCACGGCAACGACGAGCGCATCGACATCGAGTCGCTCGCCCTGACGACCCGGCTCTGGCACCACGTCGCCACCGACCTGCTCGGATAGACGTGCCTCAGTCACACTGGCGACAGTCCCCGGTGTGACTCCGGAGCGCGGTCGATCGGCTGATCGCCGGACTCACCCAGGATGATCCGGCGTACATCGGCCACATCGTGCTCGCCGAACTCTGGTGGGTGTTGACACGGACGTACCACTTCGCCCACGACGAGTGCTGCGACTTCTTCGATCGTCTCCCAGACTCGAGGCCGCTTGACTACTTGCCGCGCGAAGCGAGGTAGTCGCGGGCGGCGGCGCGGGCTTCGGGATCGCGCATCGCCGCGCCGAGTTGGTCGGCGTCGGCCCAGCTCCCAGCGGTCGTCGCCATCGCATCGAGCGCCTCGTTGACCTGGCGCTTCGTCGCCTTGACGACGCTCGGCGCCTTGCGAGCGAGCGACGCCGCGAGCTCGTCGACGGCCACCTCCAGCTCGGCGCGTGGCACGACCCGGTTGACGAAGCCGAGCGCGTGCGCCTCGTCGGGGCCGAACGGGCGGCACGTGAGCACGAGCTCGCGCGTCATGGCGGGACCGATCTCGCGGACGAGCCGCGGGATGCCGCCCCAGGCGAGCGGGATCCCCAGGTCGACCTCGGGGATGGAGAACACGGTGTCGTCCGCCGCGACCCGCAGGTCACACACCGCGGCGAGCACGAGCCCGCCGCCGACACAGGGGCCTTTGATGGCGGCGATCGTCAGTGCGGCCATGCGATCCATCGCTTCGGCCATCAGGCGTCCGAGGTCGGCCTGGTCGCGGCTCGACGTGGTCGCCGTGTCTCCGCTGGCGAACTCGCGCAGGTCGAACCCCGCGGAGAACCCCCGACCCTCGCCGGTCACGATCACCACCGAGGCCGACGTCGTGTCGAACCATCGCGCCGCCTCGGCGATCTCGCGCAGCGGCGTCGTTCCGAGCGGGTTGAGCTTGTCGGGCTGGGTCAGCGTCAGGCGACCGATGCGTCCGTCGACGGCGACGGTGAGTGTCTCGAAGGTCGGGGTGCTGGTCATCTCCGCATGCTCGCGCAGTTCACCCGGGTGCTGTCTCGTCAGATGGCGCGGAAGCGGCCGGGTTCGACTTCGACGGCCTCACCGCGGCGGAGCATGCGGGCGACGTGGAGCTCGGCGCTGCGCAGCTCGACTGCCTCGGTGAACGGCGACTGCACGTGCGGTCGGTAGATGAACCGGTGTGCCCGCATGTCGTCGAGAGAGTGCGGTTCGCGGAGGAACTCGAGCATCGCCTCGTGGCGGCGCGGGATCACCGACGCGAAACCGTCGAGCATCTCCAAGAACCGCTCACGCCCTTCGATCACTCCCTTGTGATGAAAGGTGACGTAGAAGTCGGCCTCCTCGCCGCGCACCTGGTCGAGGCTCGCCTCGAAGTCCTCCAGGTCGCTCCACACGTCGCCGTAGTACGGCCCGAAACCGGTGAGGTCGATGTCGGCGAGGAAGAACACGCCGTCCATCCTGAACCCGCTGTGCCCGCGGGTGTGGCCGGGGAGGTGGACCGCCTCGACGGTGACACCGCCACCGAGGTCGAACACGTGCCCGTCGGAGAAGCCCGTCGCATCCGGGCGGGGCGTGAAGTGGAACTGCTCGACGAGATGCTGCTCGAACGTCGTCCGCGACTCGCCGGTGAGCCCGTACACCGCCATCAAGCCGTCCATCGAACGGACGCCGGGCAGGTCGGCATCGTGCACGTGGACTCGGGCGTCGGCGAACAGGCCGTTGCCCGCGATGTGGTCCTCGTGGCTGTGGCTGTTGATCACCGCGTCGACCGGCACCGGCGCGCCGCCCTTGGCGACGACGGTGACGGATGGATCGATCACGACCGTCTCGCTCGTCCCGCGCACGAGCAGCGTGTTCCCCGACGGGTACACGCCGTCGCCGTCGCCGATGAGCACGCTGACCGTGTTGGTCAAGCGGCGTTCCTGGTCGCCCCAACTCGCCATCGAAGCGGACCCTACCGAGCCGAGTAACGAACGAAGGGACCCGTCCCCATCGTTCGTTACTCGGGCTTCAGGTCGAGCGACGCGGAGTTCATGCAGTAGCGCTCGCCGGTCGGGCCGGGGCCGTCGGGGAACACGTGGCCGAGATGGGCGTCGCACTGCGCGCAGCGCACCTCGATGCGGACCATGCCGAGCGAGCGATCCTCGATCATTCGCACCCGCGCGGGGTCGAGGGTCTCGGTGAAGCTCGGCCAGCCGCATCCGGCGTCGTACTTCGTCTCGGACGAGAACAACGGCGCCTCGCACACGACGCAGTGGTACGTGCCGTCGTCGGTCGTGTCCCAGTAGATGCCGGTGAACGGGCGCTCGGTCCCGGCGTGCTGGGTGACCTCCCACTGCAGCGGGCTCAGGCGGGCGCGGAGCTCCTCGGCGGTTGGTATGGAGTCGTTTGCCATGGGCACAGCTTGCCTGGCCCATCTCGATCCGCCACCGTCGTGGGGACGTCGCGAGCGGTGCAGCGTGCATCGCTGTGGTGGACTGTCGCCGTGACCGACGGCGCCGATGATCGCTCGCCGTGGACCCGCGACGACTGGACCCCCGACGACAACCCGCCCGTCGACTTCGCCGGACTGCCGTCACCGCGTGATCGCGCCGGCAGTCCGGGCCGCAGCTCGGACGCCGACTCCGAGTCCGCGGGCGCGCCCGCGCTCACGTGGCGAGGCGACACCCACCACGCCAACGACAGTGATGGCGACGGGGAGCCCGACGGTCGACGGACCGCGGCCCGCACGCTCATCGCCGCGGGCGCTGTCGTGCTGGCGCTCGTCGTCGGGTTCACAGTCCTCGTTGGCGACGACGCTGGCGACGGTCGTGACGGCGCCGCTGCGCCCGCGGCGACGGATCGGCAGGGCGACGACGGCAGGGAGGGCAAGGAGGGCCAGGAGGGC
>CAZQCP010000033.1:4886-22136 GCA_964592115.1 uncultured Ilumatobacteraceae bacterium
AGGAGGGCCAGGAGGGCGAGGATCCGGTCAGCAGTGTCGACGGCACGGCGGTCGACACCACGGTGCGACGTACGACGGTGACCACGCTGCCGATGAGCGTGTCCGTGCGATCGGTCGATCCCGACGACGAGGAACGGCCGGAGATCGTCTCGGTCGTCACGTCCCGCCAGGCCCCGAACGCGCTCGAGCTCGGTCTGGTGCCGGAGTGGACGATGTGGATGTTGCCACCCGCGCATCCGCTCGACGCGATCACCGAAGGCACCGAGATGGTGCTCGTCGCCCGCGGTCAGATCCATCGCATCGAGGTGCCCTCCGGCGCGGTGCGCAGCCTCGACATCGACGGTCAGTACGACCCGGGCGCATCGTTCGCCGTCGCCGGCACGAACGTCGCACTGGCGTACGAGGACGAGTTGACGCTGATCCCCGAAGGCCACTCGGCGGTGCGGATCGAGCTCGGGAGGATCCAGTCGCTGCGGGCCCGGCCCGATCAAGGCGACTTCATCGTCGAAGTCGAGCGTGCGGGGGTCGCCGGTTGGGGACTCACCGACATCCTCGTCGTGTCGCCCACCGGTGTCGTCACCTCATCGATCCCCGGTCGGCCGAGCTCGTGGTGGAGCACGATCTGGCTGGGTGACGTCAGCTTGACTCCGGCAGGGGAGGTGGTGCTCACCGCGCCCGGTGGCGTGTACGCCGTCGATCCGACCGGCGCGTCACCTGCGCGCCGGCTCTCCGAGGGTGGGATGGCCGGTCGCGGTCGCAACCACGTGCTGATCGAGCGCTGCGACGAACAGCTCGCCTGCGGGTACGAACTGCTCGACCTGCGCACGGGCGAGACGTCCCCGGTCGTCGCCACCGTTGCCCACCTCGCGCCGTACACGCCGATGTCGGTCAGCCCTGACGGCGGCCGTGTCGCGTTCGTCACGGTCGGTGACGAACCGACTCCGACGTGGCACGTCGTCGACCTCACCACCGGCGAGATCGTGTTCCGTGGCGAGGAGAACACGTGGTTCGGCTCAGAGTCGTGGACCGCCGACGGCGACGCCTTCGTGTTGATCGAGAACAATGTGCTGCGGGTGCAGACGCTTGGCGGCGGGCACGCGGAGATCACCGGTTTCGGCTCGCCGAACCAGGTGATCGTGCAGCCGGCACCGACGTGGCGGAAGAACCTCGAACCCGAACGGTGAGGCCGCCGATCGCGCACCGGATCGTTCGACGGGACACGCGATGGCTGACGTGGTGGGCCGTGTGGTGAACTAGGTCCCGTGGAGGAGGGCGCGGAGGGGGCCGACGACGCGGCCTCGCCGTGGGCGAGCGACGACTGGGAGCCGGGGCCACGTGCGCCGATCGAGTTCGCCCGCCCGCCGGGTGCCGACCGAGCGGCGGTCTCCCCGACGCCGGGCGGTGGGCCTGGCGCACAGGCAGGCGATGCGTTGGCGTGGAGCACCGACCAACCCGGTGACCACGACGGTGCTGCAGACGAGCGTCCACACGGTCTCAACTCGCGGCTGCTCGTCGGGTGCGGGGCAGCCGCGCTCGCCGTCGTCGCCGTGGTCGTGTTCGCGTTGACACGACCGTCCGCTGCCGATGATGCAACCGAACGATCTGCGCCGGACGCCTCGGCGTCCGACAGCTCGCCAGACTCCAGCACCCCACGCACCACGGTGCCGCGCACGACCGTGCCGCGCACCACGGTGCCGAACACGATCAGCGTCGTGGTCGTGCCGGCCGGTGACGAACGCGGTGACGGCGAATCCGGTGACGGCGCGGATGCCGCCGCCCCGCCGCCGGGGCCTGTCCTGATCGCCGTCGAACCCGAGATCGCCGAGCTCGAGCTCGGGGTGGTCCCGCGGTGGACCGAGTGGAGGATCCCCGTCACCGAACCGCTGGCGTCGCTCGCGCCGACCGAGGTCGTGTTCGTCGGAAACCGCACGCTGCACCGCCTCGAGCTCCCCTCCGGCACCATCCGCAGCTTGACCCTGCCCGCTGGCACGTCGCTCGGCGGCCAGATCACGACATCCGGCGACGCCATCTTGCTGCCCGCGCGTTCGGGCGTCCTCGTCGTGCGCGATGGTCTTCCCACGGTGCTGCACGACCTCGGCGGGACGGTCACGTCGATGCGCCCGCGTCCATCGACCGGGGACCTCATCGCGTCGGTCCAGACCGACAGCTCCACCGGCGCCAGCCGCATCGTGCTGGTCGACGCCGATGGCACGGCCACGCCGATCACGCACCCGCGCCTGGCGCATTCGTGGCCGGGGGGGATGGCGATCGGTCCGACCGGTGCGCTGTTCGTCAGTGACGTCGGCGGCGTCTACAGCTACGACCCGGCGACCGACACGGCGCACCGTGTGCACGACGGTCAGCTCCTCGGATCGGGTCTCAACCACGCGCTCGTGCAGACGTGTGACGAGGCGCTGCAGTGTCGGACCGAGCTCGTCGATCTCGCCACCTGGACCGCGGCCACCGTGCCGTCGGTGTTCGACGACCAGGGCTTCGGTTACGACATGCCGCGGCTGTCGCCCACGGGAACCCACTTCGCGGTGGCGTCGTACCGCGGGTCGCGTCCCGATCTCCAGGTGTTCGAGGTGGCCTCGGGAACACCCGTCGCGGGCGTCGACGGGAGCGATCTGTACATGTGGTTCGCGTCAGGCGACGTGTGGGCGAGCGACGGGTCCGGTGTGTTCGGCATCGATGCCGCGGGTTCGCTGGTCTTTGCCGCGCTCGACGGCTGGCGTGCAGAGATCGACGGGTTCAACTCGGTCGAGCAGCTGATCGTCCAAGCCGGGGTAGACCGCGTCGGCTGATCGCGGTGCCGGCCCTGTCCGGCTGCCGCGGGCTGTCTCTGGGAGCGGCGGGGCTCAGCCCAGCAGCGCGTCGAGCGCCTTGGCGACGCCGACGAGGTCGTCACGCTCTTCGTGATCGAGCCGCGAGAGGTAGGTGATCGCCACGTCGTTGCGCTCGATGATCCCGCCGTCGGTGTCGGGACCGAGGTTCTCGGGGTCGCCCCAGCTCATCTTCACGGTGAACGCGTCCTCGTGTCCGGGGATCGGCGTCAGCGTGGCGCCGGCAACCGAGCGCGGTGGCCGTTGCCCGACGCGTCCGAAGTGCCACTCACCGAACGCTTCGACCGGCGTGTCGGGCACGTTGATGTTGACCACGACCGGATCCGCCGGCAGGTCATCGACCAGCGCCTGGACGACCGTGCGGGCAACGGTCGCCGCGCTGTCCCAGTGCTGATTGACGATCGACTCGTCCCAGCCTTGACCCTCGATGGCGAACCCGCTGACCGACTGGCTGATGGCGACACCGGAGATCCCGCCGTTGCGACCCGTCAGCGTTGCCCCGACGGTGCCCGAGTGGTACACCGCGCGCCCGACGTTGGCGCCGGGGTTGATCCCCGACACGACGAGGTCGAAGGGGTCGCCGAACGCGCCGAGCCGGGCGAACATCACGCACAATGCGGGCGGGCCGTTGACCTTCCACACGTCGGCACCGCTGAAGCCGTCGATCGACGCGCGGCGCACTTCGGGCTGGAGCAGATGCAGCGCCCCGAGCGCCGAACTGGCGCCCGAGAACTCCTGGTCGGGAGCCACGACCACCACCTCGTGGTCGCCGTCGAGCTCGCACATCTCCCGGGCCAGCACGTGCAGGCCCTTGCCGTCGATGCCGTCGTCGTTCGTCACCAAGATGCGCATGCCCCCATCCTCGCAGGTGCCCCGCCGAGCTCCTCGCGCCAGAAGTTGAACCTCCGGTGAACGCCTCGCAAACCCAAATCTGTCCGATCCGTGCCGCTCAGCGAGATGTTCCGGACACTTTTGCGAGGCGAGCGCGCGCCAGTCCCAAATGTGTCGAAGAACGTGCGCTCAGCGTGATGAATCGGACAGGTTTCGGGAGGCGGCGCGGCGGCGCTGGGCCGAACTGGTGAACATCGCCAGCCCGACGATCACGAGCGCCATGCCGACGATCTGCGGTGCGCGCACCGATTCGTCGAGGAAGACGAACGCGAAGAACACGGCGAGCGCCGGCTGCGCGGTTTGCATCACGCCGATCGTCGCCACCGGGATCTGCTTCTGGGCGAAGACGATCAGTGCGTGCGACACCATGCCGGTCATCACCACGAGGATGGCGACGACGAGCCACCCGCGAGCACTCAGGCTGACGACGTCGGAGCCGGCGATGACGAGTGCGATCGGGCCGGCGGTACACAGCCCGATCGGCATCATGCACGACATGAAGTCGACCGTGCCGACCCCGGCCGTCCGTGCCCGCTTGGAGGTCAACAGGTACCCGACCCACGCCATCAACACGAGGATCATCAAGAGGTCACCGCCGATCGTCGCCTCGCCCTGCGCCGGACCGAAGAACAGCACGAGGACGACGCCGACGATCGAGATCAGCCCCCAGCGCAGGGCGCGCCAGTCGGGGTGCTCGTCGAACAGCCACGCGCCGAGCGGGAGGAGCAGCAACGGGCTCATCGCGGCGATGAACTCGGCGTGGGCGATCGCCGTCTTGTTGACGGCGGTGAAGAACAGCGTGATGTTGGCCCCGAAGAAGAGCCCGGGCGCGATCGCCAGGCGCCACGTGCCCGCCGACGGATAGGGGCGGCCGCGAGTGACGTGGGCGACGAACAGCAGCGCCCACCAGGCGATGACGGCTCCCACCATGCGCCAGAAGGCGACGACCGATCCCGTCGATTCCGACCACTTGATCAGCGGTGAGCTGGTGGAGAAGGCGAGGACGGCGATGCCCATCGCGATCAGTCCGATCATGCGGGCGCGGTCGTCGGCTGCCGTCGGGGAAGGCGGTGGTGCCTCGGACATCGCCGACGGGATCGCCGCGCCGGCACGCTCCTCGGTCACCGGCGGAGCGTACCCGGTAGCCTGATGACATGAGCCCCCTGGAAGCGTTGGCCGCCGAGTCAGGCGTGAGCGCCGGTAGTGAGCCGATCATCACGATCACGCCCGAGGCGCTGGACCACCTGCGTGAGTTGCGCGACGACGAGGTCGACGGCGACAAGCTCGGCCTGCGCCTGGCGATCGCCTCGGAACCGGGTGAAGAGTTCCGCTACGACCTGTCGTTCGACGAGTACCTCACGGCGGCGTTCACCGACGAGGTGCGCACGCACGACGGCATGAAGGTGATCATCCCCGGACCCGACGTCGAGCTGCTCGACGGCGCGACGCTCGACTACACGCCGACGCAAGGTCTCGTGATCCGCAACCCGCACCGGCCGGCAGCGCCGTCGATCGAGGGTCTCACCGGCGACGACGAGCTGTCGGCGCAGATCGAAGCGATGGTCTCGGGCGAGGTCAACCCGGCGCTCGCCTCCCACGGCGGGTTCGTCACCTACGTCGGCCACGATGGCGAGGGCACCGTCTACCTCACGATGGGCGGCGGCTGCCACGGCTGCTCGATGAGCAAGATGACGATGCTCGACGGTGTGCAGACGATGCTCGTCGAGGCCATCGACGGCGTGCAACGGGTCCGCGACCTCACCGATCACTCCACCGGCGAAAACCCCTTCTACTCATAACGAACGTCGGGGACGGGTCCCAACGTTCGTGACGCAAGACTGATCTCATGGAAGCCGACATCTCCCGCAACGACGAAGACGGCCGCTACGAGTTGCGCGTCGACGGCGAGGTCGTCTCGTTCGCCGAGTTCCGCGAGCGTCCGGGCGCGATCGTCGTGCCGCACGTCGAGACGCGGATCGACCGCCGCGGCGAGGGGCTGTCCACGCTGTTGATGGACGGGGTCGTCGAGGACCTGATCGAGCGGTCGCTGAAGATCGTGCCGCTGTGTCCGTTCGCCCGTGCCCATGTCGTCGCCCGCCCCGATGCGGACGACCTGATCGCTCAGTAGGAGCCGTCATGTGCCGCAACATCACCACGCTGCGCGGACTCGAGCCGGCGGCAACGCCTGACGAGATCGAAGCCGGCGCCCGTCAGTACGTGCGCAAGATCAGCGGCGTGCAGTCGTTGTCGGCGGCGACCGAGGAGCCCTTCGAGCGTGCCGTCGCCGAGATCACCGCGATCACGACGCGCCTGCTCACCGAGCTCCCGCCGCGCAAGGTGCCGCCGAAGACCGAGCCTCCGCTCCGGCGTCTCGCCCGCCAGCGGTAGCCCTCGGTCGACAGAACCAGATCTGGGCGGTCGGTTTGGGTCAGGGCGCGGCGAGGGCTTGTTCGAAGTCGGCGACGAGGTCGGCGGTGTCTTCCAGGCCGACGGACACGCGCAAGAGACCTTCGGTGACGCCGGCACTGTCCTTTTCGTCCTGGGTCAAGCTGGCGTGCGTCGACGTCGAGGGATGGCACACGATCGTCTCGGGTCCGCCCAGCGACGTGGCGATCCGTGCCACCTGCAGCTGCGACAGGAACTCGGCCGCGCCGTCGCGGGTGCCCACCTCGAACGACAGCACCGTGCCGTACTGACGGAGCTGCTTGGTCGCCAGGTCGTGCTGAGGGTGGTCGCTGAGACCGGGATAGTGCACGGCGACGACCGCCGGATGGTCGGCGAGCGTGACGGCCAGTGAGCGTGCCGTCTCGTTCTGCTGGCGCGTGCGCACGCCAAGCGTACGGATGCCGCGCAGCGCGTTCAGGGCGTCGAACGGCGACGGCGTCGCTCCGTGGAGCACCGAGTACGCCCAGATCTCGGTGAGCAGGTCCGCCTCGCCCGACACGACGCCGAGCGTCGCATCGTTGTGGCCGGCGATGCCCTTCGTCGCCGAGTGCAACGACAGATCGATGCCGTGATCGAGCGGCCGCGCCCCGAGTGGTGTGCAGAACGTGGAGTCCACGAGCGTGAACGGCCCCTTGATCGAGCCGAGCTCGTCGAGATCGGCGAGCTCGAGGCGCGGGTTCGACGGCGACTCGGCGAGCACGAGCATCGTCCGTCCTGGCTCGACCGCGGCGGCGAACGCTCCGGGCTCGGTGACGTCGACGTAGGTGACGTCGATGCCCATCCGACGACACGGACCTTGGAGGAATGCCAGGGTGCCGGCGTAGAGCTGGCGCTGGGTGACGATGTGGGAGCCCGACGAGCACAGGGCGAAGATCGTCGAGGCGACCGCTCCCATGCCGGAGGCGAACGCCAGCGAGTCCTCGGCGCCTTCCAACTCGGCGATCGCCCGCTCGAACGAGCGCACGGTCGGGTTCGAGTAGCGACTGTAGAAGTCGTCGTGGCGTACGCCGGTCGCCCGGCGGTGGGCGTCGTCGAGGCTCGTCGACTCCCAGGTGCTCGATGCCCACAGCGTCGGCGCCAGCGACGATCCGCTGCACTCACGACCTGCCGTGATCGCCAGCGTCTCGGGAGCGACCGTCGGGTCGGAAGCGTCATCGGGCATCGCCCCCCAACGGTATCGGGTCGACACTTCCGATGGCGGTGGCGATTGAGTAACAGTGGGGTCAGACCCCAGTGTTACTCACTCCGCGAGCGCGGCGAGGATCTCGGCGTGGAGGAGGCCGTTCGAGCTGATCGCCGTGTCGTGCTCGTGGGTGGCGACACCGCGGCGATCGGTCAGCGTTCCACCCGCTGCTTCGACGATCGGCTTGACGGCAGCGATGTCGTACGGAGCGACTCCCACTGCGTCGACGGCGACGTCCATCGCGCCCTCGGCGACGAGCATGTGTTGCCAGAAGTCGCCGACCCCGCGCGACCGGCGCGCCCGTTGCTGCAGACCGACCAGGGCACCGGTGAGTCCGAGCTCGTCCCAGCCGCGGTTGTGGGTGATGCTGACCTGGGCCTCGGCGAGATCGCCGATCGTCGACACGACGATCGGCCGGTCGTCGCCGAACACCGACATCGTCGCGCCGACACCGAGACCGCCCCACCAGCGTCGACCGAGCGCGGGCGCCGACACGACGCCGAGCACCGCCCCCCGTTCGTGGTGCACCAGCGCGATCAGCGTCGCCCAGATCGGGATGCCGCGCACGAAGCCGGACGTGCCGTCGATCGGATCGACCACCCATCGCCACGGCGACGACGGGTCGCCGGCCAGTCCGTGCTCCTCGCCGAACGCTCCGTGGTGGGGCCGGGTCCGCACGATCCGATCGACGATCATCGACTCGGCGCGCCGGTCGACCTCGGTCACCTCGGTCAGGTTCTGCTTCCAGTCGACGCTGAAGTCCGCCTCGCGAAACCGCGGCAGCGTGAACGCGTCGATCTCGTCGGCGATGTCGAGGGCGAGTGCGAGATCGCGGTCGAGCTCGGCTTCGAGGTCCGGATCGAGCGACACGTCAGTGTCCCGAACCGACGTTGGTGGACGCCGTCGTCGATGGGAAGTCGGCGGTCCGCTTCTCGCGCAGTGCCGCCAAACCTTCCGCGGCGTCGGGACCGAGGAAGTTGAGCATCTCGTAGGCCAGCGATGCCTCGAAGTTCGGCAGCGCCTGGCGCAGCCAGTGGTTGAGCGCCCGCTTCGTCATCCGGGTCGCATCGACGGGTCCCGCGGCGAGTCGCCCCGCGATCCCGAGCGCCGTCGGCAGCACGTCGTCGGCTGGTACCGCCTTCGACACGAGCCCGATCCGCTCCGCCTCGCGGCCGTCGAGGAAGTCGGCGGTCAAGAGGTAGTACTTCGCCTTCGCCATCCCACACAGCAGCGGCCAGATGGCGACGGCATGATCGCCGCCGGCAACGCCGAGTCGGATGTGCCCGTCGGTGAGGCGGGCGTCTTCGTTGATCACACTGACGTCGGCCATCAGCGCCACGGCGAGGCCGGCACCGACGGCGACGCCGTTGATCGCCGAGACGATCGGCGTGTCGCACTCGATCATCGTGCGGACGATGTCGCCCGCCTCGCGCATCACGCGGATCGTCTGCGCGTAGTCGCCCACTTGTTCGGCGATCCAATCGAGGTCACCGCCCGCCGAGAACGCCTTGCCGGCGCCCGTGACCACGGCGGCGCGCACCGTCGGATCGTCGTCGATCGTGCGGAAGACCCGGGAGAGCTGGAGGTGCATGTCCGCCCCGGTCGCGTTCAGGCGGTCGGGATCGTCGAGCGTGATGAGCAGCACACCATCGGCGGGGCGCTCGAATCGCAGACGGTCGTAGGGGGCGTACGGATCGACGGTGTCGGCACTCACGATGCGCACGCTAGATGTCACACGGTGCCAGGCACGATGTGACATCTCACAACCGCAGGCGGGCGACGATCTCGCCGTCGTCGACCTCGCCGGTCGGCACGAAGCCGTAGCCGAGGTACATCGGCTCGGGTGAGCCGCGTCCCGGCACCCACGACGTCAGCATGTCGGTTGCACCGATCGCCCGGCTCTCCCCGGCGACCAGCTCGACGATCGCGGTGCCGATGCCGCGTCGCTGATGCATTCGATCCACCAGCAGACGCCACAGGTACGTCTCGGGCTGGACCGGCGTCGGCAGCGACAGCATCACGAAGCCGACCAGCTCACCGTCGGCTTCGACCGCCCGGTACCACGGCACGACCGGCTGCCCCTCGTACGGCTCGGGTACCAGTGCCTCTGCCAGCGACCGCCAGTTCGGCGCGACGAACCGCTCTTGCGACTTGTGCGTCTGCATCCGCAACACTGCCGACAGGTTGTCGGCCGTGACCTCGACGAGCCGCACCTGAGCCGGCTGGTCGCGCCGCCGGTTCCGCCACGCCTGCCAGTCGGGTCGCAACATGGCGTACAACCAGTCGTCGGAGTTGTCGTCGCCCAGCCAGTAGGAGCCGCGGGTGTGACCTTCGAACAGCATCCCGAGGCGCTCCAGCAGCATCGCCGAGGCGGTGTTGTCGGGGTGCAGCTTGGCCTCGATGCGGTGCACGCCGAATCCGTTGAACAGGTACTCGACGAGCGCCGTGCACGACTCGATCGCGTAGCCGTGTCCCCACGACTCGCGGGCGAGCGTGTACCCGATCTCGGCGGTGCGCCCCTCCCACGTGAGGTGCACCACGAGGTCGCCGTGAACGGTGGTGTCGTCGGCGTCGGCCACGGTGAGCATCCACCAATCGTCGACCGTTGGCCCGTCCATCTCCATCACGTCGGAGATCACCCGCTCGGCGCGCTCGCGCGGATACGGCGTCGCCCAGTCCTGCAGCGCCGCCACCTCGAGATCGTTGCGGCGGGCGAGGAGCGGCTCGACGTCGTCGGCGCGCACGGGTCGCAGCAGGAGCCGGTCGGTGCGGATCGGAACGAACCCCATCGGGCGATTCTCGCGCTGCGGAGGAAGGGCGTGCCTGTGGAAAAGAAGCAACGGCTGGGGCCCGTCCCCAACCGTTGCTTATTCGGCGCGGAGGAGGGTGGCGAGGGAGTCGACGTCGAGGCCGCAGCGGGCGAGGATGGCCTGCGGCTTCGGATCGTGGGCGAGGAACTCGAGCGGCAGCCCGAGGACGTCGACACGGGTGGTCGGATCGAGCTGGCCGACCGCATCGGCCACGGACATTCCGATGCCGCCCTCGCGGATGCCGTCTTCGATCGTGACGACGCGGGCATGCGCGGCGGCGTCAGCGATCATCTCCGGGTCGAGCGGCGCACACGAGCGGGCGTCCCACACGGTGACCGCCACGCCGGACTCCAGGAGCTGGGCAGCTGCCTTCTCGGCCGTTTCGAGCATCTTGCCGACGGCCACGACACACACCTCGGCGCCGGTTTCCTCTCTCGCCGCGGTTGCCCGCCGAGCGTGCAGCCCCACGCCGACCTCGTGCTCGCTGACCTGCCGGGCGGCACCGCGCGCGTACCGGATGGCGACCGGCCCGTCGTCCGCGAGTGACATCGCATCGTGGAGCATCTGGGTCAGTTCCTGGGCACTCGATGGCGCGAGCACGCGCATCCCCGGCACCTTGGACAGCAACGCCATGTCGTAGATGCCGTGATGGCTCGGCCCGTCCGGTCCGGTGACGCCGGCGCGGTCGAGGCAGAAGATCACCGGCAGGCAGTGGAGTGCCACGTCGTACACGACCTGGTCCCACGCCCGGTTGAGGAACGTGGAGTAGATCGCGACAACGGGACGCAACCCGCCCATCGCCATGCCCGCGGCCGCCGTGACGGCGTGCTGCTCGGCGATGCCGACATCGAAGATGCGATCGGGAAAGCGATCCTGGAACGGCAACAGCCCGGTCGGGCCGGGCATCGCCGCCGTGATCGCCACGAGCCGCGGGTCGGCCTCGGCCTCCTTGATCACCGCTTCGGCGAACGCTTGCGTGTAGCCGGTGGCGACGGCCTTCGGCGGGCCGACCACGGGATCGAACACCGGTGCGTCGTGGAGGTGCTTCTCGTCGTCGTCCTCGGCTGGCGGGTAGCCGCGGCCCTTCTGGGTCAGCACGTGGACGAGGATCGGGCCTTCTTCGGAGAGCTCGATCGCGTTCTCGAACGCCTGCTCCATCTCGGCGACGTTGTGGCCGTCGAACGGTCCGACGTAGCGCACACCGAGGGCTTCGAAGAACGACGGTGGCTGGAGGAACTCGCGCACACCCGCCTTGAACGCGTCCATCGCCGAGCCAGCCTGGTGACCGACGACGGGCAAGCTCGACAAGAACTCCTCGAGGCGCCGCTGGCGGCGCACGTAGACGGGGTTCGTGCGGATGTCGGTCAGCGCGTGCGAGAGCTTGCCCGTGACCCGGTCGGTGACGCTCGGTTGGTTGACGCGCTCGTCGCGGGCCTGGGCGCTCGCTGACAGCATCGACACGGTCGGCGCATACGAGCGGCCGTTGTCGTTGAGGACGATGATCACCCGTCGGTTGCCGTGGCCGATGTTGTTGATCGCCTCGTAGGCCATGCCACCGGTGAGCGAGCCATCGCCGACGACGGCGACGACGTAGCGGTGATCGTCGACACCGAGGTCTCGTGCGACGGCGAGACCGTACGCGTAGGACAGCGCGGTCGACGCGTGGCTGTTCTCGACGAAGTCGTGTTGGGACTCGTCGCGGCACGGATAGCCGGACAACCCCTCGTGCTGGCGGAGGTGCTTGAAGTCGTCCTGGCGTCCGGTGACGATCTTGTGCACGTACGCCTGGTGGCCGGTGTCCCACACGATGGCGTCGTTGGGGGAGTCGAAGACGCGGTGCAGGGCGAGCGTCAGCTCGACGGCGCCGAGGTTCGATCCGAGGTGTCCGGCGTTGTCCGACACCGCAGCGACGATGAAGTCGCGGATCTCGCCAGCGAGGTCGTCGAGCTCGTCGTACGACAGCTCCCGCAGATCTGCGGGTTGGCGAACACGGTCGAGGTACATGGCGCCTTGACGCTATCTCCACTGGTGTGCGCGGATGTGACGCGGCCTACCGTCGACCCCTATGACGACCGTGACGACCGCGCCCGCCATCCCCGGCGGCTCCCCGTTCGACCTCTCCGGCCACGTCGCCCTGGTGACCGGCGGCAATGGTGGCATCGGCCTCGGCATGGCCGACGCGCTCGCGCTCCACGGCGCCGACGTCGCCATCTGGGGCACCAATCCGGACAAGAACGACGCCGCCGTCGAGGCGCTGTCGCGCCACGGTGGCCAGGTGCTGTCGATCGTGTGCGATGTCGGCGACGAGGACGCGGTCGTGGCGGCGATGGCCGACACCGTCGACGAGCTCGGGCGCATCGATTCGTGCTTCGTCAACGCCGGTGTCGGTGGGCGAGCTCCGAGCTTCGTCGGCATGACGTCGGACGAGTGGCGGCGTGTGATGCGCGTCAACCTCGACGGCGCCTTCGTCACTGCTCGTGAGGCGGTGAAGCACATGGTCCAGCGCCACGACGATGGCGACACCGCCGGAGGATCGGTCGTGTTCACCACGTCGGGCTCGGCATTCTTCGGCCAGCAGTCGGGGCAGCACTACGGGGCGTCGAAGGCGGGGCTCAACTCGATGATGAAGGCGATCGCGGTGCAGCACGCCCGCCACGGTGTGCGGTGCAACTCGGTGCTGCCGGGCTGGATCGAAACCGACATGACGGAGGGTGCGTTCGGCTGGGACAAGTTCGTCGCCAACGTGTTGCCGAGGGTGCCGATGCGCCGCTGGGGGACCAAGGACGACTTCGGTGGCCTGGCGGTGTACCTCGCCAGCCGGGCGTCGAGCTACCACACCGGCGACGTCATCACGATCGACGGCGGCTACCACTCCTTCTGAGGAGTAACAACGGGGTCAGACCCCGCTGTTACTCCGTTCGGACGGGCGGGCCGGCGAGGACGCGTTCGCGATGGGTCTCGAAGGCGACGCTGGGATCGTCGAGGACCTCGATCCACCACGTCATCCCGACCTCCGCCAGGCGACCGATGCGATCGACCTCCTCCGGCGTCGGTGACGCTGCGCTGGTGGCCGGATAGCACACGTCGTACGGCGCGTCGCTGCGGCCGAGCCGCTCGCGGTGCTCCTGCACGGTGCGCACGCAGTCGGCGAGCTCGTCGACGGAGAGGGTGGCGTCGCGTCCGGCGGCGATCGGGTAGACGCCGTCGTAGCGCGCCGCGCGCCGGAACGGCGCGCCACCTGGCCACTTGCCCGCCACCCAGATCGGGATCGTGCCGTGCACGGGACGCGGGAGGAACTGCACGTCGTCGGCGGTGACGTGCGCGCCCTCGTACGTGACCGGCTCGCCGGACCACAAGGCCTGCAGCAGTTCGAGCGACTCGTCGAGGACCCGCGCGCGGCGGACGGGATCGGCATCCTCGCCGAACCGGGTGAACTCGTCGTCGGGCGCGCCGAGGCCGACGCCGAACCGCAACCGCCCGCTGGCAAGCAGATCGAGCGTCGCCGTCTCGCGGGCGACGACCGACGTGCGGCGACGGGCGAGCGGCGTCACCATCGGCCCGATGATCAGCCGCTCGGTCTGCATCGCGACGGCGGCCAACGTCACCCACGGGTCGATCATCGGCGCCCATGGCGGGCGGCGGATGACGTGATCCCACAAGAAGAAGCCGTCCCAGCCGGCAGCTTCGGCGTCGCGGGCGAGCTGGGCGATCCGTCGGGGATCGGCGAAGTCGCCGCCGTTCGTGACACCGAGCCCGAAGCAGACACCATCGGGCGTGACATCGCGATCGGTGTCGGACCCCGATCGCGTTGTCACGGTTGGCCGCTCGTTCGATACACGCTGACGTGCTGATCGCTGTCGGGCCCGAACGGGGTGCCCGCCATGTCCGCGGTCCGAGACTCGAGCACGAATCCGGCGGCGGTCGCCATCGCATCGAGCTGCGCCGACGTGCTCCAGCGGATCGACCATGGTCGGAGGCGCACGCCACCCGCTTCGGTCAACTCGATGAACTGGCCCTCGGCACGCTGGGACACCGACTCGGTCCGTGACACCGAGAGCACCACGCGGTCGGCGTCGAGCGCCCGGACGCCGACGACGCTGGCTGGCCGCGCCCGGCGATCGCTACTCGGATCTCCGTCATCGGGTATGAACGCTTCGACGACGAACAGGCCGCCGGGCCGTAGGCGCTCGGCGACGGCGTCGAAGCAGCGCTGCTGCGCGCCGTCGGCGAGCAGGTTGAAGATCGTGTTGTAGGCGACGAGCGCGACGTCGAAGGGGCCGTCGGGGAGGTCGCTGACCATGTCGCCGCGCACGGCCCGAACCGCCTCGCCACCGGGCCGTGCGGCCAGTCGAGCGAGCATCGCCTCACTGGTGTCGATGCCCGTGACATCGAGCCCCGCCTCAGCCATCGGCACCGCGACGCGTCCCGTCCCCACCCCGAGCTCGAGCACCCGGCCACCAGCACCGGCGAGCGCGGCGACGCGCTCGACCGTTGCGACCACGTCGGTCACGTCGCCGTACCAGTCGTCGTACACGTCGGCGAACGCCTCGCCGTAGGTGTGGGGCTCGTAGCCACGCATCGCTCCGGAGGATACGACGACCCGACACGGCCCGACACGGCCTGACACGGCCTGGCTCTTGCCCGCCCGGTCCGCTCCCACCGAAATCTGTCCGGATCATCCCGCTGAGCGACACGTAACGGACATTTTTCGGGCTCCCCGGACACATCCGTGGGTGGGAAGGGCGCGGCGGGCCGGGTTGGAGGGGCGCCGGTAGCCTCGATGCGGTGGAGGGCACGATCACCGTCACGCGGGGAACCGACCCGCTCGTGTACCTCGACCACGCCGCGTCCACGCCGATGCATCCCGAAGCGATCGAGGCGATGCAGCCGTACTTCGCGGGCATCTACGCCAACCCGTCCGGGTCGCACCGCTTCGCCCGCCAGGCGCGCCAGGCCGTCGACGAGGCTCGTGACGCCGTCGCCACGGTGCTCGGATGCGCGCCCAACGAGATCGTGTTCACGGGCAGCGGGACCGAGGGCGACAACATGGCGGTCGGTGGGGCGATCGCCCGCGACACGACCGGTCGGGCGGTGGCTGTGTGCCCGGCCACCGAGCATCACGCCGTGTTGCACGTCGTCGAGCGGCTCGGCGATCGGGGTCGCATCGTCGGCGTCGACGCCACCGGGCGTGTCGACCTCGATGCGCTGGCCGCGGCGCTCGACGACGATCCCGACGTCGCCATCGTCAGCGTCATGGCGGTCAACAACGAGGTCGGCACGATCACCGACATCGCGGCGGTCGCCCGCGTCGTGCGCCGCCACGCGCCCGGCGCACTGCTCCACACCGACGCCGTGCAGGCCGCCTGCTGGCTCGACCTGCGCGCCATCACCCCGCACGTCGACCTGCTGTCGCTGAGCGCACACAAGTTCGGCGGGCCGAAGGGTGTCGGGGTGCTCGTCGAGCGGGGAGGCCCGCGCGTCGAGCCGTTGATCGTCGGCGGCGGTCAAGAGCGCGAGCGCCGCAGCGGCACGCACAACACGGCCGGCATCGTCGCCACCGCCGTCGCGCTCACGATCACCGATCGTCACCGCGCAGCCGAGAACACACGGCTCACCGACCTTCGTGACGCGCTCGTCGACGAGCTCCAGGGCCGCCTCGACGACATCGTCGAGACGGTGCCCCGCGCCGACAAGGTCGCGGGCTCGGCGCACGTGTGCATCGGTGGGGTCGAGTCCGAGGCGCTCCTGTTCATGCTCGACGAGGCCGGCGTGTGCGCGTCCGCGGCGTCGGCGTGCGCCAGCGGTGCGATGGAGCCGTCGCACGTGCTCGCGGCGATGGGCGTCGACCGTGCCGCGGCACTCGGCGCGCTGCGGTTGACGCTCGGGCGCACCACGACCGCCGAAGACATCGATCGGGCGATCGAGGTGATCTCGTCCGCCGTCGCCACGCTGCGTCGGCGTTCGGTGACCGCGGGCGCAAGGAACCGATCGGTGGTGGCGTCGTGAAGGTGTTGTGCGCGATGAGCGGCGGCGTCGACTCGTCGGTCGCGGCGCTGCTCCTGCAGCGCGCGGGGCACGAGGTGGTCGGCGTCACGATGAAGCTGTGGGGCGGCGACAGCGACACGGGGTGCTGCTCGGTATCTGACGTGGACGACGCCCGCCGCGTGGCCCAGCAGCTCGGGATCGACCACCTCGTGTTCAACTTCAGCGACGACTTCGACGCCCACGTCGTCGACCCGTACATCGACGCCCACGTCCGCGGCGTCACGCCGAACCCGTGCATCGAGTGCAACCGGGCGGTCAAGTTCGCCCGTCTCGCGGAGCGTGCTGACCTCCTCGGCTTCGACGCCATCGCCACCGGACACCACGCAGCGATCGGACGCACTCCGGCTGGCCGTCTCACGCTCGAGCGCGGGGCGGATCGGGCGAAGGATCAGAGCTACGTCGTGCACATGCTCGACCAGCACCAGCTGGCGCGCACGATGTTCCCGGTCGGTGGGATGCAGAAGTCCGAGGTGCGGGCGATCGCCGCGGACCTCGACCTGCGCACTGCGACGAAGCCCGACAGCCAGGATGTGTGCTTCATCACCTCGACCGGCGGGCGCACCGCCTTCCTCGGCGATCGGATCCCGTTCCGACCGGCTCGTGTCGTCGATGCCGCGGGCACCCGCCTCGGCGACGTCGACGCCGTCGAGTTGGTGACCATCGGCCAACGCAAGGGGATCGGATTGCCCGGCGGCGGCCCGAAGCGATACGTCGTCGACGTCGACACGGCGGGTGGTGTGGTGACGGTCGGCGGCGATCAGGATCTGCGTCGCGACGGCGAGGTCATCGGCACGCTCAGCTGGGTCGACGCCCCGGCCGTCGATGGCGACTCCGTGCTGGTGCAGTGCAGCGCACACGGAGCCGTCAAGCCGGCGACCGTGCGCGCCACGCCCGGTGATGCGATGACCATCGAGTGGCACGAGGCGCAGCGCAGGGTGGCACCCGGGCAGAGCATCGTGCTCTACGACCTCGCCGACCGCCGCGTGCTCGGTGGCGGCGTGTGCCGCTGAGGGCCACTCGCCCCTGCTGATCG
>CAZQCP010000033.1:22236-23475 GCA_964592115.1 uncultured Ilumatobacteraceae bacterium
CCCTGCTGATCGCTCCCGAATCCTGCTGCGGCTCGCGCAGTCGTGCTCGATCCTCCGGAATCCGGCTCGGAAGGGCCGGTCAGGCGACCGGTAGCCCGCGAGCGCGGGCAGCGCGCAACGCTTCGCCGGGACGGCTCGGCGCGACGAGGAACGCCTGCAGGTGGATCGCCTTGCCATTCGGTTCGCGCGGTGTGAACGCGAACACCGCGGTGACCGATTCGGTCGTGGTGACCTCGACGGCGTAGCCGCTCGCCGGGCCGGTCAGGTCGGCTGCCCCGGTGTCGGCGGGCGCGAGGCGCAGCTGGGCGATCTGGGCGGTGCGCAGCGCCAGCGTGTCGGCGAGCACGACCGGATCGTGAACGACCGCGCCCGCCGGTACGAGCACGAACCAGCGGCGTGACAGCCGGTGCCAGCGGGGGGCGAGGAGCACCGCTCCCGTCGTGGCGACGAACGTCAGCACAGCACCGAGCACCCACTGACGAGCGACGAGGAGGAACGGTCCGCAGGCGAACGCGGCGGCCCACAGGACCCAGGTGATGATCGCCGCCGCGCCGGCCGCCGCCGGTGCGCGGAGTGGGAATCGCTGCTCGTCGCCATACGCCGACGCCTGCACGTACCGGCGACCGAAGTCGGCCGACAGCACGGCGAGTACGGCGATCGCCGCGGGCACCGTGAGCAGCGCGACGTCCGCTGCGGGTGCGCCAGCCACCGCGGCCATCAGCGCGGCGACGAGGGCCAGCGGTGTGGCGACGCGGGCGATCGTGAGCGTCACCGTCGATCCGATCGCCAACGCCAGCGCGACGATCGCCCAGATGACCCAGCCGGTCACCGCAGCCGTCCAACGAACCGCTGCGCTGCGGCCATCGACCGCGGACTCGACCGCCGCGCCGCCGACGACCGCGACGAGCACCCACGCGACGCGCGCGATCCACGGCATCGCCGCGGCAACGGCGCCGAGCGCACCGTTCGTCGCGGCGTCTCCGTCCGGTTGTTCGAGCGTCGCCATCGCAGCCATGTTGCCCGTCCGCCACTCCCGGTAACGAACGTTGGGGGGTCGGGGATTGCATCCGGGGTCAGACCCCAGATGCAACACCAGGCGAAGCGGGTGTGGGCTCACCCGGCGTGTGGGCGGTTGCATCTGGGGTCTGACCCCGGATGCAATCCCAGTCCCAGATGCAACTCCGGGCGAAGCGGGTGTGGGCTCACCCGGCGTGTGGGCGGTTGCATCTGGGGTCTGAC
>CAZQCP010000034.1:0-18099 GCA_964592115.1 uncultured Ilumatobacteraceae bacterium
ACGCCGACGATGTTCTTGCCGATGTCGTGCACGTCGCCCTTCACCGTGGCGAGCAGCACCGTGCCCGCCTTGGAGGCCGCGCCGTCGTCACCTTCGGCTTCGATGTACGGCGTGAGGTAGGCGACGGCCTGCTTCATCACCCGCGCCGACTTCACCACCTGGGGCAGGAACATCTTGCCGGCACCGAACAGGTCGCCGACGGTGCCCATGCCGCTCATCAGCGGGCCCTCGATCACCTCGACGGCACGGGAGGCAGCCTGACGCGCCTCTTCGACGTCGTCTTCGATGAACGTCGTGATCCCATTGACGAGCGCGTGGTCGATGCGCCGCACCACGTCCCACGACCGCCACTCGAGCGTCGCCGGGTCGTCCTCGACACCCCCGTCGCGCTGGAAGCGTCCCGCTGCGTCGAGCAGCCGCTCGGTGGCATCGGTGCGTCGGGCGAGCACGACGTCCTCACACAGCTCGCGCAGTTCGGGGTCGATCTGGTCGTACACGGCGAGCTGGCCGGCGTTGACGATCCCCATCCGCATGCCCTTGCCGACCGCGTGGAGCAAGAAGACGGAGTGCATCGCCTCGCGCACCGGTTCGTTGCCGCGGAACGAGAACGACAGGTTCGACACGCCGCCGGAGATGTTGACGTGGGGCAGTTCGCTCGTGATCCGCTCGATCGCGTCGAGGAAGTCGAGCCCGTAGCGATCGTGCTCTTCGATGCCGGTGGCGATGGCGAAGATGTTGGGGTCGATGATGATGTCGTCGGGCGGGAAGCCGACCTCGTCCACGAGCAGGTGGTACGCCCGGCGAGCGATGTCCACCTTGCGGTCGGCGGTGTCAGCCTGACCGACCTCGTCGAACGCCATGACGATCACGGCGGCGCCGAAGTCGAGGCACGTGCGGGCGTGGGCGAGGAACTCCTCCTCACCCTCCTTCATCGAGATCGAGTTGACGATCGGCTTGCCCTGCACGCACTGCAGCCCGGCCTCGATCACCTCGAACTTCGACGAGTCGAGCATGATCGGGACGCGGGAGATGTCGGGTTCCGCAGCGATCAGGTGCAAGAAGCGGGTCATCGCCTCGACGCCGTCGATCAGCCCGTCGTCCATGTTGATGTCGATGATCTGCGCGCCGTTCTCGACCTGCTGGCGAGCGACCACGAGCGCGCCGGCGTAGTCGTCGTCCTTGATCAGCCGGCGGAACTTCGCCGATCCGGTGATGTTCGTGCGCTCGCCGACGTTGACGAACGGGATGTCGTCGGTCAGCGCGAACGCTTCGAGTCCGGACAGCTCGAGCCGCGGCGTGCGTTCGGGCACGATGCGCGGCGACTTCCCGGCGACAGCGCCGACCACCGCTTCGATGTGGGCGGGCGTCGTGCCGCAACACCCTCCGACGGCGTTGACGATCCCGGCGTCGGCGAACTCGGCGATGAACGCCGCCGTCTGCTCGGGGGTCTCGTCGTAGCCACCGAGCTCGTTGGGCAGGCCGGCGTTCGGGTACGCACAGATCAGCGTGTCGGCGACCGTCGCCAGCTCGACGAGGTGCGGTCGCATCTCCTCGGCGCCGAGCGCACAGTTCAACCCGACCGTGAGTGGGGCGGCGTGACGCACCGATTGCCAGAACGCGGCCGGTGTCTGGCCGGACAGCGTGCGACCGGACCGGTCGGTGATCGTGCCGGAGATCATCAACGGCACCTGCTGGCCGAGCGCCTGGCCGGCCCGGCGACACGCGACGATCGCCGCCTTGGCATTGAGCGTGTCGAAGATCGTCTCGATGAGCAAGACGTCGACGCCGCCGCGCAGGAGCGCCTCGATCTGCTCCTGGTAGGCATCCGCGAGCGCGGCGAACGTGATCGCCCGGTAGCCGGGGTCTTCGACCCGCGGCGACAGCGACAGCGTCATGTTCGTCGGACCGATCGCACCGGCGACCCACCGCGGATTGCCGTCGCGCGACTCGGCCTCGTCGGCGGCTTCGCGGGCGAGGCGGGCGGATTCGACGTTCAGCTCGGCGACGAGGTCGACGGTGTCGTAGTCGCCCTGCGAGACGCGGTTGGCGGAGAACGTGTTCGTCTCGACGACGTCGGCGCCGGCGAGCAAGTAGCGGAGGTGGATGTCGCGGATCGCGTCGGGCTGCGTCAGCGAGAGCAATTCGTTGTTGCCGGCGAGGTCGCTGCGATGGTCGGCGAAGCGGTCGCCGCGGAACTGCTCGTCGGTGAGAGCCAGCGCCTGGATCTGCGTGCCCATCGCGCCGTCGATGACGACGATCCGCTCGCGGGCGAGCCGCGCCAGCGGATGGTCTCGATGGGGATGATCGCGGTGTGTGTTCATGAGGGGGCTCGATTCACGCAGCGGAGTTCAGGGAGGAGCGCGCCTGGCCGAGCCAGACGGTGACGGTGAGGCCGGCGGTGCCCGAGGGCGGGTCGACGTCGACGATGGCGGGGCAGTCGAAGCCGGCAGCGTCGAACCACTCGCGCAGTTGGTCGTGCGCGAAGCCCAGGCGGCGGTGGGCGGCGCTGCGCAGCACCTCGTGATCGTGCGGCGCGAAGTCGACGACCAACAACCGCCCGCCCGGGCGCACGAGTCGGGCCGCCTGACCGACGGCCGTCGACGCGTCGTCGAGGTAGTGCAGCACCTGGTGGATGACGACGAGGTCGAAGGTGCGCGTCGACCACGGCGGGCTGTGCACGTCACCTTGACGAAGTTCCCAGTTGCTCGCACCGGCGCGTTCGAGGTTGGCGCGGGCGACGGACAACATCGAGTGGCTCGTGTCGAGGCCGACGGCGCGTTCACAACGGTCGGCGAGCAGTTGGAGCATGCGGCCCGTGCCGGTGCCCACGTCGAGCACCTGCCCGAACGGCCCGTCGCCGAGCACGGCGAGCACGGCCGCTTCGACGTCGTCGGGGGCGTGCAGCGCGCGCTCTTCGTCCCAGATGGGCGCGATGCGCTCGAAGTACTCCAGCGCCGCGTCGGCTCGACGAGCGCGGACGACCGCGAGACGCTCACGATCACCCGCAAGTGTGTCGTCGTGGGGATCGACGGCGTCGAGCGCGGCGTTCACGAGCCCCGCGCCCGCACCGGTCTCGACGAGCCGGAAGAACGCCCACGTGCCCTCGCGGTGCTTGATCGCCAATCCTGCCTCGACGAGCACCCGCAAGTGGCGCGACACGCGGGGCTGCGACTGGCCGAGGATGTCGGTCAGGTCAGTCACGGTCACATCGCCGTGACGCATGACGGCGAGGATGCGCAGCCGCGTCGGTTCGGCGATCGCCTTCAACGCCTCGACGGTGGACGACAGCATGGGGCGAGCATATAAAGACATGTGCATGTATGCAAGGGAGCTTCCCGGAGTCGCGTGACGTCGTGTTGGGATTACGGTTCGCGGCATGGCTCAGGCGTTCCATCTCGGCGTGACGAACGATCAGATCGAAGCGGCGACGGTGGCGATCGTGCCGGGTGATCCCGGCCGGGTCGAGCGCATCGCGTCGCAGATGGACGACTCGACGTTCCTCGCCGCGCATCGCGAGTTCACCATCTACCTCGGCCACGTCGGCGGCCAACCGATCGTCGTCTGCTCGACCGGCATCGGCGGCCCTTCCACATCCGTCGCGGTGGAGGAGTTGGCACAAGTTGGCGTGCGCACGTTCTTGCGCGTCGGCACGACGGGCGGCATCCAACCCGACGTGCGCGCCGGCGACGTCGTCGTCACCACCGGGTCGGTGCGTCTCGACGGGGCGAGCACACACTTCGCCCCGCTCGAGTTCCCCGCGGTCGCCGACTTCGCCTGCACGACGGCGCTCGTCGACGCGGCGCGGCGCCGCGGCGTCGAACCCCACATCGGGATCACCGCCTCGTCGGACACCTTCTACCCCGGCCAAGAGCGCTACGACACGTATGCGGGTCGTGTGACCGCACGGTTCCGCGGCAGCCTCGCCGAGTGGCAAGCGATGGGCGTGCTCAACTACGAGATGGAATCGGCGACGCTGTTCACGATGTGCGCGGCGCAAGGTCTGCGCGCCGGATGTGTCGCCGGTGTGATCGTCAACCGCGGCGACAGCGAGACGCCGAACGAAGCGGTGATCGCTGAAACGGAGGCCACCGCGGTGGCGATCGTGGTCGACGCGGCCGGCGCGCTCGCCGGCTGACCAGGGCACTTCGTCCAACTGGGGGCGCCCACGACGGTGTGGCGCGTCTATCGTGTCTGCGTGGGACGCCGCCGCCCCTCGCGCTCGTACGTCGCTGCCGCCGCCATCTTCATGTCGATCGGCCCGCTCAGCGCGTGTTCGGACGAGCCCAGCGTCACCGAGGTCGACGCCGGCTCGGCGATCGTCGCGATCGTCGATTGGCAAGTCGAGCAGTGGGACCCACCGGCCGACGCCGACGAGGGACTGCTCCCGGTGATCTACATCGTCGCGGCCGACGGCGACACGTACGGCGTCGCCGTGCAGGCCACCGTCACCGAGGCGACCGTCGACGACGCGGTGGTCCGCTTCGCCGATCAGGCGAGTGACTCGTTCGACGATGGTCTCGACGGCGCACCAGTCCGCGACGACGGGGTGATGCTGGCGATCGGCCAGATCCCCGAGCCGTCGCGGAGGATGAAGGTGATCGTCGATCGCTACACCGCGAAGGAGACCAGCGAGGGGTTCGCCCTCCAGATCGCCGCTCGCCGTCCCACCGACGACAACCCGCGCCGCGCCGAGGTCACGACGACGACCCCGCGCTGAGCAAGCGCTCGGCGAGCTCGAGCGCCCGCCCCGCTTCACGCTCGGCCACGGGGGTGGCGTGGTGCAGCGCCCTTCGGCGGAGGTCGTCGAGCTCGTGGCGCGTGTCGGCATCGACCACGCGACCGTCGATGCTTCCGGCAAGGTCGGCGGCGCCGGACGCTTCCACCACGGCCACACGCCACGCTTCGTCCTCCAGGGCGACGTAGGCCGACGCCAACCGATCGCGGGCGCGCACGATCGGGTCGTTCTGCGCACCACTGAAGCGATCGGCTTCCGTGACGCCGCGCATGCCGATCGCGAACGCCGGGACGTAGATCGCCGTCAGGACCATCATGCTGACTTCGGCCGGGAGCGAGATCGGCGTCGCCATCACGCCGCCGAACACCCAAGCGAGCTGGAACCGCGTCTCGTAGCGGGCGCCGGCGCGTCCGAGCAGCGCTTCTGGCGCGCGGCGTTGGAGGAGCCCGTCGAAGGCGTTGCGGGCGAGCGTGGTCGACAAGCCGACGAGCATCGAGATCACGAGCAACAGGCGCACCGACGCACCGAGGACGCCGACCGCGCTGACCACCATGGGGAGCGCGATCGCTAGCGAGATCAACCGCTCCTCACGCATCCACCGGCGCAAGACCGCGGCGGCGGTGTGCCCGGCGAACGCGCCGACGCCGTAGAGCGCGCCGGCGAGCGCGTACATGTACGCCGGTTCGCTCGAACGTCGCAGCGTGAACGCGAGCGTGAAGATGCAGAACCCGACGGCGGCGCGTACGGCGAGCATCCCGACCGACGAGACGACCACCACCGGCAGATGCGTCTCGGCGTAGGCGACCTCGTCGGCGACCTCGGCCAAGTGCGACCGGGGCCGCACGCGCGTCACGGCGAACCCGGCGAGGGCGAGCAGCACGGCCGCGCCGCGCAACGACCACTCGGGTCCGGCGACGGCGAACACTGCCGAACCGAGGCCCACACCGATCGCCGCGGTGATCGTGGCAAAGCGCGCCAGGCGGGCGTTCGTGGCCACGAGCTCTTCGGGATCGTCGACCAGCGTCTGCACGAGCGTCTGCTTCACCACGCCGGACGCCTTGCTGAGGATCAAGACACACAGCGCGGCCGGATAGAAGCCGAGCTGCAACAACGTGGCGGAGAGCGCGATGCACGCGACGCCGCGGGCGACGTAGAAGCCGGCGGCGACGAACCGCTGTGAGCGTCGGAAGCGATCGACGGCCGGACCGACGAGTGGGGACAGCACGGCGAGCGGCGCCATCGTGATCAACAGGTAGAGCAGGATCTGCTCGCGCGACGCGTCGGGGCTGACGTTGAAGAAGAGCGAGCCCGCCAGGCTGACCGTCACGAACGCGTCGCCGGCGGCGGCGACCCCGTGAGCGATCGCCAGCGGCACGACCGCGCCGCGTCCGATGATCACGCGCCGGAGGCGGACGAGTGCCCCGTCGTTGGTCGCTCCTGCCCGCGACATCACCACCCAGTCTGACCGATCCGGCCGGCTCGGCCCATCAAGCCGTCACATCGGGGATCTGTTGGGTGATGCAATGGATGCCGCCGCCACCGCTCGCGAGGATCGCGCCGACGTCGAGACCGATCACGTCGCGGCCCGGATACTGCTCACCGATGAGGGCGAGCATGTCGGCGTCGGCGGGATGGCCGCACGTCGGCACGAGCACGAAGCCGTTGCCGACGTAGTAGTTGAGGTACGGCACGACGACCCGCTCACCGTCGACGTCGGCGAAGGGGAGCACCGGGATCGTGGTGACCGTCACGGGCCTGCCCGCGGCGTCGAGCGCGCCGGCAGCCACACGCCGATCCACGTCGAGTCGCAGCCAGTCGTCTTCGGCAGGATCGTCGCACCCCTGCAACACCAGATGGCCGGGTGCGGCGAACGCGGCGATGTTGTCGACGTGGCCGTCGGTGTCGGCGTCGAGCGCCAACCCGTGCGGCAGCCAGATCACCCGCCGGGCACCCAGCTCGCGGGCCAGCGCGGCCTCGATGTCGGTCATCGTCATCGCGGGGTTGCGGTTCGGGTGCATGAGGCACTGCGTGGTCGTGACGATCGTGCCGTCGCCGTCGCTCGTGATCGCACCGCCTTCCAACACGACGTCGATCGTGCGCACCGCGTCGCCGCGCGTTGCGGCGAAGCGTCGCGCCACGAGCGCGTCGTCGGCGAACGGGTGGAACTTCTCACCCCAGGCGTTGAACGACCAGTCGGTGGCGACGAGATGCCGAGCCTGGTCACGGTCGCTGTCGCGCCGAACGGTGTAGATCGGTCCGCTATCGCGGAACCACGAGTCGTCGATCGGTAGCTCGATCACGTCGACGTCGGCTCCGCACATCGCGGCTGCCCGCTCGGTGGCGCGCGGCGCGGCGATCATCGTCACGGGCTCGTAGGCAGCGATCGTTCGGGCGACGGCAGCGTGCGCGGCCTCGGCGTCGGCGAACCGGGCACCCCAGAGCTCGGCTCGCGCCGGCCAGCACATCGCAGTGCCGGCGTGGGGCTCCCACTCGGCGGGGAGGCGCGGCATCAGCCGCCGTCCAACGTCAGGAGCGGGCCATAGAGGTCGGGGCGCCGGTCGCGGAACAGCCCCCACGCGGCCCGTTGCGTCCGCAGCTCGTGGAGGTCGAACGCCTGCACGAGCACCGACTCTCCCTCGCGGCCGGCTTCGGCGACCTTGGCACCGGTGGCGTCGGCGATGAACGATGAACCGTAGAACGTGATCTCGGTGGTCTCGCCGACCTCGCGGCCCACGCGGTTGGCGGCGACGACGGGCATCAGGTTGGCGCCGGCATGACCCTGCATCACGCGCTGCCAGTGACCGCTGGAATCCCACGTCGGGTCGGGCGGCTCGCTGCCGATCGCCGTCGGGTAGAAGAGCACCTCGGCGCCGAGCAGCGCCATCGCCCGCGCGGATTCGGGGAACCACTGATCCCAGCAGATGCCGACGCCGATCGTTCCGTGGAGCGTCTCCCAGACGCGAAAGCCGGTGTCGCCAGGCGAGAAGTAGTACTTCTCGGTGTAGCCGGGGCCGTCGGGGATGTGGCTCTTGCGGTACGTCCCGAGCGTCGATCCGTCAGCGTCGACGACGACCACGGTGTTGAACAGCGCCTGGCTGGCGCGCTCGTAGATGGACAGCGGCAGCACCACGCCGAGCTCGGCGGCGAGGGCGGCGAAGTGGGCGACGGTCGGGTGGCCGTCGATCGGTCGCGCCCGGTCGAGGTGCTCGGGGCGCTGGTCCTTGCAGAAGTACGGCCCTTCGAACAGCTCGGGGATGAGGATGATCTGGGCACCTTGCCCGGCGGCATCACGCACGAGCCGTTCGGCCGTCGCCACGTTCGCGTCGACGTCGTCGACCATCGCCATTTGCACTGCGGCGACTGCGAGCTCTCGAGAACCCGACGTGACCATCGCGGTCACGCTAGTCGTGGGGGCTCTGAGCGGCGGTCGGGGCGTGAGCGGCGGCCCGTGGAGAGCGACGCGACGTGTGCAGATTCGGATATCGGATGTGGGTTAGTTTCGGCGAACGTGGGCGATGGTGAGCCGAGGTGTCGCGTCCGCGATGTGATGAGTGCGAAGGAGAGTCCGTATGGCTGACAAGCCGAACATCATCTTGTTCATGTCCGACGATGTGGGTTGGGGCGATCTGGGTTGCTACGGCGGTGGCGAGAACCGCGGCGCGCCGACCCCGAACCTCGACCAGCTGGCGGCTGAGGGTTTGCAGTTCATGTCGTTCTACGGCCAGCCGAGCTGCACGCCGGGACGGGCGGCGGCGTTGACAGGTCGGCTGCCGATCCGCAGCGGGATGACGACCGTGGCGTTCCCGGGCGACGGCGGTGGTCTGCCGGCCGGTGAGTGGACGTTGGCGAGCGTGTTGAAGCAGGCCGGCTACGACACGTGCCACATCGGCAAGTGGCACCTCGGCGAGTCGGACTACTCGATGCCGACCGAGCACGGCTTCGACGAGATGTACAACACGACGCTGTACCACCTGAACGCGTACACGTACACCGACCCGGCGTTCAATCCGGACTTCCCGTTCGACGAGCCCGAGACGATGAAGATGTGGGGCAACGTGATCGGGGCGATCGACGGCAAGGCCGGCGAGCAGTGGCAAGAGGTCGAAAAGCTCAGCTCCGAGCAGATCCCGTTCATCGACGAGAAATCGACGAAGCACGCCGTCGACTACCTCGACGCCCACGCCAACGGCGACAATCCGTTCTTCTTGTACTTCAACACGGCGAAGTTGCACCAGCCGAACCTGCCGCACCCCGACTTCGTCGGCTCGTCGATGGCCAAGTCGAAGTTCGCCGACTCGGTCGTCGAGCTCGACCACTGGGTCGGCGTCGTGATCGACAAGGTGCGCGAGCTGGGCATCGCCGAGAACACGCTGATCGTGTGGACCACGGACAACGGGGCGTGGCAAGACGTGTACCCGGACTGCGGGTACACGCCGTTCCGCGGCACGAAAGGCACCGACTACGAGGGCGGCAGCAGGGTGCCGGCGATCGCCTGGTGGCCCGGCACGATCGAAGGTGGACGACGGAACTCCGACATCGTCGGCTCCCTCGACTTCATGGCGACGTTCGCCTCGCTGGCCGGACTGGAACTGCCCACCGAAGATCGTGAGGGCGAGCCGACGATCTTCGACAGCTACGACCAGACCGCGCTGTTGAAGGGCGAGGGACCATCGACGCGAGACCACTGGCTGTACATGACCGAGACCGAGATGATCCCGGGCGCCGTCCGCGTCGGCAAGTGGAAAGCGATCTGGAACATCCGTGACCAATGGCGCGGCGCCGCCGCGCACACGGCGATCGTGCCCGAGCTGTTCGACCTGTGGCAAGACCCGCAAGAACGCTACGACATCTTCATGACGAGCTGGGCGGAGAAGACCTGGCAGGCACCGCAGATGGCAGCGCGGCTGATGAGCGTGTTGCCGAGCTATCAGCAATACCCCAACCGCCCGCTGCAGACAGCCGGCATCAGCTATGCGATGTTCGATGTCGAAGACGCGCAGGTGCAGGCCCAGATCAGGAAGATGCGGCAAGGACTGGCGACCGGCTGACCCGCGGACCACGAACAGTGCGCACGACGACCAGCATGAGCGCGGCGACGATCGACGGGTGCGCGTGAGCGCTTGTTGCGCGCCAGGGCGCCGGTCCGACGCGGACGACCCGGCCGACGGCGTCGTGTCGCCGGAGCGGCGCGCTCCGGCGGCACCGTCACCGCCCACTCCGGCGATGGTGGACGTGCCGGGTGGTCGTTTCGCCATGGGTGCGACCGGGGCCGATTCCTACGACGCCGACGGGGAAGGCCCGGTCCACCCCGTCGACGTCACCGGCTTTCGGATCGCGCCGATGTGCGTCACGAACGCGGAGTTCGCGGTGTTCGTCGCCGACACCGGTTTCGTCACCGAGGCCGAACGTTTCGGCTGGTCGTTCGTGTTCGCCGGGCTGCTCCCCGACGACTTCGAGCCGACGCGGGCAGTGGCTCAGACGCCGTGGTGGCGCCAGGTCCACGGCGCGGACTGGCGGCACCCTGAAGGCCCGCACTCCGATGTCGGCGGGCGCGAACGGCATCCGGTGATCCACGTCTCCTGGAACGACGCGCTCGCGTTTTGCGCGTGGAACGGCACGAGGCTGCCGACCGAGGCGGAGTGGGAGCGCGCCGCCCGCGGTGGCATCGAGGGCGCGGCGTTCCCGTGGGGCGACGAGCTCGAGCCCGACGGACGGCACATGATGAACGTGTTCCAGGGCACCTTCCCGGCGGCCGACACCGGGGCCGACGGGTGGATCGGCACGGCACCGGTCGATACGTACGAACCCAACGGGTTCGGCATCTACAACATGACCGGAAACGTCTGGGAGTGGTGTGCGGACTGGTACTCGGCGCAGTACTACCGCCAGGCCCCCGAGAAGGATCCGCGCGGCCCCCACACCGGCACGACCAAGGTCATGCGCGGCGGGTCGTACCTCTGTCACGCCTCCTATTGCCGCCGCTACCGCGTGGCCGCCCGCAGCGGCAACTCACCGGACAGCTCCGCTGGCAACGTCGGCTTCCGGGTCGCCGTCGACGGCCACGCGTGACCGCCGACAACTCTCGGGGGCGTGAGTGCCGCAAGCCGGAACCGAGGCCCCCGAGAATCCCGCACACGATCAGCGGTCGGTGAGGGCATCACGGTCGCGCCACGCCGCTTCGAGACGGTCGAGGCGGTCGGTCGCCTCGTCGCGGCGGGCAGCAGCGACGTCGGCGACGATGAGGTTGGCGAGGGCGAGCGTGCCGACGTGGCTGTCGAACGGGCCGTCGGAGGCGGCCGCCACGACGAGCGTGTGGGCGGCGCCCGTGGCGAGGGGCGACAGCACGCTGTCGGTGATGGCGAGGACCCAGGCGCCAGCGGCGCGGGCGTGGTCGGCGGCGTCGATCAACCAACGCTCGTAGCGGCGCAGGTCGAGCACGACGAGCGTCGGGCTGTCGTCGGCAAGCGCGATCGTGCGGGCGATGTCGACGGGCGTGCCGTCGAGCGGAGCGACACCGGGGCGCAGTTGGCCGAGGTCGGCGACGAACTGCGCCGCCACACCGCGTGAAGCGACGCCGGACAGGACGAGCACGTCGTGAGCGTCGTCGGCGAGGCGGGCGACGATCGCCGCGATCGCCTCGGGTGTCGCGGAGTCGAGGGTGGCACGCACGTTGTTCGCCTCGATGTCGGCGTGACGTGCGATGTGGCCGGGGTCGTGGCCGTCGGCGGCGAGGCGCGGCTCGCGGATGCGTTCCACGGCGGGCCGAAGTTGGCCGGTGAGGTCGTCTTGCACCGATTGCTGGAGATCGGTGAACCCGTCGTAGCCGAGCTTGATCGCGAAGCGGACGACCGTGGCGGTGCCGACGCCGGCGTTGGCGGCGAGCTCGGCGACCGTGCCGAAGCCCACGAGCTGCGGCGAGGCGAGCACGGTCTCGGCGATGCGTCGTTCGGCTCGCGTCAACGTGTCGGCGCGGGCGAGCAGGCGGCGTTCGACCTCCATGTGGCCATCACGGTACTGCCGCGGTACTGCCACTCGGGTACGGCCGCCGCGGCGCCCACGCCACGCGTGTTGATCGACAACATTCCGTCGGGCGTGTATCATTGGCACGTATGTTCCAGTCGCTCGTCACCGGCCCGCTCGTCGTCGATGCCACGCGATGGTCGCCGCCGACGTCCGTCCCTGCCGACTTCGACGAATCGCTCGTCGACGCCGCCGCGCTCGCCGGACGTGACCTGCCCGTCGAGGTGGACCGGGCCCTCCTGGAGTTCACGTCACGCTCGCACCGTTCGGGTGCGCTCCTGATCCGCAACGCACCGATCGGTCCGCTCCCGCCGACACCCGCTCGCCCTGACGCGCCGGTCGACAAGGACCTCGCCACCGAGCTCGTGCTCCTCACGGTCGCCCGGCGGCTTGGCCAGCCGGTCGGCTACGTGCCCGAGCACGGCGGGAGGATCGTCCAGAACATCGTGCCGACCGCCGACGATGCCGACCGCCAGACGTCCACGTCGTCGCGTTCCGACCTGATGTTCCACACCGAGACCGCGTTCCACCCACACCGCCCGCGTTACCTGCTGCTGTTGTGCCTGCGCGGCGACCCGCAAGCGCAGACGACCCTGGTCACCGTGCACGACCTGATCGAGCAGCTGCCCCACGACATGATCGACATGATGTTCGAGCCGCGCTTTCGCACGGCCGTCGACGCCAGCTTCCTCGGCGGGCGCTCCAACCAGCTCGGCCCCGCCCGGCCGCTCCTCACCGGCACTCGCGCCGAGCCGACGTTCGTGTTCGACGCCGACCTCACCGTCGGCATCGACAGTGCCGCCGAAGACGTGCTCGTCGCGCTGCGCGGCGCGATCGACGAGCTGACCACCTCGGTGGTGCTGGAGCCCGGCGACCTGCTCGTCGTCGACAACAACGTCGCCATCCACGGCCGGTCCTCGTTCGCGGCACGCTTCGACGGCACGGACCGCTGGCTGCAGCGCTCATTCGTCGTCACCGACCTCGCTCCCAGCGCCGCCGAGCGCGACGGCCGGGTCATCAACACCGAGTTCGGCATCGCCTGATTCCCCTTGCGTGATCGTCTCGACAGGGACGGACCCCATCGTGACGCTGTCGCTCGTGCTGTGCCGGGGGTGGCCGACGTCGTTGCGCGCACAAGCAACGGCTGGGGCCCGTCCCCAGCCGTTGCTTGTGGCTGAACCGGGAGATCTGGGCTGAGAAGGCCATCCGCGGCGGCGCTACTGTCGCCGGATGTCCGAATCCCCCTCTCCCAACGACGACGCCTGGGTCGGCGAGCGCGCCGACCGCTGGCTGCGCCAGGCCAGCGGGCTGGAGCGACAGCTCTCCCCCGTGTCTGCGCTGCTCTTCGAAGCCGCCGCGCTCCAACCGGGTGAACGGGTGCTCGATGTCGGTTGCGGCACCGGCCCGACGACACGCGATGCGGCGAGCCGGGTCGGAGCGAGCGGCGCGGTGACCGGGCTCGACATCGCCGCCGGGATGCTCGAATCGGCCGCTGCGACACCGGCACCCGAAGGCGCGGCACCGATCGATTGGCGGAACGCCGACGCCGTCGAGTGGGAACCCACGCCGGACACGTACGACGTGGTGCTCAGCCGGTTCGGCGTCATGTTCTTCTCCGATCCGAGCCGCGCGTTCGCCAACCTCGCGACCGCGGTGCGACACGGCGGGCGCCTGGCGATCGCCGTGTGGTCACACCGCGATCTCTCTCCGCTGTTCGAGGTGCCGCTCGCTGCGGCGTTGGAGGTGCGGCGCGCCCGCGGGCTCGCCGATCCCGACGGCCTGCCCCGCGACGGCGGGCCGTTCTCGCTCGGCGACATCGACGCCACGCGGGCGACGCTGCACGATGCCGGGTGGTCGTCGGTCGAGGCCCGCGTCCACGACATCGACCTCGTGCTCGGCGGCGGGCAGGACCCGGTGACGGCGGCTGCCGCCAGCACCGACTTCGGCACGACGCGGGTGGCGCTGGCGAACCTCGACCCGGCGATCCGTGACGAGGCGATCGCAGCGATCGCCGAGCGCTACGAAGACCACCTCGACGACGAGGGCCGGGTCGTGCTCGCCGGCCGGGTGATCATCATCACCGCGCGCCGCAACGGCGACGCCTGACCGCACGATCGCAGCGCCCGTCCGCAGCGGCACAGATCAGATCTCGACGTAGCTACCGATCTCGAAGACGCGGTCGGCGGGCAACGAGAAGAACCTGGCGGCGCTCGACGCGCTGCGATTGAGGGCGATGAAGAGCTGCTCTCGAATCGGGTTCATGCCGGTGCCGGTCGTGGCCCGCACCGACTCGCGACCGAGGAAGTAGGTCGCCGAGTCGGGATCGAACCGCCGACCGCCGAAGTCGATCGCGGCGAGCGCGGCCGGGACGTTCGGGTCGTCGCGGAAGCCGAATCGGAGGTCGACCTGCTGGATGCCGGGCCCGACCTTGCGCAGCACGGCGCGCTCGTTGTCGGGTACCCGTGGGACGTCGAGCGTGGTGACCGACGCCAGCAGTGTCAACCGGTGCAACACCCGGTTGTGACGCAGGTTGGCGATCAACGCCGGCGGCGCCGCGCCGGCGTCTTTGAACATGTAGACGGCGGTGCCGGGTACCCGGGCGACGCGGGCGGCGAGTGCCTCGTGGACGACCACGTCGACAGGTCGCTCGCCGCGGTGGATCAGGGAGGCGACGATCTGGCGACCGCGCCGCCACGTGGTCATCAACGTGACGAGGGCGACCGCGACGACGAGCGGGAACCAGCCGCCGGCGACGACCTTCGACAGGTTGGCGGACAAGAACGCCGTGTCGACGACGAGCAACGGCACGCAGACCGCCAGTGCCTTGACGAGCGACCATCCCCATCGAGTACGCGCGACACGGAAGAACAAGAGCGTGGTGATGAGCATCGTCATCGTCACCGCGATGCCGTACGCGGATGCGAGGTTGCTCGACGTGCGGAAGCCGACCACCAGCCCGACGCATCCGATCATCAAGCCCCAGTTGACCATCGGGACGTAGATCTGGCCGATGTGCTCGGTCGAGGTGTGGATGATCTTGACGCGCGGAAGGTAGTCGAGTTGCACGGCTTGAGCGGTCAGCGAGAACGCGCCCGAGATCAGCGCCTGCGAGGCGATGACCGTGGCGCACGTGGCGAGGATCGCCAGCGGCACGAGCGCCCACGACGGCGCCATCCGGTAGAACGGACTCTCGACGGCCGCCGGGTTGGAGGCGAGCAGCGCCGCCTGCCCGAAGTACGTGAGCAGCAGCGCGGGAAGGACGAACGAGTACCAGCTCAGCTGGATCGGACGGCGCCCGAAGTGACCCATGTCCGCGTAGAGCGCCTCGCCGCCGGTGACGACCAGGAAGATCGAGCCGAGCGAGATGAACGCCCGCAGCGGCTCGGACACGAACAGGTCGACGGCGTAGGTCGGCGACACGGCGCGCAGCACCGTCGGGTGGTCGACGATCTGACGCAGCCCGAGCACGCCGAGCACGAGGAACCAGACCGACATGACAGGCCCGAAGACGGTGGAGATCCGCGCCGTGCCGTGGCGTTGCACCGCGAACAGTCCGACGAGGATGACGATCGAGATCGGGATGACGAGTCCCTCGAACGCGCTGCTGGCGACCTCGAATCCCTCGACGGCGCTGAGCACCGAGATCGCCGGCGTGATCAGGCCGTCGCCGTAGAGCAGGGCGGTGCCGAACACACCGAGCGTGACCGCGGCGGCGAGCACTCCCTTGGGCGCTCCACCGACCGGCGCGATGAGCGCCGTGAGGGCGAGGATCCCGCCCTCACCTTGGTTGTCGGCCCGCATCACGAGGGCGAGGTACTTGATCGAGATCACGATCATCAACGCCCAGAACACGACGGAAGCGACGCCTTGCGCCGTGTCGGGGTTCACCGGCAGTTCAGCGTGATGGAAGCTCTCCCGGATCGCGTAGAGCGGGCTCGTGCCGATGTCGCCGTAGACGATGCCGAGCGTGCCCAACGCCAGCATCGTGATCCCGCGAGGCCGCGCGTGCGCTGGCTCGTCGTGGCCTGCTTCAGTTGTCACCGTTGCGTGATTGAATCACCGATCGAGCAGGCGCGCGCGGACGAGGTCGGCCTCGGACACGCTCAGCGGCCGGTTCGACTTGATCCGCACGTTCACCGTGCTCGTGTCGCGCTCGTCGTCGGGCTCGTGAGCCTCGATGTCACGCAGGAAGACCACGCCGGTCAGCCCGATGTCGTTCGAAGCCACGGCGAGTCGTTCGGCAGCCGCGGATTCGTGCGCTGTCGACCAGTCGTCGATCGGCACGGCGATGTCGCTGACCGACGGGAGTTGCGACAGGTTCGTCACGGCGTCGACCGCCGCGTGGCCCGAATGCCACGTCGAACCGTCGGACGTGCGCAGGCGAACCGACGCCGTGCCGACGAGGTCGACGGTGCCGCGGACCTCGGTCCCGGCGACACGCAAGATGACGTCGTCGCCGACCGCGTAGCGGTCCTCGAGGAGCGCGCGGGTGCCAGCGAGGAAGTCCTTCACGAGATCCTGGCCGCTGAGCGCGATGGCAACGCCGATGAACCCGGCGCTGGAGATGACGAACACCGCGTCGACGCCGAGCAGTTCGAGCGACACGAACGTGCAGACGGTGAAGATCCCGACCGTCACGAGGTGGCCGAGCATGCGGGCGACGGCGTCGGCCCGCTGGCGCTTGCGCGTGTCGGCCTGGCCGTTGTCGCCGAGCCGGTCGAGGCGGACGCGCCAGGTGCCGCTGTCGGGGTGATGGGCGCGCTGAGCACTCTGCACGGCGCGGCGGGTGACGGTGCGGATCACCCGGCGGGCGACCCACGACAAGACGACGGCGACGGGGAGGAGGATGAGCGCTTCGGTGAAGGCGGTGAACCAGGTGGGCATCTCGTATCTCAGGATTCTGGGGTTCGGGTGTTCAGGTGGGTTTTCGGGGATCGCCGGGGGTTGCGGGGAGCGTTCGGCCGTGATGGAGGCGGTCGGCGAAATATGACGATTACGTGACAATCATCCTGGCACCCCGGGCACGGGTTCCCACGTCGCGTTCGGGCCCGCGGGCGTGACATCGCTCACGTCGCGCATCGGCGGGCGGTACCGTCCTGTCGTGGACGCACCCGTCGGCATCGACGACATCCGGGCCGCCCGGGCCGCCATCGCCGGCGTCGCCCGGCGCACCCCCGTGCTGTCGTCGGTGACGCTGTCCGAGATGGTCGGCGGTGACATCGAACTGAAGGCGGAGAGCCTGCAGCTCACGGGGTCGTTCAAGTTGCGTGGAGCGACGAACAAGGTCGCCTCGCTCGGCGATGACGCGGCACGGGGCGTAACCACGGGAAGCGCCGGCAATCACGCCCAGGCACTCGCCTACGCGGCCCGCCAGGCGGGCGTGCCGTGTGCGATCTTCGTGCCACAGGGCGCGCCGATCACGAAGATCGAAGAGTCCCGCCGGTGGGGCGCGACGGTCGTCGAGGAGGGCACCGACCTGCGTGCCGCCGTCGAAGCCGCGCAGGCGTACGCCGCGGAGTCGGCGATGTCGTACTGCGCGCCCTTCGACGACACTGCGGTGATCGCCGGGCAGGGCACGTTGGGGCTGGAGCTGGTCGACGAGCTCGCCGATCTGGCGACCGTGATCGTGCCCCTCGGCGGTGGCGGGCTGGCGGCGGGAACGGCGATCGCCGTCAAGACGCTCGTGCCCACGGTGCGGGTGATCGGCGTGCAAGCCGCCGTGTGCGCGCCATACGCCGGAGCGGCTCCGCCGGCTGGTCCCGTGCTGACGCTGGCGGATGGCATCGCCGTCAAGTACCCGGGGCGTGTGACGGGCCCGCTCGTCGAGCGCTGGATCGACGAGGTGGTCACCGTCGACGAAGACGCCATCGCCGACGCGATGGTGCTGTTGATGGATCGCGGGAAGCTGTACGTCGAGGGCGCCGGTGCGGTCGGCGTGGCGGCGCTGGTGTCCGGGGTGACCAAGCCGGCGGCGACAGGTTCCACGTGCGTGGTCATCTCGGGTGGCAACGTCGACCTCGGCGTCGTGCCGAGCCTCATCCGCCGCAACGAGAACGCCAGGGGTCGCCGGCTGTCGATCGTCGCCCGCATCGACGATCGGCCGGGCAGTCTCGCTCGACTGTTGTCGGTGTTCGCCGACGGCGGTGCCGATCTGATCGAGGTGGAGCACATCCGCGAGGGTCTCGACCTGCACGTGCGCGAGACCGGCATCCGCGCCACGTTCGAGGTCCGCAACAGCGAGCAAGCCGCCGAGCTCCTCGCCGCCGCCCGTGCCGCCGGCTACACGCTGGGCTCCCCGTGAGCGCTCGAACCCTCTGAGCACTCGAATCCTCTGCGCGCTCGAA
>CAZQCP010000034.1:18199-22705 GCA_964592115.1 uncultured Ilumatobacteraceae bacterium
GGCGAGACCTCGTTCTCGTGAACAGATGTGGCCTGAGGACGCACATTCATTCACGAGATGGCGGTTGGTGAGAGAATTGTGGAGCGACTTGTGCGCCTACCTACTGGTCGGTAGGCTCAATCCATGCGTGAGACTGACCTTCTTCACGAACTGACGCCGGTCGCCGAACAGCTGCTGGAACGGCACCTGGCGACGTCGAAAGAATGGTTCCCGCACGACTACGTGCCCTACTCGCGCGGGCGCGATCACGTCCATGGCGAGGAGTGGAGTCCGGCCGACTCCGACCTCGGCGGCTTCGAGATCAGCGACGAGGTACGCAGCGCGTTGCTGGTCAACCTGCTGACGGAGGACAACCTGCCGTACTACTTCCGTTCGGTGGAGCGGATGTTCGGCAAGGACGGCGCCTGGGGCACCTGGGTGCGGCGTTGGACCGCCGAAGAGGGCCGCCACTCGATGGCCATCTACGGCTACCTCATGACGACCAGGGCGATCGATCCGGTCGAGCTCGAGCGGTCGCGCATGGCGCAGGTGTCCGGCGGCATCACGCCCGACCCGCCCCTCCACGAGGGGTTCGTGTACCTGTCGCTGCAGGAGCTGGCGACGCGCATCTCGCACCGCAACACCGGCGCCCAACTCGGCGATCCGGTCGGCTACGAGGTGATGAAGCGCGTCGGCAGCGACGAGAACCTGCACCAACTCTTCTACCGCGACCTCGCCGCCGCCGCGTTCGAGGCCGATCCGAACATGATGATGGTCGCCCTCGAGAAGCAGGTGCGGAGCTTTGCCATGCCGGGTGTCGGCATCCCGAACTTCGACCAGCACGCAGCACGGATCGCCAAGGCGGGGATCTACGACCTCCAGATCCACCACGAGCAGATCCTCGCGCCGGTCGTGTTGCGGCAGTGGAACGCCGCCAACATCGGCGGGCTGTCCGGCGAAGGCGCCATCGCCCAGGAGCGGTTGATGAAGCGGCTAGCCACGAGCGAGAAGGTCGCCCGCCGGTTCGCCGAGCGGCGCGACGCCGCGCTCGCGTCCGCGTAACCCGCCCGGTCGATGGCCCGGCTGTTCGTCGCCGTCTGGCCGACCGACGACGTGCTCGACGCGCTCGCCGACGTCGAGCGTCCGCGGGACCAAGGTGTGCGATGGGTGCCGCGGGAGAACCTCCACGTGACGCTGCGCTTCCTCGGCGACGCGGATGAAGACGAGGTGGCCGACGCACTGGCCCACACCACATGGCGTGGTGCAACGGCACGGATCGGCCCCGCGATCGACGCGCTCAGCGACCGCTCGCTCGTGCTCCCCGTCGGCGGCGTCGACGACCTCGCCACCACCGCGGCGCGGGCGACGGACGGCCTCGGATCGCACCGCAGCCGGCGCTTCCGCGGGCACCTCACCGTTGCCCGCCTGGCACGCCGCGCTCGTCCGCAGCGGGCGCTCGGTCTGCGCTTCGCGGCGACGTTCGACGTCGTCGAGGTGGCGTTGGTGGCGAGCACGCTGACCCCAGACGGCGCTCGTTACGACACGCTCGCCACGTGGCCGGCGCGCTGACCCTGCTACGAATGGGGCCCGTATGGGGGATGTACTCACGCTTCACGCGCAGGGCCAGCCGGACAAGCTCGCCGTCATCGACGATCGCACCGGCGGCGACGTCCGGACACTGACGTACGCCGAGCTCGAGGATCGGGCGAACCAGCTCGTCAACGTGCTCGTCGGGCTCGGGATCGAGCCGGGCGCCAAGATCGTGTGGTGCGGGCAGAACTCGACGGGACTCGTCGAGGTCATCAACGCGGCGCGCAAGATCGGCGCGACCGCGGTGCCGCTGAACTACCGCTTGTCCGACGAGGAGGCCGCCTACGTCGTCGACCACTCCGACGCCACCACGGTGTACGTCGACGCCGAGTTCGCGGCATTGTTCGGGCGCATCCGCGACCAGATTCCCAAGGTCACCAACGTGCTCGTGTTCGACGGCGACGCGCCCGCGGGCACGACCGCGGTCGATCCGCTGATCGCCGCCGCGTCGACCGACGTGTGGGAGCGCCCGGAGGTCGACGAAGCCGGGGCGACGATGATCTACACGTCGGGCACGACCGGCAAGCCGAAGGGCGCCTTCCGTCGCAACCCGGCCGACCCTGCACAGGGGGCGGCACTGCTGGCGTTCATCGGTTACACGGCCGACGACGTGTACATCACCACCGGTCCGCTCTATCACTCGGGGCCCGGCGGCTTCATGGGCATCTCGCTGGCGATGGGCCAGACGGTCGTCCTCCAGCGCAAGTTCGATCCCGAAGACTGGCTGCGCCTCGTCGACACCTACAAGGCCACCTCGACGTTCGCCGCGCCGACGCCGATCCGCATGGTCTGCAACCTGCCCGACGACGCGAAGGCGAACTACGACCGCTCCTCGATGCGGATCATGATCGCCAACGCGGCGCCGTGGAGCTTCGCCTTGAAGCAGCAGTACGTGGCGAACTTCCCGCCCGAGTCGCTGTTCGAGGTGTACGGCTCGACCGAGCTCGGCGTGAACACGGTGCTGCGGCCTGAGGACCAGATGCGCAAGCCGGGCTCGTGCGGCAAGGAGGCACCGATGGTCGAGGTGCGGCTGTACGACGAGCTCGGCAACATCGTGACCGGCACCGGCCCGGAGGCCACCGGCGAGCTGTTCGTGCGCTCGGCCGGCGTGTTCAACGACTACTACAAGCAGCACGACAAGTTCCAAGAGGACCATCGCGACGGGTTCCAGACGGTCGGCGACATCGCCTACCGAGATGACGAAGGCTTCCTCTTCATCTGCGACCGCAAGAAGGACATGATCATCTCGGGAGGGATGAACATCTACCCGGCGGAGATCGAAGCGGCGCTGGAAGCGCACCCGGACATCTACGAAGCGGCGGTGTTCGGCATCCCGAGCGACGACTGGGGCGAGATCGTGCACGCCGTGATCGTCCAGCGTCCCGGTGCCGAGCTCGACGAGACCGCCGTCGCCGCACACGCCCGCGAGCACCTCGCCAGCTACAAGATCCCACGGTCGTTCTCGTGGATGGACGAGCTCCCCAAGACCGGGTCGGGGAAGATCTTGAAGCGCGAGCTGCGGGCGCCCTTCTGGGCCGACCGCACGTCCAACGTCTGAGCTGCGTGATCGCCGTTCCCGACGTCGTCCGCAACCGGGCGCTCGCCGAGGGGGCCGACGGGTGGCTTGCCGGGTTGGACGACGCGGTCGCCGCGCTCGGCGACGAGTGGGGGTTCACGGTCGGACATCAGCACGACGAGGGCACCGAGGCGGTCGTCGTCGACGTCACGCTGCGCAACGGCACCGAGGCGGTGCTCAAGTTGCTCGTGCCGCGCGCCGAGGCCGGGTTCGACGAGTCGGAGGGATCGTTCCTGCGGCTCGCAGCGGGCGACGGCTGCCCGGTGCTCTACCGGGACGACCCCGCTCGCGGCGCGCTGTTGATGGAGCGGCTCGGCGCGTCGATGTTCCGCCTCGGGCTGCCGTACGCCGAACGGATCCCGGCGCTGTGCGATGTCGCGCAGCAGATCTGGCGCCCTGCACCCGACTGCGGCTACGCGACGGGCGACGTGAAGGCCGTCTCGCTCGCCGCATGGGTTGCCGCGGGGTGGGAGGAGCTCGATCGGCCGTGCTCGGAAGCGGCGATCGAGCATGCGCTGGCATGCGCCGAGCGCCGGCGCCGCGCCCACGACGACGAGCGGGCCGTGCTCGTGCACGGCGACGTGCACCAGTGGAACGCGCTGCAGATGCTCGACGGATCGGGCTTCAAGCTCGTCGATCCCGACGGGTACCTCGCCGAGCCCGAGCTCGACCTCGGCGTGATGATCCGCGAGGACCCACTGGAGCTGCTGGCGGTTGCCGACCCGTTCGACGTGGCGCGGGCGATGGCCCATCGGTGTGGTGTCGACGCAACGGCGGTGTGGGAGTGGGGCGTCGTCGAGCGCGTGTCGACAGGCCTGCTGGCCACGAAGATCGACCTGCAACCCGCCGGCCGCGACATGCTCCACGCCGCCGACGCCCTCGCCACCCGCACCTGACTCCTGGACGAGGCGCACGCCAAGCCAGCCGGCACGAAACGTGCCCAACTCCGAAGCTGTCGCCACCCCTGCCGGAAACCGCGACACACGCCGACAGCCTCCGAACCGGGCACCATCCGTGCCACCTGAGTTGCGCCGCGCGCCTTGGGTCAGGGAGCGAGCGCACCGGAGCCGATGATCAGTCGCCAGAGGTCGTCCGCGTGGGACCGCAGCCAGAGGTCGTCGAGATGGTACTGGTTGAAGAACACGAGGTGCCCGTCGATGGCGGGGATGCACAGCGTCCAGTGGGGGCAGGCGATCCGGTCGTAGTCGACGGAGAAGACGTTCGGTCGTCGCATCGCCTCGCTGCGGTAGGCCCGCTCGGTCGGGAAGACGAGATCCGGCGCCTGGTACGCGCACGCCCCGACCGTCGACGCGCTCGGCACTCCGGCGTGGTACACCACGACGAGCGTGACGGCCACGGCG
>CAZQCP010000035.1:0-22642 GCA_964592115.1 uncultured Ilumatobacteraceae bacterium
GGCGATCTCCGTCGGTCTTGATGCGGTGGTCTGAACGGCGGCCTGCTGGGCGGCGTAGGTCGAGCGGGTCAGCAAGTCGTGCTCGCTGACGGCGTGCGCATCTTCGACGAGGCCGTGTTGAAGGAGATCGCATGAGCCCGCTTCCGCATCAGGCGGGGCGCTGGACCGTCCTCGCCGTCGTCTGCGCCACCGTCCTCATCGTCGTCATCCACGTCACCGCGCTCGTCATCGGCGCCCCGGCGGTGACCGAGGACCTGCAGCCCTCAGCCGTGGAGCTGCTCTGGATCCTTGACGTCTTCCCGCTTGTGATCGCGCCGCTGCTGGTCGCCTCTGGCGCGCTCGGTGACCGCTTCGGCCGCAAGCGGATGCTGCTCACCGGGCTCGTCGTCTTCGCCTCCGCCTCCACCCTGGCCGCCTTCGCCTGGTCCCCCGCCGTCCTGATCGCTGCCCGCGCGGTGATGGGTGCCGGTGGCGCCCTGATCATTCCGGCGACGAAATCGATCGTCCGCAGTGTCTTCGAGGATCGCAACGAGCGCCGCACCGCGGTCGGCATCTGGAGCGCCACCATCGCCGGCGGTGCCGGGATCGGCCCCCTGATCGGCGGCTTCCTGGTCGAACACTGGTGGTGGGGCGCCATCTTTCTGATCAACGTCCCGGTGGTCTTGGTGGTGGTGCCCATCGGCCTCAGGTTGTTGCCCGAGAGCCGCGCAGCCGCGCCGCCGCCGTGGGACACGACCGCGGTGGTCCTGGCCGCGGCGGGTACCTTTGGGCTCGCCTTTGGGATCAAGGAGGGAGCCCGCCACGGCTTCGCCGAGCCCGCCTCGATCGCCGTGGTCGCCGCGGCCCTCGTGTCACTGACGGTGTTCGTGCGGCGGCAGCTGGCGCGGCCGGAGCCGCTGCTCGACGTGCGCCTGTTCACCGACCGCACCTTCTCCGTCGCCGTCGGCTGCGTGCTGCTTTCGGCGTTCTGGCTGGTCGGCATCGAGCTGTTTTTCGCTCTGTACTTTCAGTTGGTGCTCGGCCTCGAGCCGCTGGCCGCCAGTGTTCGACTGCTGCCGTTGATCATCGGCAGCCTTGCCGGCGGCCTGCTGGCGGCGCCGCTCCTGCGCCGGCTCGGAACCCGGGCCGCGATCAGTGGGGGGATGCTGCTCTCGACCGCTGCACTCCTGCCGATGCTGGCGCTAGGAGTGGAGGACCGCTACCTCCTGCTGGCGCTGCCCTTCATCGCGCTCGGCTTCGGCCTCGAGGTCGGGCTGGTCGCAGCCAACGACGTCATCTTCTCCGCGGTCCCGGCTGATCGGGCGGGCAACGCCGCCTCGGTCGAGGCGACCGCCTTTCAACTGGGCGGCGGTCTCGGGATCGCGGTCCTCGGGTCGGTCCTTGCCGCGGTCTACAGCAGCGCCCTAGGCCCCGTGCAGGGAGTCGGCGCTGCCGGAATGGAAGCCGCCAACGAGTCGCTGGGGCGTGCCGTCGAGGTGGCGGCCGGCCTCCCCACCGCAGCCGGCACCGCCCTGGTCGCCGAGGCGAGCGACGCCTTCGTCACCGGCCTGCACGTCACCTTGATCGCGAGCTCGGCTTTGCTGGGGGCGACCGCATTGCTGGCGGTACTGATACTGCGCGGCCGATCCACCGGCAGGCTCGGGCCATCCGCGACCGAGGCGGTGGCTCGGTCGATTTCTCCTCGTGCAGAAGGGACCGAGCCTTTCGACCGACGCGGAAAGAAGGAGAACGGAGGACCTGTCACGGGCGATCAGCCGGACATAGACAGTGCCGCAGCGCCCGCCGACGGTCATGATCGCGGTCGTTGATGGACCAATCCACCCCGCGCATCAGTCGACTGTTCGCGGATCGGCTTGCCGATATCGCGGACAACGATCTCGGCCAACCGCTGGCGGAACGCTGATTGGAGCTCCCAACCCTGCCGATCAGCGCCGCGCTCAGCGGCGCCCGTCTGGGTAGTCCAGCTCTTCTAGGCCTGGTCGGCGCTGTCGATCGCCGCCCGCAGCTCGGCGTCGCTGGTCTCTGCGTACTCCTTGACCTGCTCGCCGGTGGCGAGACTGACCATCGAGTAGGCGCTCATCGACTGCTCCCTGCGGGTCGTTACTGCGGGGGGCCTGAGACGGCACCGCGGACGACCGTCGTCGCTCTGCTGATCGCTCCATCCGCGGTGCCATCGAGACATCGAGACAGGTACCGGGCCCGGAGACGGCCTCCGGGCCCGGTTGCATTCCTACTCGTGCCGAGTCAGCTCCCGGCGCCTATCGTCGCGAGCGACGGCGTCCAAAGCCACGTGCCGTTGGTCACGGCGCCGGCGAGGCGCTCGTTCTGATAGGTGATGGTGTAGAGGGTGAGGATGGCTTGTTCATGTACTTCGGGCCCACCTTCGTATATCTCCTGCGCTTCGACCAGTAGTTCCGAGCGCTTTTGCGCATTCAACGTTTCGCGAGCCGTCTCGAACAGGCTGGTGACCTTCGGATTGTCGAATTCGGTGTAGTTGAAGTACGCACCCGGGAGCAACACGACCCCCGCCACGCTTAGTGGGTCCTTGACTATGTCGAACGTTTGCGCGAGGAAGAGGTCGATGTTCGCTCGCGCTTCGGGCGTGTAGCTCATCGTTTCGAACTGGGTGGGTTGGACCGAACGAACTTTGAGATTCAGGCCGATCTGTGAGGCTTCCTGCTGGATCAGCTGGGCTGATTGCGACATCGTTTCGTCACCGGCCTTGATCGCCATGATTATCGGCTGACCGCTGTAATCGCTTTCTTCGACCAGTTTTTTTGCCTCTTCGGGGTCATGGGCGTTCTTCTCGACGAAGGCCGGATAGGCTTCCTTCCAGAGCTCTTCGCCCTCCGGGGGCCAGATGTTCGTGCCGAGCATCGTGTAGTTGGCGTTCGCCGATTCGTGGTAGATCGCCTTCGCCACGGCCTCGCGGTCGATACTGAGCAAGAGGGCACGGGAGAGCGCTGCATCGTTCATCACTGAATCGGGGGTGGCGACCTGCACCGCCAGCCATTCCACGGAATCTCCGTAGTAGAGACTTCCATTCGCGGTGTCAGAGAGCTTGGGGATGACCGCCGGTGGGATCCCGTAGGCGCCTTCCACTTCCCCCGACGCCAAACCCTGAACCAAGGCCGTGGTATCGGTGAGGAATTTGAGCGAGACGGTCTTCGCATGCGCTTTGAAGGCGGGATCCCAGTAGTTGTCGTTGCGAGTCAGGACGATTTCCTGACCCTGCTTCCAATCGCCGAGTTCGAAGGGTCCGGAGCACATGAGCCCGCCCTCCGCCGTGCCGAGTTCATCGCCTGCCTCTTCGGTGTAGGACTTCTCGAGCAGCGCGGTGTAGATCGTCGCGCCGAGCTTCGTTTCGAAACGCGCATCTGGCTTCGTCAGCGTCACCGTCACCTGATTGGGGCCAGTGATCCTCATCGAACGCACATTTTCGTAGGTCGAGGTGGCAATCGACGGAGGATTCGCGGCCCGTTCGAGGCTGAACAACATATCTTCAGCGTCGGCTTCGTTACCGTTCCAGAACTTGATACCTGGCTTCAGAGTGAACACGAACGTCGTCGGCGTAACCCGTTTGAACGTGGCCGCCCCAGGTGTCATGCTGGTGTCGGGACGCATTCGAAGGAGCGGGTCGCAGAGATTCGAAACAACAACCGCCGAGCTGAAGGTAAGCGCCTGGGCGGGATCGAGGGTGGGTGGTTCTCCGGAAGGGAGGGCCCACGTGAACGTGGCGATGTCCCCCTTCGCCTTGCCCGCCGTCACCGTCGGCTCGATCTTCGTCGACGTGCTGTCGCTGGATCCGGAGCCGCCGCCACAGCCCGTGAGCGCGGCGATCATCAATCCCACAGCCAGGGCCACTCCGACGACTTTTCCGCCGGTAGCGGTATGCATGTTCATTTCAGCTCTCCTCTTCCCGATCATTTTCCCTCCAGAGTCCCCGTTATCCGTTGCTGAGCGGCGATGAACATACCGCGAAGTTCGGATGTATGCAACTGTATCACGCTGCGCACTTCTCTAGCCCGGAAATGCTCCTCGTGCTCCTTAGCTGGGCTTCAGCCGCTTTGACACGGTCTTGGCAGGTTCATGGACAAGAGTTCAGCGCTGTAGTGCGGAGCCATCCCTTGCTGCTGTCGGACGACGGCAGCAGCAGATTCTCTGCCGCCCGAGATAGCATCGGAGGTCGGTAGGAAGACGCAGGCGAGACACTCAGCCGGAGGGAGGAAGACGATCGACGACTTGGACGTAGCCATCGTGGAGCTGCTAAAAGCGAACGGTAGGGCTTCGTTCATCCGAATGGGCGAGGAGCTTGGCGTAGCCGAGGCGACTGTCAGGAAGCGGACGGCGCGATTGGTCGACGATGCAGAGATCGCGATCGTGGCTCTGCCGCGGATCGCCGACTCGGATCTGATCATGAGCGCGGATATCGGACTGTACGTCCGCGGCGACCAGCGCTCTGTCGCAGAGAGGATCGCCGGCCGCCGAGAGGTCACGTGGGCTGCTTTGACCACGGGCGTCACCCCCATTCGCCTCTCCGTATCGTGCCGTGGGCGCAACGCAATGGTGAACCTGCTCGACGAAGTTGCTTCGATGGAGGGAGTCGAAGGTCTCGTCAGCTCTCCCTGGCTGAGAGTCGTGAAGAACACGGCCGTGCTCTATCCCGGTCAGGGAACCGGCAACGGCGCGGTGGCCCGTTCAAGCGATCCGATCGACGAAAGCTGGCTCGCGGAGATCCTTGATCCAATCGACGCCGGCGTTATCCGCTGCCTGGTCGACGACGCTCGCTGCTCCTATAAGGCGATCGCCGAATCGGTGGGCGTCGCCGAGGCCACCGCTCGGAAACGAACCTTGCGCCTGCTCGAGTCCGGCATGGTCCAGGCGACCGCGATCCTCTCACCAAACAAGATGGAGCTTGGCTTTCGCGGGGGCGCGGCCATGCGGATCGCCGGGTCGAGCCGCTCGCTGGCGGAGCGCATCCAGGAGATTCCCTACCTGGTTTGGGTCTGCTTGTCCGCTGGGAGCCACCAAGTGCTCGCCGAGGTCGTTGCGGCAGACGCAGCCGCGTTCCAGGCGACGCTTAGCGATCTGAGCAACCTCCCCGAGGTGGTCGAAATCGAGAGCTACGTGCTGCTCGAGGAGCTAAAGCTTCCGACTCTGCGCCCGGCCGCGGCGGCAAGCAACTGAACCCCCAGTCCCTAGTCGGCGACCGAGTCGAGGACGGGCTGCTCGAAGCGATCCGGCGTGGCTATGTAACTAGACGTGCGCGAGAACGCCGGCGTCCCGCAGTTCCTTCAACGCTCCCCGATAAGCGCTGATCGCCTCGTCGAGATGGCTCGAGTTGTGCGCCGCCGACACCACGCCACCGGTGTAGGAGATCGGATCCACTCCGCGCGATCGCAGCGCCCGCTGGAACGCCTGGACCAACGATGGCGGGATCCGCAGCAGGTCATCGGGGGCGGTGGTGGAGAGCGAGCAGGCGGGGTCGGCTTCCCACCCTGCGGCCTGAAGGTAAACGTGAAACGTCGACGACTCTCCGTAGACGAAGCCTGCGACCTCGAGGTCATCCAAGGCCGCCGAGATCTCCGTTCGAAGCTCGGCGGCATGCTGATCGGCGGCAGCCTGAGCGGATCCCGACGCGAGCTCGCGGAGGGTCACGATACCGGCTACGACCGAGACCGGATGCGCGTTGAAGGTGCCGTAGTGAAAGACGCCGGTGCCCGGCTCGGCATCTGGCCCAAGCAGGCCGAGGATGTCGCGTCCCCCGGCCACCGCACCGCCGGGGAAACCGCCGGTCAACACCTTGGCGAGGGTGGTCAAGTCGGGCCGAACGCCGGTGAGCGCCTGGATCCCCCCTGGGGCCCACCTGAAGGCGGTGATGACTTCATCGAAGATCAGGATGGTCCCGGTCTGCGTCGCGATCTCCCGCAGGCCTTCGAGCATCTTCGCCTCCAGGGGAACGGTGCCCCAGGATGCGCCCGACGGCTCGAGGATCACGCAGGCGACATCGCGCTCCTGCAGGCGGCTCTCAATCGCCCCCAGATCCTCGACCGTGGTCGGCAGGGTGAGCACCGACTCCAACGCGCCGTCCGGGACGCCGGCGCTAGCGGCGCGCTCATACGGGGGACGGAAGCCGACCATGACGTAGTCGTGCCAGCCGTGATAGTGCCCCTCCAGCCTGGCGACCTTCTGACGCCCGGTGGCCGCACGGGCGAGCCGCATCGCAAGGTAGGTGGCCTCGGTCCCAGAGCCGGTGAAACGCACCTGCTCGGCGGTCGGGATCAACTCACAGACGACCTCCGCCCAGTCGATTTCCAGCTCGTTGCAAGCGGCCGGTACAGCGAACAGGTCGGCGGCTCCCAGCGCGGCGACAACGCTGGGGTGACGATGTCCGAGCATCAACGACGCGGCTCCGAGGCCGTAGTCGAGGTAGCGATTGCCATCGACATCCCACTTGTAAGGACCCTCGGCACGGTCGTAATAGACCGGGTACGGGTTTGCACGGCGCAGGTTATGGCTGACGCCGCCGGGCAGGCGCTCCTTGGCACGCTCGTACAGATGCCGCGACCCCTCCCTTCCAACCGGGAAATCGAGCGTCTCCTCGCTCCCGCCCGAGAATCGAGTCGAATCGCTCACGTAAGCTCCTTTCGCAGTTCACGCCGCAGCTGCTCGGTCGCGGCCGCCGCGACCGTCTCGCCTTCGAACACAACGCCGTAGACCTCCCTGGCGCGCTCCTCGCTGATCAGGCCTTCGCGCAGATCAGCCTCCACCCTTGCCGGATCGCGATCGAGCGGAGACCCGTAGCCGCCACCACCGCAACAGACCGAGACCAGGGACTCCCCGTCCTCGACCACCACATCGGCGAAAGGCTCGAGTGCTTGGAGCTCTCCGGCGACGTCGCGTTTGTACTGCTGGGCAGCTCCACCCGCGCCACCACCGCGCACGCCCGCCGCAGGAAGGATGGTGCCGTCACTTCCGTAGACGGCCCGCAGCGCACAGCCGAGCGGCCGATACTCGACGCGCGCCCCGGGGGCACCAACGGTACGGCCGGCTCCCTCACTGTCAGGTTCGATCCGCTGGGTTGCGATCAGGATCGGGTGCTTGAGCTCGTCGATCTCGACGCTGTCACGCTGAAGCACCCCGCCGTCGGCGGCGCCACCTGCCGTAAGCCAACCATCGGCCATCGGGCTGGCGCCGCCGCAGGTAAATCCGAGGAATATCTGATTGACGTAGGCCTCGCCGGTGCGCGGATCCTTTCCGGAGATGACCGCGGCCGACGGTGGGAACGGATATCCGAACTCGGCGAGCCCAACGCCGTCGCCCAGCCCCGCAAGGGCCCGCTGGACCGCGTTGGTCGTACGATCAAGGACGTTCGTCGTTGCGGCCGAGCAGCTCGCTGGATGGCGTGGTATGCCGGTCACGCAGTTCTCGCGCAGCTGGACGTCGATCCTCCGGAAGCTGCCCGCGTTCGGCGGCACTGCGGTGTGAATTCCGTTGAACACCCCCAGCATCGCCGCGGTGCGCGAAGTCGCCTCGGTGAGGTTGAGCCCGTTTTCGAGGCAATCAGGGTTGTCGCGTAGGTCGACACGGACCGATCCCTGCTCGGGATCAATCTCGAGTGAAACCTGGATCGGCACCCCATCGGGGGCACCGGGCACCGGATCGTGGGTCGTCTCCGCGGTTGCCATGCCGGCGGGCAGCGTTGAGATCGCGGCCGACATCCTTTCCTCGCTGTAGTCGAGCCATCTGCCGCCATACTCGTGGAGGCGGTCCCAACCAATCTCGGCGCCTAGCTCGAGCAAGCGCCGCTCGCCAATTCGGGCGGCGCCCAGCAGAGCGAGGTAATCCCCCCACCATTGATCGGGGACGCGGATTCGCATCTCCTGCATGCGGACAATGTCCGCGCAGTCTTCGTACCCGCTCTGCACCTTGACGCAGGGGAAGATCAAGGCCCCCTCTTCGTAGACATCGCGAGCCCACGTCATGTAAGTGGTTGGGGCCGAGTTGCCGCAGTCAGCTTGGTGGGCCTTTGCCAGCACCGTGAAGTGGTGCCGCCCCTCCTCGTCGATGACCGGAATCAAGATCGAGTGATCGGCGGCGTGCGAGTTGCCGTGGTAGGGCGAGTTGTGCAAGAAGGCGTCGCCCCGACGCAGTTGAGGATGGTGCTCACGCATCACGCCGGCCATCAGGTCGGGCCCGCTCATCACGTGGATGGGAAGGCTCTCGGCCATCGCCAAGAGCTCGTTCTCCCGGGTGAGGATGCAACAGGAGAAGTCACGAGCGGTGTTGAGCACGCCAGAGCGGCCGGTCCGCAGGAGGGTGTTGGTCATGCTGCGCACAACGCTCTCGAAACGATTGCCCAGCACCGCCAGCTGCACGCCGTGCGGCTCCGATGCACCGTCGGCCGAATCGCCGACCCCGGCGGTGTTCGTATCGATCAAGAGGGTTCCGAGCTCGGTGAGCTGAGCCGAGGCCCCCGGATCAAGGACGACGCTCGTGACGGGTGACTCGATCACGGCAGGACCAACGACGGTGTCACCAGCGTCAAGGTCCGCAATCATCACAACGCGGGCTTCGAGCGAACCCTCGCCGGCAAAGAACACCTCCCGGGAGCCCGATCCCGTCGGCTCGGCATCGGCGAGCCGAACCCGCGAATCCTTCACGCGGTCGAGCTGGATCACCGCCCGCGCCCGCACCGCCGTCAGCTCCACCTCGGAGTCGACGTCGGCGACCCCGAAGACCCGTCGGTGCAGCTCGTGGAAGGAGCCCCGCAGCTTCGCCACGTCTTCGGGTCCACTGAACGAGGCGGAATCGATCGGCACCTCCAGGTCCCATACCTGGCTCGGATAGCGGGCCTCGGCGAAGAAGCTGATCGTCGCCTTGCCGCCTTCGGCGCCCTGGCGCGCGACGAACTCCTCGCAGCCAGATGCGACGTCCTCGAGCGCGGCGTTGACCGCCACAGCGTCGAAGCTCGAAGTGTTCGTCCACACCGAAGCCCGCCGATCCGCGGTGAGGTCCGACAGCAGCGCGCCGGCGGCGTTGAGGGTCGCGCCGGTGTCGGGGATCAGAACACGCTCGATCCCGAGCTGCCTGGCGACGGCTACGGCGTTCAGTCCGGATGCGCCACCACCGGCGACGAGGGTCGCGCGGTCGGGATCGACACCTTGATCGACGGTGATCTGCTCGATCGCCGTCACCATCCTCTCGGTGCCGAGCCGCAACACCGCCGCGGCGGCATGGAGCACGTCGATGCCGAGCGGATCGGCGACCGTTTCCTTGAGGACAGTCTGTGCCCGCTCCAGATTCAGTCGCATCGACCCGCCAAGGAAGTTCTCGTGGTCGATGTAGCCGAGGATCAGGGCGGCGTCGGTCAGGGTCGCCTCGCTGCCACCCCGTCCATAGCAGGCGGGACCGGGTTCGGCCCCAGCGCTGCGCGGCCCGACGTGCAGCATTCCGCCCTCATCGACCGAGGCGATGCTCCCCCCTCCAGCGCCGATGCTCTTGACATCCACGGACGGGAATCCGGTCAGGTGCCCTTCGAAGGGACGACCGATCCACGTTTCCTTCGTCCAGGGAATCTCACCGTCGCGAATCAGGCTCACCTCGTATGAGGTCCCCCCCGCGTCGGCGACGATCGCGGTATCCGCTCCGCCGTCGCGCCGGGAATAGATCCTGCCGGCGATCGGGGCCATAGCTGGACCTGAGCCGATTGCGTGAATCGGCGCCGCGGCAACGTCAGCCGCGTCGAGGAGACCGCCACCCGAGGTGACGATGAGAAGCCGACCACCGAAGCCGAGGTCGCGGAGGGAGTTTTCGAGCGTACGGAAATAGTCGCCCATCACGGGCTTCAGCGAGGCGTCGAGGACCGTCGAGGATGCCCGACGGTACTCCCGGACGATCGGGTTCAGCTGGTGCGAAAGGGTGAGCGCCACCCCAGGCAGTCGCTCCCGGGCAATCGCCCCGACCCGCAACTCATGGACAGGGTTGGCAGTTGACCAAAGCAGGCAGACGCCGACTGCGTCGACGCCGCTGTTCGCGACCTCATTGAAAACCTCCCGGAGAGCCTCCTCGTCGAGCGGTTCGATCACCTCTCCGGACGCGGCGACCCGCTCTGGGACCTCAAAGGTCAACCGGCGCGGCACGTACGGCTCCGGGTAGGTGCGTGTGTGGTTGAAGGGCTCCATCCGGCCGCCTTCCCGCAGCCGCAGGATGTCGGGGTGGCCTGCGGTCACCAGAAGGGCAGTTGGCGCCGTGGCACCAGTCAACACGGCGTTGATCGGGCGGGTCGTACCGTGGATGAAGCTGGAGAGTTCCGAGACCAGATCCTCGATCGCGACCCCCCGGTCGGCCGCAGCTAGACCAAGAACATCGAGCACGCCGGCAATTGGTTCGCGCGGCGTGCTCGAGCTCTTGTACTGAAGCAGCGCACCGTCGTCGTCCTCGACGATCAGGTCGGTGAAGGTGCCGCCGGTGTCGACCGCCGCTCTCATTGCCCGTCCCGCGGGAAAACCTCGCGGACCTGCGCGATGGGCATCGTGTCGACCACCTCGATCAAACGGCGGCCCAGCGCCGTGGTCAGTAGCGAGCTGGCCAGCAGGGCCGTCCTCCAGCCACCGTCCTCCGGCAGCGTGGGAGCGACCTCGCAGAGGTCAAGGCCGACTAGTGCCGGGACCTTGGCGAGCCCACGCGCGAACTCGAGATAGTCAGCAGCGGTGATGCCCTCGTGAACGTAAGAGCCGGTGCCAGGCGCCTCGGAGTTGTTGGCGGCGTCGATGTCGAGGCTGACGTAGAGAATGTCGCACCCGGCCGTGGCGATGTCCAGCGCTCGCTCAACCGCGGCGGTGGCACCGACTTCACGGACGAAATCGGCCGTGAATCCACGAAACCCGCGTTCCCTCATCACCTCGACCTGACCGGGCTCGGAGCTGGAGCTGAGACCCAACCAGGCCATTGACGTGACCTCCGGAATCTCGCTGATCCGGCGAGCCATCGTCGCGTGGGAGAAGCGGCCACTCCCCAGGCGCTCGTCAAGAAAGTCGGTGTGGGCGTCGACCTGGAGGTAACCGACCTTAAGGTTCTCCCTGCGCTCACGCCAGGCCTCGATGACGCCGAGGGCGGCGGGGTAGGCGACGAAGTGATCGCCGCCCAGCGAGACGGTGATCCCGCTCGTCATCGAGCAGGCCCGCGTGTGGTCGGCGATCGCACGGATCTGACCCGGCACGTCGTGATGGACGACGGTGGCGTCACCGGTGTCGACAACAGGGAGCGGCTGTCTCAGGGCCGTTACCTGGCCGCTGCCGGGGTCGAGGACGCCGCTGTCATCCGTGCTGGCGTAGGTCCTCGCCCACCGTGCCGTCGCCTCGCGGATCCTCCGCGGGCCCCAACGCGCCCCAGTTCGTTGATGGGAGGTCGCGTAGGCATCGGTTGGGCAGCCGACGATGGCGACGTAGTCGTCCTGAACTTGGTTCGGGTCTACCCAGGGTGCACGCAAGAATGAAGGGGAACCGGCATACCAGGGCTGGTTTAGGTCGTGTGGCGATGTCATTTTGTCCGAGTCTACAGAGTCATTCGTGGGTTTGCATGCAGCTACATACGCTAATATACGGGCCATGATGATGGCTACTCGCAGCTCCGAAATCGTCCGGCATCAGATGCTGATCGGCGGCCGCTGGGTCGACGCGCAGAGCGGTCGCACCTTCACCAGCATCGACCCTCAGACCGCTCGCCCTTGGGCGGCCCTGGCCGACGGCGACGGGGCCGATGCTCAAGCCGCAGTCGGCGCCGCCGTTGATGCATTCGCCGATCCGGCCTGGCGCCGACTTGGTGGCTCTGGACGGGCCGCCCTCCTGCTCGAGCTTGCCCGGGCGATCAGGAAGGACGACGTCCGCATCGCGCTCACCGAGACCCGCGACAACGGCAAGCTGCTGCGCGAAACCCTCGGTCAGGTGCGGTTCGCCGCCCGCTGCTTCGAATGGTTTGCGGGACTCGCGGACAAGGTCGGCGGGGACGTGATCCCTGACGACGATCTCAACGTCCTCGATTTCACGATCCGCGAACCGATTGGCGTCTGCGTTCTCCTACTCGCCTGGAATTCGCCGTTGCAGTTCATCGCGAATAAGGCCGCACCCGCGCTGGCGAGTGGAAACACCGTGGTGATCAAGCCATCAGAGCATGCCTCGGTCTCGGCGATCGAGTTCGCCCGCCTGGCGGATTCGGTCGGGTTCCCACCAGGGGTGATCAATGTCGTTACCGGTGATGGTCCGGAGCTCGGCAAGGCGCTCGTGGCGGCTGACGGGGTTGGGCTCGTTAGCCTCACGGGGGGTGTCGAGACCGGGCGCAAGGTGGCTGCCGAAGCGGGGCGCCACTTGTGCAGAACCGTGATGGAGCTGGGCGGCAAGTCGCCCAACATCGTGTTTGCCGATGCCGATTGGGAACGCGCGCTCACAGGTGTGATGGCTGGCATTTTCGCCGCCGGTGGGCAGACTTGCATCGCTGGGTCGCGGCTGTTGCTGGCCGACGAGATCCACGACAGGTTCTTGCAGGAGCTGTCCCGCCGAACCGCCGAGATCAAGCTGGGCGACCCTCTGGATCCCGCGACGCAGATGGGGCCGATGGCAAACCTACCCCAGCGCGATCACGTTCTTGCCGCAATCGCGTCCGGCAGATCGCAGGGGGCGAAGATCGAGTGTGGTGACGAGACGGCGCTCCCAGAGGGCGACGGGTTCTTCGTCGCCCCCACCATCTTTGGCGGGGTCGAAAGCTCTATGGCGCTGGCCAGAGAGGAGGTCTTCGGACCGGTCCTTTCGGTCATTCGATTCGAGGACGAGGAAGAGGCGCTTGAGATCGCCAACGACTCGGATTTCGGGCTGGCGGCTGGGGTCTGGACCGCTGACCTAGGAAGGGCCATGCGCGTGTCTCGTGGGGTAGTGGCCGGCACCGTTTGGGTGAACACGTACCGTGCCCTTTCACCCGCGGCCCCGTTCGGAGGCTTCCGCGACAGCGGGTACGGCCGCGAGCGGGGAATCGAGGCGCTCCGGGACTACACCGCTACGAAGAACGTGATGATCGACTCTTCGCCCCCTGGTGGCGAGAAGCGCGACCCCTTCATCGCGCGGACGAAGCCCTAATCGGTAGGGGACTCCTCGGCCATCGTCAGCCGAATCGCCATGGAGTTCCGGAAATGCTCGCGCGCGATCGTCTCGGCCCGAGTTTCATCACGCTCGGTGAGCGCCTCGATGAACAGCGTGTGCTCTTCCATCGCCACCAGCTGACGGTCGTGGTCGCGCAGCGAGGTCGTCGGCTGCATCGCGTCGATTCGCGCGCGCAAGTCGGTGAGCAGCTTGACAAGAGCTTCATTGCCCCCAAGACGCCAAATCGTCTCGTGAAAGTGTCGGTTGACGTCAACGATGTCGTCAAGCGCCTCCGCTTCGACAGCTCGCTGATAGGCCTGCTCAATGCGCTGGAGTTCGAGCAAGCCGAGCTCCGAGCGTGAGCCAGCGGCGAGCCGGCACGCCATCCCCTCAAGGGTCTCTCGAATCTCGCAGAATTCGCGGACCTCGGTAGCACTGGCGGCCACCACCTCAACCCCTACCGTCGTCTGCCGAACCAGGCCGTCGGCCTCCAGCTTTCTGATCGCCTCACGGACCGGAGTGCGGCTGACCGATGCGATCTTCGCCAGATCGCTTTCGATCAACCGCTCGCCCGGACGTAGGGTTCCATCCACCAGGGCGAGGCGGAGTGCCTCGTAGAGCTCCTGATAGCGAGGCCGTTCTCCGGGGAGCTTTAGTTTCGTTATGGGCATTCAGATGATTGTTCAGGGGAAGCTGTGGAGCGTTGCGGACTGCAGTATGGCATTCGCTGGAGATATTCCACGCCCTGCCGGATCGCTCTACCGGAGCGAGCCGGCAAGTCGAGCGGAAGCCGCGACCCCGGAGACAACCGAGACACGGCAATGGACCGAGAAGGCGGCGCTAAGAAGCGCCTCAGTCACGGTGGCCGGATGCACGGTGTCGGGGTGCTGGCGCAGCCGCCCCGAGCCGACAATGCCGGTTGTGACAGCCATTCGTACGGTTGATCGAGTGCCCGGGTAGGCGATCACTCCACCAAGACGACACGCGGATCCCGGCTAAGCCAAAGAATCGGCTCGCCGTCGGTGGTCACACACCCCTTTCGGTGGTCTCGGAAAGCCCCCCTGGGCCCTGGCCGCAGGCCGTTGACTCAGCCCCGCTGCTCGAGGTCGCGCTCGTGGCAGCTCTTGAGGATCGCCGCGATCCGGTACACGCCGTGAACCATCTTTCCGTACGGAGCGGTGACGAAGAGCACCAGGACGGTCGCGAGATGGACCAGCAGCAGTGCTCCCATTGCTGCGGTGTCGCGCAGGAACAGGAGTGCCAACCCCGTCACGGTGACGGCGAGCAAGGAGACCAAGAACGTGCGATCCATTCGGGCCGACCCGGGGTGGATCAGGTCCGGCGGCGACTTTGCCTTCAAGCGCAGTAGGCCAACCCCGCCGACCAGGATCATCACGCCCCCGGTAAACCCGAACAGCACCGGGGCGCTCAACCAGCCATACGGTGGCAACTGCCCCAGGACCTGGTTCATGAACGCAGCGGCGACGGTGGCCGCGAACGTAAGCAGGAAGCCCCACATGACAAGCCCATGGAGGCGTCTCCGCACAGGGCTGGGACGCTCCTCCTCCGGGAAATGGCACTCTCCGCCGCCCCCCCTCATCCAGCGCATGGTCGCCGCCTCGCGAGTGGCCTGGCGCCAAAGCGAGGGGTTCATGATCTGCCGCCAGGTGCCTCCGGAGTCACGCCAGAACGACAGGAACCCACCGCCCAGGATGGCCACCGCCCAGATCGAGATCAGCAGCCCGGGAATGACCATCGCCTCGTGCGAGACCACCTCGTAGAAGCTTCCGGGTCCCGACCGTGCCTCGAAGAGGTCGGCGCCGGAGGTCAGCTGCTGGATCGCGACGAGCGCCACGATGCTCACGGAGGTCAGGAGACCGAGCGCAAGCGGACCTCGCTCGAACAGACCGGCGAGCCAGCGAGGCCGTGAGTGCTCTTGGTAGCTGGCGACCCTGGCCTCGCTCATCAGAGCAGGGATGTTGATCGCGAACTCATGTGGGTCCGTGTACATGCATGCCTGGTAGCAGGCGCGGCAGTCATGGCAGACGTTCGCCAGGTATCCAAGGTCGCCGGAAAGGAACAGGCTGCGGCGCTCGGCGGCCGGGAATACGGCACAGTAGTCCTCACAGTAACGGCAGGCGTTACATATGGTGAACTGGCGCTGCGCCTCATCGACAAGACTCTCAAGCTCTGGCAACTGACGCTGCCTCCTCTCCCGCGATCCGCCCGAAGACGGTTCCAATCGTCATTCCGAATCCGGCCAAATATCCTCTCTGCAGGATGTTGCCGGCCATGATCTCCCCGGCCGCCATCACGTTCTCGAAGACGCCGCCTGACTTCCTCGTGACGTGTGCAGAAGCGTCGACCCCGACGCCCATGTAGGTGAAGGTGATTCCAGGGCGAACCGGATAGGCGTAGAAGGGAGGCTGGTCTATCCGTCGCGCCCAGTTGCTCTTCGGCGGGTGGAGCTCGGAGGTACCGCACGAGTCCAATCTCTTCGGGTCGAAGGTGCCTCCCTGCACCGATCGGTTGTAGGCACCGATCGTCCGCACCAGCGCGGGTGCAGGAAGCCCGCACCTATCTGCCAGGGTCTCGAGGTCATCAGCTTCATGCGGCGGGAACGCAGTGGTCATGAACCCACCGCGCGCCTGTCGATCGAAGATCGACCAGGCAATCTGCCCCGGCTGCTCGGCGATCAGGCGTCCCCAGATCGCGTACCGCTTGGGCCAGAGATCCTCGCCCTCGTCATAGAAGCGCTCGGCATCCCGATTCACCATGATGCCGAACGGGATCGAGTCGATCCGAGTCACGATCCCGCCCTCGAATCTGGGGCCGCGAGCATCGATCGCGATCGCGTGCAGGCCGTGAGGGTTTCCGCGCGGCTGTGCTCCAGCGTCGAGGAGGCGCCGGAGCACGGTCCCATCGTTCTGTCGCGCCCCGCGGACGTAGAAGTTGTCCGCAGCGTCGCCCCAGTACTCCCGGAGCCACTCCACGTTCGCCTCGAAGCCGCCCGAGGCCGCGACGACGGCCCGAGGCCGGATGCGCAACTCACCCGCCGGGGTGGTGGTGACGAGTGTCTCGCAGCGGGATCCTGAGACCTCGATCTCCTCGACCGAGTGCTCGAAGGCCACCTTGACACCCAGGCGTTCAGCGGTCGCGTAGAGCGTGTTGACGAGCGCCTTGCCGCCGCCGAGGAAGAAGCGATTGGTGCGCGCGAGCTGCAGCGTCCCTCGAAGCGCCGGTTGCCAGAGAACCCCGTTCTGCTCCATCCACGCCGGCGTGTCCCGCGACCGCTCGATGCACAACGCGGTGAGCGCTGGGTCCGATCCCGCGCCGGTGACGCCGGCGAGATCTTGCGCCAGTTCGGCTTCCGTGTAGTCCTCCCCCGTCTCGCTAACCCCCTCGTGAGCGCAGCGGAGATTACGGGTGTACTTGCTGTTTCCCCCACGCCACGCCCGCGGAGCCCGCTCGAGGAGAAGCACCGAGGCCCCGGCGTGCCGGGCCGCGATCGCGGCGCAAAGCGCCGCGTTTCCACCCCCGATGACCGCCACATCTGGATGCTTCCATTGATCCGTCACGCCATAGGTATAGCAGAGTCGACAGCTGTATAATGCTGCGTTCAATTTCGGCTACGGTTCGTCGAATTGCAATTAGCCGCGTGTGTCGGCGATCCCGAACTCTTCAGACGAAGAGACTTGCGAAAGGAAGGAAATGCACGACAAGGACACGAATTTGAAGGTGTCAATCATCGGCCTGGGCCCGATGGGAATGACCGTCGCCGAGCGTGTCGCGGCCTCCTCCGAGGCGACCCTGACGGTTACCGCAGATCCTGCCTTCGCCGGCAATGATGTGTTCGGTACCAAGGCGGAGGCTTCGGCGGACGCTATTACCCGCGACCGTACGGATGTCGCCATGGTTGCGACCAGTTCTCAGTTCACCGATGTGCAGAGCTTGGTCATGGAGTTCGTGAAGCGAGGCATTCACGTCGTCTCCACCTGCGAGGAGCTGGCGTACCCGTCGCTGCGCAATCCTGAGTTGGCGCGCGAGCTGGACGCCGCGGCGATCGAGGCCGGAGTGGCAGTGGTCGGAACTGGCGTAAATCCCGGTTTCGTGATGGATGCTCTCCCAGCGTTCCTTGCGACCGCCGGCGCCGAGGTGCAAAGCATGCGGATTAGTCGCGCGGTGAATCTCAGCGATAGGCGACCGCAGTTGCGCGAGAAGATGGGTGCGGGCGCTGCGATCGCCGCCTGGGAGGAGCAGGGCGGAGCGACTCGCTTTGGCCACAAGGGGCTCGAGGAGTCGGCGGCACTCTGCGGACTTTCACTTGGCTGGTCGGTGAACCTGCAAAACATGCGGTTTCAACGCGAGCCGCACGTCACCGACGGAGTGGTCCAAGGCCTACACGAGACGGCCGCATGGGAGCTGGACGGGAAGTCGCTGAATCTCTCCGTCGACTACCGCCTCGAGTCCGCCAGCAGCGACAAGATCGAGGTCGTTTCGACCGACGGGCAGGAGACTTCGGTGGAGATCGACGGACTACAGGGAGACACGGCGACGATCGCTCGGGCATACAACGCTCTGTTCATGGTGTCCCGGTTGTCTCCGGGGTTGCGGCTTCCGCTCGACCTGCCGGCTCGCTCCCGGTAGAGCGAACCGTTGCGCCAACTGGTTGACATCCGCTATGAGCGAGACGACGACACAGGACACGCAACTGCTCAGCAGCCCCCCGGACCTGCGCTTCGACGGTCGCGTCGTCTGGGTCACCGGTGCGAGCCGCGGCCTTGGCCGCGCGCTGTCCTTCGCGCTGGCGGGTGCCGGAGCACGGGTCGCGATCAGCGCGCGATCGGAGCAGGATTTGAACCGGGTCGCGGAGCAGATCGAGGCGTCCGGCGGCACCGCACTCCCGGTTGCTTGCTCGGTCGACGATGTCGAACAGGTCGCCGTCGCGATAGGGCGTATAGAGAAGAGGTTCGGGGGTCTCGACGTCCTCTTCAACAACGCGGGGATCAGTCCCCATTTCAAGAAGGCGGAGCAGCTCGCGCTTGATGACATGAGAGCCGTGATCGAGACCAACATGTTTGGCGCCTTCTCGTGCTGTCGCGCCGCGCTACCGCTGATGGAACCGGCCGAGGAACCGAGCGTGGTCAACGTTTCGTCGATTCATGGAAGTAGAGGCCTGGAGCGATTGCTCCCATACGCGATGAGCAAGGGCGGGTTGGAAATGCTCACCCGCACCCTCGCAATCGAGTGGGCCCCGAAGGGCATCCGAGTCAATTCGCTGGCGCCGGCCTACCTGCAGACGGACCTGACGGAAGAGCTGCTTGAACATCCCGACTGGGGCGAGAAGCTGCGGGAAAGAACTCCGATGCAACGATTCGGCACTCCGGCCGAACTTGTCGGTTCGGCGATGTTCCTCGCCTCGAGCGCTGCCCGATACGTAACCGGGGCAACCCTTTTCGCAGATGGTGGTTGGGCCGCGGCGTGATCGACTTCGAGCTCGAGCCAGAGCTGGTCGACCTGCGTGAGCGGGTCGCCGGCTTCGTCCAAGAGGTGTGCATCCCGGCCGAGCCGCGCGACGTCTCCACCCACGGGACCGACGTCGACCTGCGCGCCGAGCTGCAGGACGAGGCGAAGAAGTGGGGCGTCTTCGGGCCGCAGCTGAGTGAGGAGCTGGGCGGCCTCGGGCTCGACCATCGGGGCACCGCGGTGGTCCTCGAGGAGTGCGGCTACAGCCTGCTCGGGCCGCAGGCGCTGAACTGCGCAGCGCCGGACGAGGGCAACATGCACATGCTCGACCTGATCGCCTCGCCGGAGCAGCGCGAGCGCTACCTGGTGCCGCTGGCGGCGGGCCAGATCCGTTCCTGCTTCTCGATGACCGAGCCCGCCCCGGGCGCCGGCTCCGACCCGACGATGTTGCGGACAACGGCGCGGAAGACCGACGCGGGCTGGTCGATCAGCGGCCGCAAGTGGTTCATCACCGGCGCCGAAGGAGCGTCGTTCACCATCTGCATGGCGCTCGCCGGGGACGCCGGGGCGACGATGTTCCTGGTCGACGCCGACAACCCCGGCTACCAGATCGAGCGGATCCTCGACGTCACCGACCGCGCCTTCCCCGGCGGCCACGCCGAAGTGATCTTCGAGGACTGCGAGGTGCCCGACGACGCCGTGCTCGGCAGTGTCGGCGAGGGCTTCCGCTATGCCCAGGTGCGCCTGGCCCCCGCCCGCCTCACCCATTGCGAGCGCTGGCTCGGCGCGGCGCGGCGCGCCCACGACTTCGCCCTGGATTACGTCGCCGGGCGGGAAGCGTTCGGGCAGCCGCTGGGAGAGCTGGGGATGGTGCAGGAGAAGCTCGCCCGCTCGCTGATCGACATCGAGACCTCGCGCCTGCTGATCTGGCGCTGCGCCTGGGCGCTCGACCGCGGGGAGCCGGCCAAGCACGAGTCCTCCGTCGCCAAGGCCTACGTCGCCGAGGCGGTCAACCGGGTCGTCGACAACGCGGTCCAGGTGTGCGGCGGTACCGGCGTCTCCGGCGACGGGCCGCTGGCCCGGCTGATGAACGAGGTGCGCCCGTTCCGCATCTACGACGGGCCGACCGAGACTCACCTCTGGTCGATCGCCCGCCGCCAACTGCGCGCCCGCGCCGCCCGCCGCGCGGATCCGGTCGCCGGGTCGTGAACGACGCCGAACTGGCGGAGCTCGCCCCCGCCGAGCCGCTTGAGGCCTACCTAGACAGCCTCGGCATCGGCAGCGGGGCGGCGCGGCGCGTGGCGATCGGCGAGGGCCACTCGAACCACACCTTCCTGGTCGAGCGCGAGGGCGCCCGGGTCGTCCTCCGCCGCCCGCCACGCGGCCCGCTGCCGCCCTCGGCCCACGACGTCGTCCGCGAAGCGCGCCTCCTGAGCGCTCTGCGCCCGCACGGCGCGCCGGTGCCGGAGGTGCTCGGCATCTGCGCGGACGAGGCGGTCATCGGAGCGCCGTTTTACGTGATGACCTGGGTCGACGGCTTCGTCCTCACCACGACGATGCCGGCGCCGCTCGAGGGGGAGGCGGAATCGATCGCGGAGGCCCTGGTCGACGGCCTGGTCGACCTGCACGCGGTCGATGCGAGCTCTGGCGAGCTGGCCGGCTTCGGCCGCGCGGACGGTTACCTGGAGCGCCAGCTGAAGCGTTTCCGCGGGCTGTACGAGACCAACGCGACCCGGCCGCTGCCCGACCTGGAGGCGGTCGCCGATTGGCTCGCCGCCAACCGACCGCAATCGCCACCCTCGACGGTCGTCCACGGCGACTACCGGATCGGCAACGTGATGATGGCCGCCGCCCCGACCCGGCTCGCGGCGATCCTTGACTGGGAGATGGCGACGATCGGCGACCCCTTGGCCGACCTCGGCTACATGACCGCGATGTGGTCGGAGCAGGGCGATCCGCCGAACCCGGTCTCCGACCTCTCCTCGGTAACCCGCGGCGCCGGCTTCCCCGGCCGCGACTTCCTCACCGCCTGCTACGCGGAGCGGACCGGGCGCGCGGTCGATGCCCTCCCGTGGTACCAGATCCTTGCTACCTGGAAGGCGGCGATCTTCCTCGAGAGCAGCTTCCGGCGCTTCGGCGCCGGGACCACCCGGGACCCTTACTTCGCCAGCCTAGAGTCCGGCGTCCCCGCCCTCGCCGCCTTGGCCCGCGAGCGCACCGCCACCGGCTGACGACGCCGGGGCGTTGAACTCATTCCTCTCCCCGAGGTGGGCGTTTACGGCTATCTGAGAGCCGGCCATCCGCCAGCATCGCTCGCAGCTCCTTCTTGTCGAACTTGCCGGTGCTCGTGAGGGGGATCGCATCGATGAATGCGAACTCGGCCGGAAGCCACCATTTGGCGACCCGGTCAGAGAGGAAAGCAATGAGGTCCTCTGGTTCCAAGCCTTCGGCGACTACGCAGGCAAGAGGACGCTCCCCCCAGCGCTCGTCCGGAATCGCGATCACGGCGGCGGATGCCACGCTCGGATGCTCCATCAGCGCTGACTCCAGATCCACGGACGAGATCCACTCGCCTCCCGACTTGATCACGTCCTTGGCGCGGTCGGTGATGCGAAGCCACCCCTGGGGATCTACGGAGCCGACGTCGCCCGTCCGTAGCCAGCCGTCCCTGATGCGGTCTTCCGAGGCCTCCGGGTTTCTGTAGTACTCGGCCGCCGCCGCCACCCCGCGAATCTCGATTTCACCGGTTGTCTCGCCGTCGCTTGGTAGGACTGTCCCGTCCTCACCAATTACACGCAACTCATAGAAGGGAGTCACTCGGCCAGCCATGGTGCGCCGCCGCCGCCGCTCTTCCTCAGACGCCCCCGGAGGGTCGTGCGAAATGGTGGCACCCGGCAGCACCTCCGTCATTCCCCAGCCTTGCACGACGTTGACCCCATGACGCTCCTCGTAGGTGCGAATGAGGCTGGGTGGCACCTGCGCCCCACCACAGATGAGGTAGCGCAGGCTTGACAGGTCGGTCCCGTTCTCCGCGGCGCAGCGCAACAGATCCATCCAGATCGTCGGCACGCCCGAGGACGAAGTCACTCGCTGCTCCTCGATCAGACGAGCCAGATGCTCCGACTGCAGGAACTGCCCGGGGAGGACGATGTCGCAGCCGATCAGACCGGCGACGTATGGCAAGTTCCACCCCATGGCGTGAAACATCGGCACGACCGTGAGTACCGTGTCGGCCTCCGAGAGCCGATAGGTGTCGTACGCCGACATCGCCAAAGTGTGGACGCTCAAGGTGCGATGGCTGTATAGAACCCCCTTGGGGTCACCGGTGGTTCCCGAGGTGTAACACAGTGCCGCCCCGGCATTCTCGTCTAGCTCGGGCCACTCGAAGTTCCCCCCGCCAAGGGCGAGCACCTCGTCCCACTCAATCGCATTCGGCAACCCGGATCCGACCGCGTCGCCACCCGTGATGATGACGTGCTCGATCCCCTCAACCAGCGGTGCTATGCGGGCGAACTCGCTCACGTGCCCGCCGTCGACGATCACCGCCCGGGTCCCGGCGTGGTTCGCGGTGAACGCCACCTGCTCCGGGGAAAGGCGGAGGTTTAGCGTATGCAGAACGAACCCTCCGCATGGCACCGCGTAGTAGGCGGTCAGATGCTCCAACGTATTCGGCGAGAACGAGCCCACCCTGTCGCCGGGTTCGAGGCCGAGCGCGCGCAACCCCGCCGCCAGCCGCGTCGCGCTACCGGCGACATCCGCAAAACTGGTGGACGACGTGCGGCCACCTGAGTCGAGCTGCCCCACAACCCGCTTCGCGGCGTGGACTGTACTCATCCTCCGCAGGACGTGGGTAAGCGTCAGCGGCAGCGTGCCAGGAGGAAGATCAGCTTTCGATTGCGACACGATCCTCCTTCGTCGCGATTCGGGCCAATGTGTGACACTCACTGATCGTCACGGGTGAGCCCCTCAGCCTCCGCGGTTCTGCAGGAGCGCGTCTTCGGCCGCCAGCGGGGCGATCTCGAGGCCCGACATCGCCTCACCGAGCC
>CAZQCP010000036.1:0-22476 GCA_964592115.1 uncultured Ilumatobacteraceae bacterium
GGCTGGCAGGTCCACGCGATCGGCGACAAGCCCGCGGACGCGCTCATCGACGTGGCCGAGCAGGTCGACGCCGATCTGATCGTCGTCGGCAACGTCCGGATGCAGGGGTTCGGTCGACTGCTCGGGAGCGTCGGCAGCGACGTGGTGCACCACGCGCCGTGCAGCGTGCTCGTCGTCAAGACGACCTAACGTCGGCCTGGCCTACGGCCAAAGTTGGCCCGACGCGAGGAGGTCGGCGAACTGGGCCGCGGGGAGGATGTCGATGCCGTCGTCGGTGCGCTGGGGCCGGTCGCCTCGGTAGACGAGTACCCGTCGGCTGAGCCCGGCGAGCGGAGCGATCGCTCGGAGGCCCTTGAGGTGCCTGTGGTCGACGCGATTGGCAGCTTTGACCTCGATCGCGAGGTGCAGTGTCCCACGGGAGAGCAGGAAGTCGACCTCGGTGTCGCGTGCGTCGGCGGGCGACCAGTAGTGGATGCCATCCGCGAACTCACGGGCCGCCATGTAGGTCCGCAGCAATGTGAAGACCCACCCCTCGACGAGGGCGCCGGCCGTCTCACTGGACACCGACCCACGGTCGCCGCGGACCGCGCGGACGATGCCAGGGTCGGTCCAATACAGCTTTGGCAACTTGCGTTCACGCTCCGATTTGAGCATGTTGCCGTCAGTTTGCGCCGCAAAATGACGGTGGATCATCCACCATTCGTCCGTCAGGCGTGCGCGATGCCTTGGGGACTTGGAAGTCTCGGGCGCGGCGTTCGTCATTCGCAGGTCCTTTGACCGGACCAGAATTCGGCGTTGTCACTGGTCGCTTCTCTGACTAGTGTCGTCGTGTGCGCACCCTTCCGGTCACCGACGCAAAGACCCGTCTGTCGGAGCTCGTCGATTCGGTCAACTCGACGCATGATGTGGTCACGATTACCCGGCACGGATACCCAGCGGCGGTGTTGATGTCGGCTGACGAGTTCGAATCACTGAATGAGACACTCGCGTGGGCGGCCGAGCCGGGTATCGACGCCGACCTGTCGGAGGCCCGTTCGGACATCGCCGCCGGTCGCACGACCAGCGTCGCCGAGGCCCGCAGGCAACTCGAATCGACCCGCCACGCGCGATGAGCGCTTCGGGCGCGTACCGGGTCGAGCTGACCGGGCCAGCGATGCGCGATCTGGGCAGGTTGCCCCGCAAGGTCGTCGACGCCGTGACCAACTTCCTCGATGGCCCGTTGGCCGACAACCCGATCCGGGTCACGAAGCCGCTCCAGGGCAGGTTCGCCGGCGTGCGGTCGGGTTACGTGGGCATCTCGTATCGGGTGTTGGTCGAGGTCGACGATGCTGCCCGCATCGTGTACGTCATCGGCATCGCCCATCGCGCCGACGCGTATCGGAGGCCATGAGACCCCGCGTCGCGGGCTTCCTCGGTCAGCTTGCCCGACGCGAGGCCGCGGTCGAGCGAGGTGATGATCCGGGATCGGCCGCGCTCGGCGGCGGCAGCGCTTCGGTCGCTCCACCACCGGCTTCGTCATCCGGCTACTGTCGACGCGGTGGTGACCCTCGGGGAGGCGCACTCGATGGCGGCGGCGATGCCGGACGCGGTGGAGAAGGTCAGCTGGGGGAATCGTGGCTGGACGGTCAAGGGCAAGCTCTTCGCCTGGGAACGTCCGCTGACGAAGGCCGACGTCAAGCGCTTCGGTGACGAGACGCCGCCGCACGGCCCGATCTTCGCCACACGCGTCGACGACCTCGGTGAGAAGGAAGCGGTGCTGGCCGCCAATCCCGATGCGTTCTTCACGATGCAGCACTTCGACGGTTACGCCGCCGTGTTGATCCGGCTCGACGTCATCACGAAGCGGGCGCTGCGCGACACCATCGAGGACGGCTGGTTGGCGATGGCGCCACGCCAGCTGGTCGAGCAGTACCTCGCCGACCATTCCTGACGACCGCCCGCGCCGTCCAGCGGGCATCGCTCCGGCGATCGGGTCTGCGTGACCTGACCGGACATCAGGACCGTGCGCCAGTCGAAGCGGTCCGAGCGGGTCAACCACCGAGCCGGGCCGGCAATCATGGCGTGCGGCCGATGAACCCCAGCAGCTTCGTCTGGACGTCGGCGTCGTCGGGCACCTCGACGCGCGGGCCGTAGTGGCCGCTCTGGCGCAGCACGTCGTCCATCGGCAGCATCTCCGCGAGCATCGCCGCGCACTTGTCGGGCTCGAGCGTCTCGTCCTGGCCGGTGGCCCTGGCGAGGTCCCAGCGGTGGAGGAAGACATCGGCGGTGTAGATCATGTCGATGGCCTGCGCCAATGTCATGGTGCCGATGTGCGGCAGGTCGTACCGCCGGTCGGCGGTGTCGGGATCATCGAGCAGCGCCTGCACGGCGTCGGTCTGGGTGCGCCAGGCTCGGAGCGGGTCGTCATCGACCGACGGCCCGGCGGGCAGGGTGATCCCGGTCGAACCCTCGAGGAACGCCGGGAACCATTCGACGAGGTGGCGGACCACGTCGCGGGCAACCCACCCCTCGGGCGGTGCAGGATGGTCCCACGCCTCGGCTGGTGTCCCCTCGACCGTCCCGGTGAACGTCGCCGCGACCCGGCGGTGCTCGTCGGCCGGGTCGTGCGCCCGGGATCCGTCCTGGGGGGTCTGGTGATCGGCCACGAAACGTGCTCCTTCCTCCCGTCGGTCGACGTCGAACCTACGTGCCGTTGGTCCCGTTGTCAACCACGTGGTTGAATAAGGATCCCGTCTCATCATGGCCTCGATCTCCGGCTTCGGACAGCGCGGGCCCCTCGCGACCAAGCCAACGTTCGACTTCGTGGCGCAGGCACATTCCGGTCTCATGCACATGACCGGTGAACCCGATGGCCCACCGCTGTTCGTCGGTGTGGGAATGGCGGACGTGAGCGCCCAGGCACAAGTGAAGGGTCTGTGGCGAGCGATGGGGCGCGACGACCTCGGCGCTGACCCTCGGTTCGCCCTTCTACTTCGATGGCATCGACCCGCCGCGACCGCCAGACGATTCTGCAACAGCCCCAATGCTGGGCGAGCACAATGTGAAGCTGCTCGCCGAACTTGGCGTCGACAATGACGAGCTGACCCGACTGACGCGGGTGGGCGGGGTGTTCTCCAAGGATCGCTGAGCAGGTCGGTCGGCCGAGTCGATACCACGCGCCAACAGCCCGGCGGTGGACTCGTGCAGCCGCGCAGAAGGCGTAGCAACGATGTCGTCGCAGGACAATCCGGGTTCCCTGCTCACTCAGCGTCGTTGGCGACCCCGGGACCGCCAGATCCGCCGTGCAACCGGACCTGCCTGGGCACGTTCGGCGCGGTCGTCAGCGGGTGTAGTCGTAGAAGCCGCGTTTGGTCTTGCGGCCGAGGAGGCCGGCTTCGACCATGCGTGACAGGAGTGGTGGCGGGGCGTAGAGGGGTTCTTTGAACTCTTCGTAGAGGCTTTCGGCGACGGCGAGGGTGGTGTCGAGGCCGATCAGGTCGGTCAACCGCAACGGTCCCATCGGGTGGTTGCAGCCTTCGACCATGCCGGTGTCGATGTCTTCGGCGGTGGCGAAGCCGGACTCCATCATCCGGATGGCGGACAGGAGGTAGGGGATCAGCAGGGCGTTGACGACGAACCCGGCGCGATCTTGCGAGCGGATGACCTTCTTGCTGAGCGTCTCCGTGGCGAAGGCGTCGGCGCGGGCGACGGTGACGTCGGACGTCAGCAGGCTGGTGACGAGCTCGACGAGGTGCAACACCGGCACCGGGTTGAAGAAGTGGATCCCGACGACCTGTTCGGGTCGCTCGGTGGCGATGCCGAGCTTCATGATCGGGATCGACGACGTGTTCGAGGCGAGGATGGCGTCGTCTGCGGTGAGCACCTTGTCGAGCGTGGTGAACACGGCGGTCTTGTCGTCTTCGCGTTCGATGATCGCCTCAACGGTGAGTTGCCGGTCGGCGAGGTCGCCGAGGTCGGTCGTGAACGCGAGGTTCGCCACCGCCGCGTCGCGGGCGTCTTCGGTCAGCTTGCCGGACGCGAGGCCGCGGTCGAGCGAGGTGATGATCCGGGATCGGCCGCGCTCGGCGGCGGCAGCGTCGACCTCGTGGATGAGTACGTCGAGCCCGGCGCGGGCGCACACTTCGGCGATGCCCGAGCCCATCAGTCCGCAGCCGACGACGCCGACTCGCTCGATCTGTGTGCCCTCGACCGGTGTGACAGTCATGTGGTGCCCTTCTCGTAGGGACCGATCACGTGCTTGGCGATCACGATCTGTTGGATCTGGTTCGTGCCTTCGTAGATCTGGGTGATCTTGGCATCGCGCATCATGCGCTCGACGGGGAAGTCGTTCGTGTAGCCGTAGCCGCCGAGGAGCTGGACGGCGTCGGTGGTGACCTTCATCGCCACGTCGGAGGCGAACTTCTTGGCCATCGCGCCGAGCATCGACAGCTCGCCGTACGGGTCGCCCGCGTCCGCGGTCGCGCAGGCGCGGTAGACGAGCCCGCGGGCGGCTTCGATCTGGGTGGCGAGGTCGGCCACCATCCACTGCAGGCCCTGGTTGTCGGCGAGCGGACGACCGAACGTGCGGCGTTCCTTGATGTAACCGACGGCGTAGTCGAGCGCACCCTGGGCGATACCGACAGCTTGCGCACCGATCGTCGGGCGACTCCGATCGAGGGTGTGCATGGCGATGCGGAACCCTTCGCCGACGTCACCGAGGCGGTGGGTGTCGGGCACGCGCGCACCGTCGAGACGGATGACACCGGTGGGGGACGAGCGGATGCCGAGCTTGTGTTCGAGCTTGTCCACCTCGACGCCCCAGTCGGCTTCGACGACGAAGGCGGTGATGCCGCGGTGACGGTCGTCGGAGGTGCGGGCGAACACGGTGTACACGTCGGAGATCCCGGCGTTGGTGATCCAACACTTCGACCCGGTGATCACCCAGTCGTCGCCGTCGCGGACCGCTTTGGTGGTCATCGACGCGACGTCGCTACCGGCGTCAGCTTCCGAGAGCGCATACGACGCTTGCGACTCACCCGACACGATGCGCGGGAGGTAACGCTGCTTGATGTCATCGGAACCGAAGTTGAGGACCGGCAACATGCCGAGCTTGGAGATGAGGAACATCAAGCTCGCCGACGCATCGACACGGGCGAGCTCTTCGGTGCAGATCGCCTGATCGACGAGTGACGCGCCGGCACCGCCGTATTCCACCGGGTACGACAGGCCGGTCAGCTCGTTGCGGCGCAAGACGTCGAAGCCCTCGTGGGAGTACGTCGACGTGCGGTCGGCCTCGGCGGCGAGCGGTTCGAGGTGCTTGGTGGCGATCTCACGGACGACGGCCCGGAACTCGCGCTGTTCGTCGGTCAGCGTGATGGGCTGGCTCACGGCACCAATTGTGCCGCATCGAGCACGCGCTGCACGGTGGCGGTGACCACGGCCGCGGTCGCACCGGGGGTGATGACGGCGGCGATACCGGCCGCTTCGAGCTCGGTGATGTCGTCGTTGGGGACGATGCCGCCGACGACGACCGGGATGTCGACGCCTCGTTCGCGGAGCTTGTTGACGACCGCAGGGGCGAGCGCCATGTGGGCACCCGACAGCATCGACAGCCCGATGAGGTCGACGTCCTCGTCGACTGCGGTGGCGGCGATCGTGTCAGGCGTCTGGAAGAGCCCGGTGTAGATCACTTCGAAGCCGGCGTCGCGCAGGATGCGGGCGACGATCTTGACGCCGCGGTCGTGGCCGTCGAGGCCGACCTTGGCGACGAGCACTCGTTCTCCGGACATGGTGAGGTTCCTCCGTGTGGCAACGCTGACGTGTGGCGAGGGGGATGGGGAGTGGGGGTGGGGTGTGAGGTGGCGGGCGGTGTGGATGAGTCGAGCGTGCGGTGGGGGGTGTCGGGCCGGCGAGGCTGCGGGGGAATGCGCTCAAACCGGCCCGACAGATCGATCTCAGATGGTGGGCGTCTCGATGTGGCGGCCGAACACGGTGCCGAGCGTCGCCATGATCTCGCCGAGGGTGCAATAGGCGTTCGACGCGTCGATCAGCGCCGGCATCAGGTTGATCTCCGGGTCGGCTGCCTGGGTCTTCAGCGCCGCGAGCGCGGCGGCCACGGCGTCGCTGTCGCGCCGCTCGCGGACATCTTCCAGGCGCTTGAGCTGGCGGGATTCGTCTTCGTTGGTGATCCGCAGCAACGGGATCTGGTCGTCGTCGTTGCCGTCGGTGAACCGGTTGACCCCGACGACGATGCGGTCATCGGTGTTGAACTGCCGTTCGAGCTCGAAGGCCGAATCGGCGATACGGCCCTGGAACCAGTTGTCGTCGATGCCGACATAGGCACCTTCGAGGAGCGACCCGCCGCCCATCGTCTCGAGCTCGGCGAAGATCGCCTCCGCTTGCGCTTCGAGCTCATCGGTGAGCGCTTCGACGTAGTACGAACCGCCGAGGGGATCGGCGACGTTGGCGACGCCGGTCTCGTAGCCGATCACCTGCTGGGTGCGCAGCGCGATCCGCACCGCCTTCTCCGTGGGCAGCGCGAGGGCTTCGTCCATCGAGTTCGTGTGCAGCGACTGCGTGCCGCCCAACACGCCGGCGAGCGCTTCGATCGCCGTGCGGGCGATGTTCACCTCGGGCTGTTGCGCGGTGAGCGACACGCCCGCGGTCTGGGTGTGGAACCGCATCTGCATCGAGCGCGGGTTCTGGGCGCCGTAGCGCTCCTTCATCCACCGCGCCCAGATCCGCCGGGCGGCGCGGTACTTGCAGATCTCCTCGAAGAAGTCGATGTGGGCGTTGAAGAAGAAGCTCAGGCGCGGCGCGAACGCGTCGACGTCGAGCCCGGCGGCCAAGGCGAGCTCGACGTACGCGAACCCGTTGGCGAGGGTGAAGGCCAGCTCCTCGGCGGCGGTGGAGCCCGCCTCGCGAATGTGATAGCCCGAGATCGACACCGGGTGCCAGCGGGGCATCTCGGCGGCGGAGAACGTGATCGTGTCGCGCACCAACCGCATCGACGGGCGCGGCGGGAAGACGAACTCCTTTTGCGCCTGGTACTCCTTCAAGATGTCGTTCTGCAACGTGCCGCCGATCGCCGCGCGGGGCACACCGGCCTTCTCCGCCTGGGCGATGAACATCGCGAAGATCGGCGCCGCGGGGGAGTTGATCGTCATCGACGTGGTGATCGCCGACAGGTCGATGCCGGCGAAGAGGTCCTCCATGTCGGCCAGCGAGTCGATCGCCACGCCGCAGCGGCCGACCTCGCCGAGCGACATCGGATCGTCGGAGTCGATGCCCAACAGCGTCGGCATGTCGAACGCCGTCGACAGGCCATCGCCGCCGGTGCGGATGATCTCCTTGAACCGCCAGTTCGTGTCCTCGGCGGTGCCGAACCCGGCGAACATCCGCATCGTCCACAACTTGGTGCGGTACATCGTCTCGTACGGACCGCGCGTGTACGGATACTGGCCAGGACGCTCGTCGTCGGGGCCGTACACCGCGTCGACAGGCACACCGGACATCGTCATGCCCGACACCGACCCGTCAGCTCGGTCGCGGCGGGGCTGCGGAGCGCTCGTCATCGCTCCAGTTTACTTTGATGTCTAATTAGATGTCCAGTCGTTCTGCCCGGCGTACCCGCGTGTTCGACGTCGTCCAGATTCTCGGGGCCGTCAGTTCCGGATGGCGGCACTCACGCTCCCGAGAACCGCTCCGGAGCGTCGTCGGCTGTCACGACGTACTCACGTCGACGATTCGGGAGATGCCCAGTCTCCGAAGTGGAGTCTGAGCCGACCGATCACGTCGACCAGCATCTCCAGGTCGTCGTCGGGCAGCGGCAGCGTCTCGAACAACTCCGTGTTCAAGAGCGCGGCGCCTCGATCCGCGGACTCCCGTCCCGCTGGGGTGATCGAGGCCAACACGCCGCGTCCGTCGCGCGGGTTCGACCGCCGCACGACCATCCCGTCGGCCTCGAGGCGGTTCAGCGCGCTCGACACGCTCGCCGCATGCACCTGAAGGCGCTGGCCGATCTTGCCTGGCGGCAACTCGCCGCGCTTCGAGAAGCGCAACAGCATCAGCACCTCGAAGCGGGCGAACGTCAGCCCGAGCGGGCGCAGCAGTTCGTCGGCGCGGTGCAACAACAACTGCTGGGCACGCATCACCGACGTCACCGCAGCCATCCCGAGCGACGACGAACGCCACCCGGCGGCGACCCAGTTGTCCACCCCGAGCGCGATCGGATCCGACCTGAGCGGTGCCGCCATGGCGGGCACTCTAAACCGATGCCTGCCGAACGGCCGGCTGGCGCGCCGTGAGCTGGGTGTGCAGCCGGCGGAGCGCGGCGGGGGTGCGAACCCCCCACCAGAACAGGTCCTGTCCGTCGACGCGGATCGTCGGAGCGACCGCGGACAGGTCATCGAGATGCTCGTCGGTGAACGTGTACGGCTCCGACGGGACGAGCACGACGTCGGGCGTTCGGGCCGCCACGTCGTCGAGATCGACCTCGGGATAGTCGGACCCGCTGTCGCCGACGCAGTTGCGGATGCCGAGGTGAGCGAGCATCGAGGACCCGTACGTTCCCGGACCGATCGTCATCCAGGGTCGGCGCCAGATGGGAACGAACGCGGCGAGGTCGAGGGGTTCGAACGTCGCCACTGCGAGGCCCGGTGGCGTGATCCCGATGGCATCCGCGAGGAGTGTGAGCTGTACCGCGACACCGTCGGCGCCCTCCAGCGAGCGGACGTCGAGCACGTACGTCCGCAGTCCGGCGGCGATGAGCGCGTCGGCGTCCTCGCGGCGATTCTCCTGCCGGTCCAACACGACCAGATCGGGCGCGAGCGCGACGATTCGCTCGACGTCTGGATTCTTCGTGCCGCCGACGTGCGCCAGGTCGGGCCGCTCGCAGAACCGCGTGCAGGCCACCGGCTCGACACCCCAGGCGCTGATCGTCTCGGTTGCCGACGGCACCAAGCTGACCACGCGCACGCCCCCGACCGTACCGGCCGGTTCGTCACCCTGGTCACCAGGGCGAGCGCGCAACGCGTCGCTGAGCGCCGACGCGAGCCCCCCGGGCAACGTCAGCGCTCTGCGCTCGGGCGCATCGGCCCGACCGTGGCGGCGGGTGGTCGTTCGGTGGTCGGCACGGCGCGTTCGGTCCAGGTCCGTTCGCCGTCGAGGCGGGGGAGCGTGATCGGGTCAGCGGTCGCGCTGCCGGTTCGCCGGTCGACGACGGCGAGGAGCTCGGTCGCCATCGCGGCGAGGTCGTGGAGGTGCTGGTGGTGATGGGCTCGGCGTCCGAGGTCGACTTGGGCGATCGCGTCGAGGCCGTGTCCGGCGTGGGTGTCGACCAGCGTGGCGATCTCGATGCCGTAGCCGACCGGGACGGTCAGCGTTTCGAACAGGCTGCGGCGGATGGCCCATTCACCGGCGAGTGGTTGCACGACGGCCGACAGTGCGGGTCGATGGATCGACAACCAGGGCCTGGCGACGAGTTCGGTGACCCGGCCGCCTTCGGCGGACACGCCGGTGCCCATGTCGAGGATCCGGTCGTAGAAGCCCTTGGACAACAAGATGTCGCTCGATGCGAGCATCGGTCCGACGAGTGCGGTGACGAAGTGGGTGCCCCACTCGGTGAGGTCGGCGTCGATGAACACGAAGATGTCGGCGGTGGTGACGAACGTCGACTTCCACAACGCTTCGCCCTTGCCTTTGCGCACGCCGAGGTCGGGTCGCACGTCGGCGACGGAGTGGACGATCGCACCGGCCGCAGCAGCCGCGGTTGCCGTTGCGTCGGTGGACAGCGAGTCCATCACGACCAGCTCGTCGACGAGCACGGCGAGGTCGGTGCGGATCTGGGAGACGATGTCGGCGATCGTGGCTGCTTCGTTGCGGGCCGGGATCACCACCGCGACGGTCGTGTCACCCTTGAGGTCGAGGACCCGGGCGAGTGGCCAATCCGTCGCCGTGGTCGTGCGCCGCTCGAACCACGCCTGGGCGTCGGGGTCCATCAGTCGGTCGACTCGTGGCGGATCGCGTCGGGTAGGAGATAGTCCGGGTCGAGATCGCGGCGTCCGGCCAACACCTCCACGGTGGCGATCACGTCACGTGCCGCGCGCACGTCGTGGACTCGCACGATGTTGCCGGGGACGGTCGCGAAGAACCCGATCGCCGCGTTCGTGGCGGCATCGCGTCCTCGCGGTGATCGGCCGGTGATCGCTCCGAGGAAGTCCTTGCGTGACAGCGCCAGCAGCACCGGCCGGCCGAGGGCGCGCACGTCGTCGATACGGCGGAGCACTTCGACGGTCTGGTACGGGGTCTTCGTGAAGTCCGGGCCCGGGTCGACGATCACCGACTCCGCCGGCAGGCCTGCCTTCACTACCGTGTCGAGGCGGTCGGTCAGGAAGTCGATCACCTCGGTGCCGGCATCGCCGTAGAGCGCCGGGTCCTGCAGGCGGACCTTCGGGGGCGCCGCGGTGTGCATCACGACGAGTCCCGTTTGATGACGCACGCACACCTCGACGATCTCGGGGTAGAGCAGGCCGCTGACGTCGTTGACGATCGACGCGCCCGCCGCAGCGCACGCCTCGGCCACGGGCGGCTTGTACGTGTCGACGCTGATCAGCAGATCCGGGTACTCCCGATGCAGCCACGACACGATCGGCTCGACCCGTTCGATCTCGTCGTCCGCGGCGATCTCGGGCTGCCGCGTGATCGCCGACTGACCCCCGACATCGACCACGTCCGCGCCCGCCTCCACGAGTTCGGCGGCGAGCTCCAGCCGCTGCGACAGCGTCGTGAAACGCCCAGCGTCGGAGAACGACTCCGGGCTGGCGTTGACGACACCCATCACCAGCGTTCCCTCGACGACCCGGCGAGATCCGCCCACGAGCAGGGAAGGCGCATCCACGCGAGGCACGGTTCGATCCTACGGGCGCATCTGCACAGCGGCGGCTGCGGTCCGCGGGCCTGTGGAAAAGAAGCAACGGCTGGGGCCCGTCCCCAACCGTTGCTTGGCCTCGAACGGTGGTGGCGGGTCAGGCGTCCGGGCGGAAGTACTTCTGGTCGGGCTCGATCACCTCGACCGCGCCGCCGGCGTCCTTCCATCCGTTGAAGCCGACCGTGAGGTGGGCGATGTTGGTGTAGCCGAGATCCTCCAGCGCGGTGGCGGCGAGCGCCGACCGTCCACCGCCGGCGCAGTAGACGACGTAGCGATCGGCGAAGTCCATCTCGCCCTTGTAGTACGGCGACTCGGGGTCGAACCAGAACTCGAGCATGCCGCGCGGCATCGACTTGGCGCCCGGGATCGCGCCGCGCTCCCAGCGCTCGCGGACGTCACGGATGTCCACGACGGTCACGTCGCCGCCCTCGATCTCGGCTTGCAGCTGTTCGACGGACAACTCCTCGATCCGCGCCTTGGCGGCGGCGACCAGGTCGTTGATGCTCGTTCGGCGTGGTGTGTTGGCGGCCATCTCACGATTGTCGCCCGGCGCAACCGCCAGGTCCAGTAGGAGCCGCGGGAACGGCGGGCGAACGTTCGCCGGCGTGACGGCTACAGCTCGGGCCGGCGGCCGAGATCGTGGGGTTGAGCACCGACCACGGCGGCGGCCTGCCCGTACGGGGCCGCGCTGGTCGAAGTGGCTGCCTTGGCCGTGGAGTGCAACGCGCGGAGCACTCCCGCGCCAGCGGCGGCTGCGGCGAACGCGCCGATGGCGAGTGCCGGGCGAGCGCCGAGATGCTCGCTGATGGCGCCCACGATCGGTCCACCGACGGGCGTCGTGCCGACGAACACGACCGTCAACATCGCCAGCACGCGTCCCTGCATCGCTCGTGTGGTGTGGAGTTGGACCATGGTCGTCGCACCGGACACGACGAGCATCGTGCACACGCCGACCGGGATCACGAGGACCGTGGCGACTGCCGTGGTCGGCGCCAGCGCGAGGCCGAGACAGGCCGCAGCGAGGCCGAGTGCCGAGTGGGCGAGATAGCGGGGATCGATGTCGGCGCGGCGAGCGACGACGAGGGCGCCGATCATCGAGCCGACGCTCATGACGGACAGCAAGATGGTGTAGGTGCCCGGGCCGCCGTCGAGATCGCGGGTCGCCAACAGGGGGAGCACCACGGGATAGTTGAACGTCATCAGACCGATCACGGCGATCATCAGCAACGGCAGGCGCAGCTCGGGGGTGGCCCACATGTAGCGCAGCCCCTCGCGCAGCTGGCCCTTCGCCTTGGCGACTCGTTCGTGGGTGCGGAACTTGCTGCGGTCCATCCGGGTGAGCAGCCAGAGCTGGGGGATGTAGGAGAGCGCGTTGGCGGCGAAGCACCACGTGAACCCGACGGTGGTGATGAGCACGCCGGCGATGGCCGGGCCGGTGATCTTGGAGCCGGTCATCATGGCGCTGTTGAGACCCACGGCGTTGGCGATGTCGGTCTCGTCGACGAGCTCGACGACGAAGCTGCGCCGTGCCGGACTCTCGAGCGCGGTGACGGTGCCAGCGACCATGGCAAGTACGTAGATCCATCCGACCGACGCGGCGCCGGAGGCGACGGTGAAGGCGAACGCCGCCGCAGCGATGGCACCGGCGGCGTTCGTGGCGAGGAGCAGGCGGTGGTGGTCGCGCCGGTCGGCGAGGACGCCGGCCCAGGGTCCGAGGAGCAGCATCGGGGCGAGGCGCGCCGCGGTGGCGAGGCCGACCGCAACGCCGTCGTCGGTGAGGTGCAGCACGAGCAGGTCGATGGCGACGAGCTGCATCCAGGTGCCGTTCTGGGAGAACGCCTGGCCCCAGAAGAACAGCCGGAAGTTGCGGCTGCGGAGCGAGCGGAAGGTCTCGGCGCCGAAGGCGCGCATCGCACTCATCGTTGGTCAACGTGCGGCGCCGTCATCGGTCAGTGTGCGTGTTCGTGAGTCGCTCGAGCACTTCGTTGGCCGCGTCGAGCGTGTTCAAGTCGTCGTCGCTCAGCCGTTCGAGTTGTCGTGCGAGCCAGGCGGTCTTGCGTGCGCGGTCGCGCTCGAGCAGCTTGGCGCCCTTCGGTGTGACCGCCACGCGAACGACGCGCCGGTCGTCGGCGTCGGTCTCCCTGTCGAGCAGGCCACGATCGTGGAGGGCGGCGGCGATCTTCGTGACCGTCGGCGAGGCCACCCGCTCCGCTTCTGCCAGCTCGCCCATCGTGAGCGGTCCTCGGGCCCCGGTCATGGCCAGCACCGAGAGCTGCGAGGGGGTGAGCGTGCCGTCCCCGCCGCGCTGGCGCAGCTGCCGCGCAAGGCGTGTGATCGACAGTCGCAGATGGGCGGCGAGTGCCGCCGTGTCGACGGACGTCGATGGTGTCGAGGTGGGCATGAGCAAATTCCTTTACCGAACTAAATAGCCACGCTACCTATCTCCGGCCACGCGTGCAACGCGTGATCGATTCAGCACAGCCGATCTCGGTCGGCAACGTCCCGGTAGGCGGGAAGATCCCGACCGAGATGGGCGCGGACGGGTGGGGTCAGGGCTCGTATCGCTCGCCGACGGCGAGCAGGACCTTGCGCGCCGCGCGCTCGCGAGCATCATCCCAGTCATCACCGCGCGTGGCGGACACCCAAAAGGTGTTCCCATCGACGAGGAACATGTAGACGCCGTTCGACTGCAACACTTCACCGTCGGGGCCGTCGAACGTGTCGGTGATCTTGTCGGCCGCCGCTGCCAACCCGTCGTACATGTCCGTGCCGCCGTAGACGGTGGCCCGGAACTCGACCACGCGGGTCGCGGCACCTGAGGTGATGTGTGCTCGCGACTCCCACACGCAGCGATCGGCGCCTTCTTGATACTCCGTGAGCGTCGGCTCGGGGATGAAGGCAGCGACATCGTCACGGCTCCACGAGTTGCAGAACGGAGCGTCGGCTTCGGTCCAGGTGCCCGAATCGCCGCCACCTCCGCACGCTGCGGTGCCGACCAAAGCTGCAGTACAGGCAGCGAACGCCAACCGTGTGAACCTCATCCCGCCCATGTGCTCGTCACCTGTCCGCTCGTCGCCTCGAACCGCCGAACGTAGTCGACGGCGCCCGTTCGCCAACGGTTTCGCGGATGTACGACGGTGTGGCGGCTGCCCGGCGTCGCCTCGAATCCGTCAGGCGCCAGCGGCGCACTCGGCGGGCGACCCGGCGCGCTGACACGTGTGGCACGTGCCCCAGTACGTGACGTCGATCTCGTCGACGACGAACCCGAGCGGATCGCCGGCGGGCGCGTGCGTCGTCCGGGTGAGGTGGACGTCGACGATCCGGCCACACCGGCGGCACACGGCGTGGTCGTGATCGACGCCTTCGTTGGCGCGTACCTCGTATCTCGCCGGGAGCCCAGCGGGCTGGAACCGTCGCACGATGCCGGCGTCGATCAGCGCGTTCAACACGTCGTAGACCGCTTGGCGCGAGACCGTGCCCAGGCGGCTCTTGACCCCGGCGACGATCTCGCCGATCGTGGCGTGAGGACGGTCGTGTACGACCGCGAGCGCGGCCAGGCGCGGCTGGGTGACGTACAACCCCGCGGCGCGCAATGCGGCGGCGTCATCGTGTACGTCGTCCACGTCGGGCGAGTCAGCCCGCCCGTCGTCGCCTGTCGTTCGCGTCGCCGCCGTTCCCGCTCGGGTTGATGTGCCGCTGCGCATCGCCTCACCATATCCCTACCATGCGCTAGAGATATTCGGCCACAGGCGAGATCCAGCCGATCTCGGTTCAGATCTTCCCACCCTCCGGGACGATCCCCACCGAGATCGACGGGCGCCGCCGCGGGCCGGGTCGATCTCACCGCATTGCCCGATGTGCGATGGATCACCACCGTCACGCTCGGTGAGTTGTCGGCTGGACCGCTGGTTGCCGCGGCAGCCGACGAGCGCGCCAGGCGTCAGGCGGTGTTGCAGGAGGTGGAGGCGCGGCACTCGGGTTCGGCGTTGCCGTACGACGAGGCCGCGGCCCGCGCCTCGGGTCGAGTGGCCGCCGACGTTCGCCGAGCTGGACGTCAACCGCGACGACGTCCTGCCGATCTGATGATTGCCGCAATCGCGATCTCCCGCGGACTCGCGTTGTACACCACGAACGGCGACGACTTCGAGGGAATCCCGGGTCTCCAGGTGGTCGCCCTCGACCCCAGCGACTGAACCCGAACCAGAGTCCGAGGGCTGTTCCTACCCACGGACGCGTGGCGCACGGCGCCGACAGGACGGTTGCCGCCAGAACTGTTGGAACACAGCCGAGCGCCTTGTCGAGCGGGCGGACGTCGATCCCGCCGAGCGCGTGCGAGAGGCGGGCCTGGCGCGCCCTTCCCCACCAGACCTGCCCGATCACCCCAGCGTGTGTCAACGGCGGATCCGCGGCGAGGTGCGCTCCCTTGAGGCGTACCCACATCGCTCGTTCGTTGCGTTCGAGTGCGACCAGCGCCCCGCTGTCGAGCACGAGGGTCATGAGTCTCGTCGTTGTCGCGGTTCGCGCTCGCCCACGGCGCAACAAGAGCTCGCTTCGGTGTCAGGTCGGTTCGAGGCGCACGATGATCGCCTTCGAGGTGGGGGTGTTCGAGCCGTCGGCGACGCTGTCGAGCGGCACGAGCACGTTCGCCTCAGGGAAGTACGCCGCACACGTGCGGCGGGCGATGTCGTAGCCGACGACCCGGAACGCCGGCGCCCGGCGTTCGCTGCCGTCGGTCCACTCGCTGACGATGTCGACCGTCGCGCCGTCGGCGACGCCGAGCTCGGCGAGATCGTCGCGGTTGCAGAACACCACACGCCGGCCGCCGGTGACGCCGCGGTAGCGGTCGTCGAGGCCGTAGATCGTCGTGTTGTACTGGTCGTGGGAGCGGACCGTCTGCAGCAACAGCCGCCCCGGCGGGATCACCAGCGCGTCCGCGACGTTGACCGTCAGGCGAGCGCGCCCGGTGCGGGTCTCGAACGTCAGCGAGTCGCGCGGCGGGTGGGGGAGGGTGAAGCCGTCGAGGGCGCGCTCGTTGAAGCGCTCGAATCCAGGGATCACCGCTTCGATGTGATCGCGGATCACGGCATAGTCGTCGCGCATCGCGATCCAGCCGATTGGCGTGCCGTCGCCGAGGACGCGTGTCGCGATCTCGCTGACGATCGCTACCTCGCTCGGCAGGTCGGCGTGCGCTGGCTCGACTGCGCCTCGCGAGGCGTGGACGGCGCTCATCGAGTCCTCGACGGTGACGAACTGCTGGCGACCGCCGGTGCGGTCGATCTCGGTCCGACCGAGGCACGGGATGATCAGCGCTGCCTGGCCAGGTGTGACGTGCGAGCGGTTGAGCTTCGTCGAGATCTGCACGGTGAGCGAGCACGACGACAACGCCTCGGCGGTCGCCTCGGTGTCGGGTGCCGCGGACACGAAGTTGCCGCCGAGGGCCACGAACACGTCGACGTCGCCGCGGCGCATCGCCCTGATCGCGTCGACCGAATCCACGCCGTGCTCGCGGGGCGGCGCGAAGCCGAACTCGGCGCCGAGCGCATCGAGGAACGCCTCCGACGGCTTCTCGTAGATCCCCATCGTGCGATCGCCCTGCACGTTGCTGTGCCCGCGTACGGGGCACACGCCGGCGCCGGGCTTGCCGATGCTGCCGCGGAGCAGGAGTGTGTTGACGATCTCGCGGATCGTCGGCACGGCCGCCTTGTGTTGCGTGAGCCCCATCGCCCAACACACGATGATCCGCTCGCTCTCGGCGACCATCGCCGCGAACGCCTCGATCTCGTCGGCCGTGAGTCCCGTCTGGTCGAGCAGCGCGTCGGCGTCGACGGCGGCGAGGTGGTCTGCGAGCTCGTCGAATCCGTCGCAGTGGGCGGCGACGAAGTCGTGGTCGACGCTTCCTGTCGCGACGAGGTGGTGGTTGACGAGCGTGAACAGTGCGAGGTCGCCGCCGACGCGCACCTGCACGAAGCGGTCGGCGAGCGGCGTACCTCCGCCGAGCACCCCCGATGGCCGTTGCGGGTTCTTGAATCGCATCAGTCCCGCTTCGGGCATCGGGTTGACGGCGACGATCCGCGCTCCCTCGCGGTGCGCCCGTTCGAGCGCGGTGAGCATCCGTGGATGGTTGGTGCCCGGGTTCTGGCCGACGACGATCAGCAGGTCGGCGTCGTAGATGTCGTCGAGGGTGACGCTGCCCTTGCCGATGCCGATCGTCTCGGTCAGCGCAACGCCGCTCGATTCGTGGCACATGTTCGAACAGTCGGGGAGGTTGTTCGTGCCGAACGCCCGGACGAAGAGTTGATAGAGGAAGGCGGCCTCGTTGCTCGTACGCCCCGAGGTGTAGAACGCGGCACGGTTCGGGCCGTCGAGCGCGCGGAGCGCGTCGGCGACGATGTCGTAGGCCTGGTCGGAGGCGACGGGTCGGTAGTGATCGTCGCCGGGTGCCTTGTAGACGGGCGTCGTCAGCCGACCCTGCTGGCCGAGCCAGTGATCGCTGTGCTCGGCAAGGTCGGCGATCGAGTGGGCAGCGAAGAACTCGGGGCCGACACGGCGCAGCGTTCCCTCCTCGGCGACCGCCTTGGCGCCGTTCTCGCAGAACTCGAAGTGGGAGCGGTCGTCGCCCTCGGGCCATGCGCATCCCGGGCAATCGAAGCCGTCGTGCTGGTTGACCTTGAGGAGCAGCTTCGCCCCGCGCCGCAACCCGAGCTGGTCACGGGTGTGGGCGAGCCCGTGCAGCACGCCGGGGACGCCCGCCGCGACGGACGCCGCGGCGCCAACCGCCAGCGCGGCATCGCCCGGGTCGTCGATCGGGGCCGGCTTGGTCATCCCCCAGAAGCGTACGCGGCCAATCGGCAACGGGGAGGGGACGGGCCCCGACCCGTTGCTTGTTCGGGCCACCGTGCCTGCGCAGCGCGGCCTGTGGAAAAGAAGCAACGGCTGGGGCCCGTCCCCAACCGTTGCTTGGGCGGTCAGCGCGGGACGCGGACGACGAGGCCTCCGGGGCGGATGGTGACATCGAGACCGCTGCCGGGCGTGACGAGGTCGCCGTCGATCTGTCGCTTGCGGACGTGTCCGGTGGCGATCCGCACACGCTGCCCACGGAAACGGATGCGCGACGGGTCGCTGTCGGCGCCGGTCCGCGTGACGATGCCGGCGGTCGTGCGGATCCAGTCGAGCGGGGAGGTCGGATCGACGACGAGCACGTCGAGTCGCCCGTCGTCCGGCGCCGCCTGCGGCACGAGGACGAGTCCTGCCACGAGCATGCCGACGTTGGCGACGAGGACCGTGCGCGCCGACAGTCGCTGCTCCGGTCCCTCGTCGACCGAGATGCGGATCTCCATCGGTCGCGAACGCAAGCTGAGCGCGCCCTCGATGGCGTAGGCGCCCCACCCCAAGCGCCGCTTGCGTGCTTCGGGAGCGGCCATCATCTCGGCGTCCCATCCGGCGCCGGACATCACCGCGCTGACGCGTCGTTCGCCGTGGCCGAGGCTGACGTCGAGCAGATCGATCGTGCGGTTCTCGCCTTGCAGCGCGACGCCGGCGGCGGCGTCGAGGTCGAGCGGGATGGCGAGGTTGCGGGCGAGCAGGTTGCCCGTGCCGCCAGGAAGGATCCCGAGCGGCACGCCGGTCCCGTCGAGCGCCGCGGCGACACCGATCATCGTGCCGTCACCGCCCCACACGAGCACGAGGTCGGCACCGCTGTCGACCGCTCGCCGCGCCTGGCCGGGTCCTGGATCATCGGCCGAGGTCTCCACCCACCGCGGCATCTCGTGACCGTGCGACTCGGCGATCCCACGAAGTCGCCGACGGGCGGCGGCCGGGTCGCCGACCTTGCCCGGGTGCACGATCACGACCGCAGACATCGGCGCCGACGCTATCCCGAGCCGGCAGGTCGTCTCGGAACCGTGCGGGCGCGGCAGCGGTGGGCCTGTGGAAAAGAAGCAACGGCTGGGACCCGTCCCCAACCGTTGCTTGTCGGGGTGAAACGGGGTGAGGGCGGCTGCGCCGCGTCCGGCAGACTGAGTGGACCTATGGCCGATCCGATCGCGACGACTGCGCACCTGCTCAACCCGGTGTTCGCCGGGCTCAACGGCGGCGACCCGGCCGATCCGACGGTGCGATCGTCGGATCGCGCCGACGCCCAGATCAACGGGGCGCTGGCGCTCGCGAAGCGCGTCGGCGGCAACCCCCGCGACATCGCCGCGCAGGTCGTCGACTCGGGCGTGCTGACGGGCGTCGCCAGCGACCTCGAAGTCGCCGGCCCCGGCTTCGTCAACGTCACGTTCGCGCCCGAGTTCCTCTCCGCCGCGCTTGTCGAAGTCGCCACCGACGACCGCCTCGGCGTCGGCGCAGTCGACTCCGCGAAGACCGTCGTCGTCGACTACTCGGCGCCGAACGTCGCCAAGGAGATGCACGTCGGTCACCTCCGCACGACCGTCATCGGCGACGCGCTCGTGCGGATGCTCGGCTTCGCCGGCCACCACGTGATCCGCGAGAACCACATCGGCGACTGGGGTACGCCGTTCGGGATGCTCATCGAGTACCTCGCCGACATCGGCGAGGAGCGGGCAGCCGACGAGCTCTCGCTCGGCGACCTCGACGGCTTCTACCGGCAGGCCCGCGCCGCGTTCGACGCGAGCGACGAGTTCCAGGACCGTGCCCGCCAGCGGGTCGTGTTGCTCCAGGGCGGTGACGCCGAGACGCGCCGTCTCTGGCAGCTCCTCGTCGACCTCTCGACGCAACACTTCAACGCCGTCTACCAGCGCCTCGGCGTGTTGCTGACCGACGACGACCTCGTCGGCGAGAGCACCTACCAGCCGCTGATGCCCGAGATCATCGAGCGGCTGCGCGACGCCGGCCTCCTCACCGAGTCAGAGGGTGCCGACGTCGTGTTCCCGCCCGGCTTCACCAACCGTGACGGGGATCCGCTCCCGCTGATCGTGCAGAAGGGCGCTGGCGGGTTCAACTACGCCACGAGCGATCTCGCCTGTGTCGTCGACCGCGTCGAGCGACTCGACGCCGACCTGCTCGTGTACGTCGTCGGTGCGCCGCAGCAGCAGCACTTCCAGATGGTGTTCGCGGTCGCCGCTATGGCCGGCTGGCTGCAACCGCCGCGGGAAGCCGTGCACGTCGCGTTCGGCAACGTGCTCGACACCGAGCGCAAGATGCTCCGCAGCCGGTCCGGTGAGCCGATGAAGCTCGCCGAGCTCCTCGACGAGGCGGTCGTGCGTGCGGAGGCGGCCATCGCCGAGAAGAACCCCGACCTCGACGCCGGTCAGCGTGCCGAGGTCGCCCGCCAGATCGGGATCGGTGCCCTCAAGTACGCCGAGCTGTCGACCGACCGGGTCAAGGACTACGTGTTCGACTGGGACCGGATGCTCTCGTTCGACGGCAACACGGGGCCGTACCTCCAGTACGCGCACGCCCGCATCTGTTCGATCTTCCGTCGCGCCGAGGTCGATCGGGCCGGCGCACGGGCCGCTGACATCGTCGTCGGTACGCCGCAGGAGCGGGCGCTCGCGCTCACGCTGCTCGCCTACCCGACGGCGCTCGACGCGACACTCGACACGTACAGCCCGCACAAGCTGTGCACGTACGTGTACGGGTTGGCGACCGACTTCACCGCCTTCTACGAGCACTGCCCGATCCTCAAGTCGGGCGAGCCCGTACGGTCGAGCCGGCTCGCCCTCGCCGACCTCACGGCCCGCGTGCTCGCCCACGCCCTCGGGCTGCTCGGCATCGAGGCGCCGGAGCAGATGTGACGGCGATCCCGCGCCGTCTGCTCCCCGACACGGCGACCGTCGGCGACGATGGCGCGCTGTCGATCGGTGGATGTCGCATCGACGATCTCGCCGCCGAGTTCGGCACGCCCGTGTTCGTCTACGACGAGGCCCACCTGCGCGCCCGCTGCCGCGAAGCCGTGGCGTCGTTCGGTCCCGAGCGTGCGGTGTACGCGACGAAGGCCTTCTTGTGCCGGGCGATGGCGCGGCTGGCGTACGACGAGGGGATGCTGCTCGACGTCGCCAGCGGTGGCGAGCTGCACGTGGCCCTCGCCGCGGGTGTGCCGGCGAGTGCGTGCACGCTGCACGGCAACAACAAGTCGGTCGCCGAGCTGCGCCAGGCGATCGAGGTCGGCGTGCGCTCGATCGTCGTCGACTCCTTCGACGAGCTCGACCGCCTCGATGCGCTCGTCGCGGCCGGTGTCGGCCCGGCCCCGCGCGTCGTGTTGCGGATCACGCCCGGCGTGCACGCCCACACGCACGAGTTCATCGCCACCGGCCAGGACGACTCGAAGTTCGGCTTCAACCTCAACAACGGCGACGCACTGCGGGCGGTCGAACGCGCCCGACGCTCATCGGCCGTGGACCTGATCGGCGTGCACTGCCACATCGGCTCGAACGTGTTCGAGGCGTCGTCGTTCGCCAAGGCAGCCGAGGTGATGGCCGACTTCGCCGTGCCGCTCGACCTGCCTGAGCTGATCCTCGGCGGCGGGCTCGGCGTGGCCTACGTGGAGGGCGAGGAGGCGCCGTCGATCACGCAGTGGGCGAACGTGTTGCTCGACGCGTGCGACGCGCTCGGCGTGCGCTCGCGGGTGATGGTCGAACCCGGCCGGGCGATCGTGGCCGCCGCGGCGATCACGGTGTACACGGTGGGCACGGTCAAGGACATCCCCGGCGTGCGCACGTACGTCGCCGTCGATGGCGGGATGAGCGACAACCCGCGACCCGTCCTCTACGGGAGCGGGTACGAGGTGTTCTTGCCGCGCACTGTCGACGCGCTGCGAGAGCGCACGGTGCGCCTCGTCGGCAAGCACTGTGAGTCGGGCGACGTGCTCGCGTTCGCCGCGCAGGTGCCCGACGACATCGCCGTCGGCGACCTGTTGGCGATGCCCGTCACCGGCGCCTATGGGCACTCGATGGGCTCCAACTACAACAAGATCACCCGCCCGCCGGTCGTGTTCGCCGCCGACGGTGATGCCCGCCTCGTGGTCCGCCGCGAGACGTTCGCCGACCTCCTCGCCACCGACTGCGACTGACCGCGGCGATCTCGGTCGGGATGTTCCCGGAGGGCGGGACGATTCCTACCGAGATCAACCCGAGATCGGCGCTCGATGCGTAGCCTGCCGATCGTGGCGCGCATGATCTCGAATCTCGTGGACGCCGCGCGGCGTGCGCTGCGCGAGCGCGATCGACTCGCGGGGCGGACATCGCGGCAGCCGGATCCCAGGGCGCGGACGGTGTCGTCGGGGACGCGCGTCGAGTACGCGCCCGACATCGACGGTGACGCCGACCCGGGTGAGGTCGTGTGGACGTGGGTGCCGTACGAGGACGACCCGACGAAGGGCAAGGACCGACCGGTGGTGGTCATCGGACGCACGGGCAACGACCTCGCCGCGGTACCCCTGACGTCGAAGAACAACGGGCACGGCACCGTGCCGATCGGATCCGGCGGCTGGGACCGCTCGGGTCGGCCGAGCTTCGCCAAGGTCGACCAGCTGATCGTCGTGCGCGAGCGCGATGTGCGCCGCGAGGGGGCCATCCTCGACCGCGACCGCTTCGACGACGTGGTCGCGG
>CAZQCP010000037.1:0-21627 GCA_964592115.1 uncultured Ilumatobacteraceae bacterium
GACGGGGCCGCCTTCGGGCGGCCCCGTTCGTCGTTTTCGGATTGCATCCGGGGTCAGACACCACATGCAACAGCACACATGACGTTGACCGGCCTCGCGCTGGTGCGTGGTTGCATGTGGTGTCTGACCCCGGATGCAATCGTGTCTGACCCCGGATGCAATCGTGTCTGACCCCGGATGCAATCGTCAGCGGGCCTTGGCGAGCGTGCCGAGGTAGAGCTCGATGACCTTGGGGTCCGTGAGCAGTTCCTCGCCGGTGCCGCTGTACGCGTTGCGCCCCTGATCGAGCACGTAGCCCCGATCACAGATCGACAAGCAGCGCGCCGCGTTCTGCTCGACCATGATGATCGACACGCCGGTCGAGTTGACCTGCTTCACGCGTTCGAACACCTGGTCTTGCAGCACCGGTGACAGGCCGGCGCTCGGCTCGTCGAGCAGCAACACCGACGGCTCCATCATCAGTGCCCGCCCCATCGCCAGCATCTGGCGCTCGCCACCCGACAGCGACCCGGCGCGCTGGTCGATGCGCTCACCGAGCCGCGGGAAGATCGCGACGACCTGGTCGATCATCTTGTTGACGCCGGACTTGCGCAGGTAGCCGCCCATCTCGAGGTTCTCGCGGATGGTCAGCGACGGGAAGACGTTGTTGATCTGGGGCACGTAGCCGATGCCGCGGGCGACCAGGAAGTTCGCCTTCTTGCCCGTGACATCGTCGCCGCGGTACCAGACCTTGCCGTCGGTCACCTTGATGAGGCCGAACAGCGCCTTGAGCATCGTCGACTTGCCGGCGCCGTTCGGCCCGATAATGCCGATCAGTTCTCCCTCGGAGAGCTCCAGCGTGGTGCCGTTCAAGATGTTGACGCCCGTGACGTACCCCGCGACCACGTGGTCGACATGGACCAGCGGCGCACTCGACGGCTCACTCATCGCCGGTCCCTTCGCTGGCGTGACCGGAGTCGTCGTATTGTGCCGCCGCCTCGCGGATCTCTTCGGTGAGGGCGGCGTGGGCCGACCCGAGGTAGGCGTCGACGACGGCAGGGTTCTCGCCGATCGAACGCGGTGGGCCTTCGGCGATCACTCGGCCCTCGGACATGACGATGACCCAGTCGGAGATGTCCTGCACGACGTCCATGTCGTGTTCGACGAACACGACGGTGATGCCCTCCGACCGCAGCCGCTTGACGTGGCCGAGCAGCGATTGCGTCAGCGCCGGGTTGACGCCGGCCATCGGCTCGTCGAGCATGATCAGGCGCGGCTCGGCCATCATCGCCCTGGCCATCTCGAGCAGCTTGCGCTGCCCACCGGACAGCGCACCGGCGAACTCGTCTTTCATGTGGGTCATGTTGAACTGGTCGAGCACCTCGAGGGCGCGCGCTTCGACGCCGCGCTCTTGCCCGCGCCACCCGTTGAAGAGCGCCTTCCACATGTGCTCGCCGGCCTGTTGCTGCGCGGCCAGCATCATGTTGTCGATCACCGGCATCTTCGCCAGGACCTTCGTGAGCTGGAACGTCCGGACCATCCCCCGCTCGGCGAGCGTGTGCGATGGGACACCGCTCGTGAGCTCACCGTCGAACCGCACGTTCCCCGAGTCGGGCGTGTCGAAGTTCGTCAGGAGGTTGAAGAACGTCGTCTTGCCGGCACCGTTCGGTCCGATCAGCGCGGTGATCGCACCCCGCTGGATCTCGACGTGATCGACGTCGACGGCCTTCAGGCCACCGAAGCTGCGAACCACGTCGTTGGCCACGAGGATCGGATCGGTCTTGGCGACGCCGGGCTCGTGGGCGACGCCGTCGAACATGCCAGCGGCGGGGTTGTCCCAATCCTGGCGCATCGTGGCTGCGCCGCCGCCGCCCGATGTGCTGCCGAGGTCGACGCTGTCGTCCGCGGGTGTGCCCGCGCCGGAGTCACTTCCGTACATCGATCGCGATCTCTCTCTTGTCGCCGAAGATGCCCTGTGGTCGGAAGATCATCAGCAGCATCAACGTGAGGCCGACGAGCATGAACCGCACCGGGCCGACCTGGGAGCGCGTCATGATGGCGTCGGGCATGATGTCGTTCACGATCAGCTGGATGAGGATGTTCTCGGCCAGCGACAGGATCATCCAGAACAGCATCGCACCCACGACCGGCCCCCACACCCGCGCCAACCCGCCGAGGATGGCCGCCGTGAGCGCGAAGAACGTCTGCTGGGTGGCGTAGTTGTCAGGCTGCACCGAGTTCTGCTGGATCGCGTAGAACATTCCGGCGAGCGTCCCGAACGAGCCGCCGAGGATCAGTGACTGCATCTTGAAGCGGAAGACGTTCTTGCCGAGCGCGGTCGCCGCGTCCTCGTCCTCCCGGACCGAACGCAGCACGCGACCCCACGGGCTGTTCACGAGCTTCCACACGAGCGCCACGCAGAGCAACACGAGCGACCAGCCGATGAACAGCTCCCACAGGTCGGCGCCGCTGAAGCGCAGGTTCAAGAACCCACCGACGTTCCAGCCGTACGTGCCACCGGCGTTCAGCGGGTTCCAGTTCTGGAACTCGTTGGCGAAGCCGTTGATGCCGTTGGAGCCGCCCGTGACGCTGCTCAGCGTGGCCGCTCTGACGATCAATCTGATGATCTCGCCGACGGCGATGGTCACGATCGCCAGGTAGTCGGCGCGCAATCGCAACGTCGGCACACCGAGCAGCACACCGAGCATGACACCGGCGAGCAGACCGACGAGGATCCCGACCCACAGCGGAGCGCCGATCGTGGCGGTCGTGATGCCCACCCCGTAGGCGCCAGCCGCCATGAACGCGACCTGGCCGAAGTTGAGCAGGCCGGTGTAGCCGAAGTGCAAGTTGAGCCCGATCGCGGCGAGGGCGAAGATGATCGCCTGCTGGCTGATGCCCGAGCGGAACGCGTTGGAGACGATGGAAGACCAGTCCACTGCGCTAACCGATCCGTTCCCGTCGTCCGAAGATCCCTTGTGGTCGTACGAGCAGGATCAGGATCATCACGAGCAGTGCACCGACGTTCTTCAACTCGGGGGCGACCCAGAGCGTGGAGATGAACGTCAACACGCCGATCACGAGCGCGCCCACCATCGCCCCGAAGTCGGTGCCGAGACCGCCGAGCGTGACGGCGGCGAACACGAGCAGCAACAGCTGCTGACCCATCAGCCAGTTGATCTGGCTGTTGAGCCCGAAGAACACTGCCCCGGCGGTGACCAGGGCACCGCCGGCGAACCAGACCGCGGTGACCACACGGTCGACGTCGATCCCCGTCGACGCGGCGAGATCGTTGTTGTCGGCGACGGCACGCATCGCCTTGCCGAGCTTCGTCAGGCGCAGGGCCATCGCCGTGCCGACGAGCAGCAGCGTCGGCACGATGATCATCACGAGCTCCTTGGGGAGCACGTCGACCGGGCCGACCGAGAACAGCACCTTCGTCTGCACCGCGTATTCCGCGTACGGACGTGAGCGTTCGCCGAACAAGAACAGGAACAAGAAGCGCAAGAACAGCGCCAGCCCGATGGAGATGATCATCATCGCCGTGAGGCCGGTGCCGCGCTTGCGCAGCGGGCGCCACATGCCGATGTCGAGCAGGGCGGAACCGAGCCCGCCGAAGAAGAGCGCGATGAAGAACGCGAAGATCAAGTCGATGCCGAGGATCGAGTTGATGAAGTAGGCGACGAGGGCGCCGAACACGATCTGTTCGGAGAGCGCGAAGTTGACGAGTCCGGTCGTGCCGTAGATCAACGAGAGACCGACCGCGCACAACCCGATCATCAAGCCGAAGATCACGCCCTCGAACAGCAACCGGGCACCGCGGGTGAAGACACCGTCACCGGTGTGATCGCGTGCCGCCGTGGCCGCGTCGCCTTCGGCCAGGTTGAACAGCACGCGGCTTGGCTGGCCGCTGCGGGACTCGACCGGCAGCTGCTGCTTGTCGGCGCGGATCAGCTCGATGCCTTCGGGGAGCGTCTCGACCACCAACTCGACGGCGTAGCTCCCCGGACCGGGGAGCGGGATCTCGACGTTCCCCTCGGCGTCGGACGTACCGCGGGCGACCTCGGCGCCGACGGACACGATCTCGCGGTTGGCGATCTCGGCCTCGTACACGACGAGCTCGGCGCCCTCGACGGGGATCCGCTCAGCTGTGGGATCGTCGGGTTTGGCGGTGAGCGTGCTGATCACCGCCTCGCCCCCATCACCCGACTGGGCATACGAATTCGAGGCGAGACCGAACGCGGCAGCGATCACCAACACGACGCCGAGAAGCGTCAGTCGCGTCCGCCGGGCGACCCTGGGTGACGACATAGTGCGAGGAGCTTAGGCGGTCGATACCTCGCCAAATGGAAATTCCGGCGTCAGGGGTTCGACGGGCGCGGCTGGGTCGTCCGCACCGAGCGGGCACAGCGCCTGGAGCAACATGTCGACGGTGACGACCCAGAGCGCCGTCGCGCCGGCGAGGTGCACACCGACGAGCAGCTCGGGGACACCGTTGAGGTACTGGACGTAGCCGACGCCGCCCTGCACGATCGCGACGAACAGCCACGTCGACAAGCGCCCGGCATGCGCCCCGTAGTCGCCGCGGCGGCGCAGCATCGCGACGAGCACGAGAAACGTGGCGAGGGCGAGCCAGACGGTCGCGCTGTGCACGAGCGCCACCGTCGAGATGTCGAAACCCCAGCGTCGAGCCGCCTCGTCGCCGGCGTGCGGGCCGGTGCCGGTGACGACGGTCCCGGTCGCCAGGGCGACGGCCGTGGTCACACCGACGCCGATGAACAACTTGCCCGTCACGGTCATCCACGGAGCGATCGAGGTGTCGACGGGCTGTGGCGCGCTGCGGTGGACGGCGACCATGGCGAACGCGATCGACACGATCGCGAGCACGAAGTGCGACTGCACGAGCGCCGGATGCAGTTCGCCACGCACCGCCATGCCGCCGACCACCGCGTTGCCGAGCACCGACACGAGGACACCGATGGCGGGCGCCAACAGACCACCTCGCGGTGGCCGGACGCGCACGGCGCCGATCACGAGCAACAGCACCGGCACGCCGATCACGCCGCTGAGCAGGCGGTTCACCTGTTCGATCGCCGTGTGGGCGCTCGACACGTCGACGAACGAGGACTCGTTGCATGCCGGCCAGTCGTCGCATCCGAGCCCGCTGCCGGTCAGGCGAACGATGCCACCGGCGACAACGAGCAGGCACAGTCCGGCGACGGTGATCACAGCGAGCTGGCGGTACCGGGCGAGCGAGATGGTGAAGCGCTCGCGCGGCGTGTCAGCTGGCAGCTCCCGATTCATACCGATTCGAGGATATGGGTAGCGTCGGCGAGGTGCTGAGCTCGTTCGACGACTATCCGATCCACCAGACCACGCGCCCCGTCGCCCACACCGCGACATCCGACCTCAACCACTACGACCGCTACTTCTTCAACGGATACACGCGCGACACGCGACTCTTCTTCGCGCTCGCCATGGGCCTCTACCCCAACCGGCACGTCGCCGACGCGGCGTTCTCGGTCGTCGTCGGTGGCGGCACGCAAGACGCCCAGCAGATCAGCGTGCACGCGTCGCGCCGCGCCCCGGCCGATCGCGCTGACGCCAACGAGGTCGGGCCGCTGCGCGTCGAGGTGCTCGAACCACTGAACGCGCTGCGTGTCGTCGTCGATGCACCCGACCACGGGTTGCGCGCCGATCTCACGTTCGTCCGCCGGTCGGCGCCGATCGAGGAGGGCCATTTCCTGCAACAGATCGGTCCACGCGTGGTCATGGACTACACCCGGTTGACGCAGTTCGGCGGCTGGGAGGGATGGATCGAAGTCGACGGTGAACTGACCGACCTCGCGCCCGGCGAGACGCTCGGGTCCCGTGACCGATCGTGGGGCATCCGAGCCGTCGGCGAGCGGGCGCCGTCGGGCGCACCGGTCGCCGATCCGCAGTTCTTCTGGCTGTGGGCCCCGATCAACTTCGACTCGTTCTCGACGCACTTCGACGTCAACGAGCTCTTCGACGGCAAGCGCTGGCACGAGAGCGCGTTCGTCGCGCCCGTCGCCACGACCGACGAGATGCCGACGATCGACGCAATGCGCGCCGTCGACTACCGCATCGCGTGGCGACCAGGAACGCGAACGGCTGAGACGTTCGAGATGACGTTCACGCCGTTCGGGCCCGACGCGGGTCCCGGCGAGCCGACGACGATCCGTCTCGAGCCGCTGTTCGAGTTCCACATGGCCGGCCTCGGCTACCTCCACCCCGAGTGGGGACATGGGGTGTGGAAGGGCGAGCTCGAGGTGGCCGGTGAACGTTGGGAGCTGCCCGTGGCCGACCCGATCGCCTTCGATCGGGTGCACGTCCAGTCGATCGTGCGCGCCACCACCAGTGGCGGGCTCGGCGAACACGTCGGCATCGGCATCCTCGAACAGCTCGCACTCGGCCGCCACGATCCGACCGGCCTGAGCGGCATCCTCGACGGCTGGCCCGGCTGAACCCGAACGCCACGTTCGGCCTGACCTTGAGTCGTCACGAGACCTGCCGCGAGCCAACCCTCCTCAGCTTGCTGAGCCGGAGCTGGATGTGGGGAGCGCAAGGCGCGAGGCGACGACGTTGCCTGTCGGCAACGAGGAGCTCTCGCAACGCAGCGATCGCCGCATCCAGCCCGGCTCAGGTGTGACGGATGGTCATGCCGCCGTCGACGGGGATCGTCGCCCCGTTGACGTAGCTCGACGCCGGTAGGCACAGGTTCAGCGTCATCTGGGCGACCTCTTCGGGGTCGCCGTAGCGACGCAGCGGCACGCGGCGACGGGCGTAGGTCTCCTTCGCCTCCACTGGGATGCCCGCCGTCATACCGGTGTCGATCGGCCCAGGGCAGATGCAGTTGACCGTCACGCCGTGGCGGCCGAGCTCGACGGCGAGGCTGCGCGTGAGGCCGGTGACGCCCGCCTTCGTGGCGGCGTACGCGGACAACCCCGCCGTGGCGACGATCGATTCCGTCGAGGCGATGTTGACGACTCGCCCGGCGCCGGACTCGATCAGATGAGGGAGCGCGAGACGCACCAGTCGTGCATGCGCGGTCAAGTTGACGTCGAGCGTGCGCGCCCAGTTGTCCTCGAACTCGGCTTCGTCCATGAACGACGTGTTGATCAGCGAGATGCCGGCGTTGTTGACGACGATGTCCAACCGACCGCCCCACGCGACCGCCGCGTCGACCAGCGCCCGCAGCGAAGAGATGTCGCCGACATCGGTCACCACACCGAGGGCGCGCTCATCGCCGTGCACCGCACGGATCTCGTCGACGACCGCGGCCACGCGATCCTCGCCGAGATCAGCGACGACGACCCGTGCTCCTTCGTCGGCGAACAGGTGCGCCGTCGCCCGCCCCATGCCGCTCGCCGCACCGGTCACGATGGCAACCTTGCCGTCGATCGACCGCGAGAGTGATGTCAGTCGCCCGCTCACGGCCGGATCTCGTAGAACGCGTTCACGGCATGGTCGACGTCGAGCGTGCGGAACCGGGTGAATCCGGCTGTTTCGGCCATCGATCTCGCCCGTGACGCGGGGAGCCCGAGCGTGCCAAGGCCCGCGCCACCCGGTTCGGACAGCGCCGACGACATGCACGACAACACGCTGATGCCGTACATCAGCGCCGCCATCGGGTTCTTGGCGACGTTCTCGGCGTAGGAATCGCGACCCTTGATGTCGACGAGCAGCCACGTGCCGTCGGCGGCGAGCGCGGCGCGGATGGCCGCCATCATCCCCTGCGGGTCGGTCATGTCGTGGATGCAGTCGAACGTCGTGATCAGATCGACGGAGCCGTCGGCCGGCAACGGCTCGATCCGTGGATCGACGAAGCGCACGTTGCCCACGTCGGCCTCGATCCGCCGATCGTCGGCGCGGCTGAGCGCGAACTGGGAGATGTCGTAGCCGACGAACGTGCTGCGCGGGAACGCGTCGGCGAGCAGCAGCACCGCTCCCCCTGCGCCGCAGCCGATGTCGGCCACGCTGATGCCCGATCGGAGTCGATCGATCACGCCCTCGAGCGTCGGCAGCACCGTCGGGATGAGATGGGCACGGTTCCACGGCTCGAAGCTGCGCTCGATGCCGACCGCACCTTCGGGGCCATGGCTGTCGTAGTCGTGGCCGACACCGGTGCGGAAGCTCTCCGGCATCGCCCGCAGCGTGTCCATCGTCTGGGGCAGGCGGTGGAACATGCCCATCCCGAACGCCGGGTGATCGGGAGTTGCCAACACGGCAACGCCTTCCGGCGTCAGCGAGAACCGCTCGCCGACTTCACTCGCCTCCACGGCGACGAGCTTGGCCGCCCCCTGGTTGTACGCCCACTCGCGCACCCAGCGCTCGTCGAGCCCGGTGCGTCCGGCCAGTTCGTGCGAGCTCAGCGACGCGTCAGCGTCGGCGAGCGCCCGGTACAGCCCGAGCTGGTCACCGAGGTGGATCATGCCCGCCGTCAGAGCCCCGCTGAGCTGCGTGAACACGTTGAACGAGAAGAGCTTCACCATGTCGGGATCGGCATCGGCGGCGTGCGGCATGCGCCCGACGCTAGATGGTCGCTCCCTCAGCGCGTGCGTTCGGCGGGGTCGAGGTGCTCGAGGTCGCTGAGCTTGGTCAGCGAGAACGTGTGCCCGTCAGCCAGCGGCAATGCCTCGAGTCGGCTGACCGAGCTGTGCCCGAGCACGAACCGGTCCCACTCCCACGGCGTCGGTGACAGCCCGAGCAGGTGGCCGATCGTGACCGAGTTCGTTCCCGCGTGCGCCACGAGCGCGATCCGCCGCCCAGGCTCGGCGATCTGCCAGACCGGCAGGTCCGACTCGACGCGCACCACGCCACGAGCCGCGAGGAACGACGCGGCACCGGCGTGGATCCGCTCGACGAAGTCACGCACGGGTTCGCCGCCGTCGATCCCACGCCAGCGGTCGGACGAGGCGCGGGTGCGCATCTCCGCGTAGGCCTCGTTCGCCTTCTCGACCGGCGAGCCGTGCCACATCGGGTCGCGGATCTCCTCCAGCCATGGCTCGACGACCTCGTCGCGCCCGAGCGCGTCGAGCAGCGGCGCTGCGGTCTCCCGGGCACGCACGAGCGGCGACACGAGGATCTCGTCGAAGTGCTCGTCGCGCAGCGCATCCGCGAGACGCTGCGCCTGGCGGTGCCCACGCTCGGTCAATGGCGGATTGGTGACGGCGAGCCGATCGCGTTCCCATCCCGGTTCGCCATGTCGGATGAGCACGATCTCCACGGGGCTGCATGATACGGCCCGGCCGAAGGACCGGGCCGGTAGGTTCGGGCCGTGACCGACGAGGCGGCGAGCAGCACGGCGGGGTGGTACCCCGACCCGATCGGGCGGTTCGAGCTGCGCTTCCACAACGGCCGCGACTGGACCGCCGACGTCGCGAGCGCCGGCCAGCGCTACGTCGACCCGGCCGGGATCTTGCCGAACCCAGCGGGTGGGACCTCCGGCCCCGGCTCGGGCAGCAGCGGCATGGCGACGGCGTCGATGGTGCTCGGCATCATCGCCGTGTCGATCGCCTGGATGCCGTTCATCGTCGTGCTCGGCGTGGTGATCGCAGTGATCGCGCTCGTGTTCGGCATCGTCGCCCACCGCCGCGCGGCACACACGTCGGTGGGCCGAAGCCGTGCCGTTGCCGGACTCGTACTCGGCGCGTGTGCGCTGCTGGCGAGCATGATCGGACTCGCGTTGACCGTGATCGTCCTCGACGTGTACAACGCGTACGTCGATCCCGCCGACCACGAAGCACGTGTCACCGAGTGCACGATGGTCGGATCGCGGGCGATGGTGACCGGCGAGATCACGAACCTCGACGATGCCACCGCCGACTTCACGATCGCCATCGACGTCTCGCAAGCGGCCGGGTCGCGCAACGCGGTCGAACTGCACGGCACCATCAAGAACGTCGCGCCCGGGGCGACGGAGACGTTCGAGCTGCAACGTCAGGTGCCCTTCGACGATGTCGTGTGCACGCTGGTTCGGGTGCGCGGCCCACTGCCGTTCGGCGTCGACCTCGACTGATTCCCTCACATCAGCGTGCGGGCTACTGTGGATCCCCAACCACTGGGGGGTACACGATGAACGACCGACTTCGCTTCGGCATCTTCATGGCTCCGTTCCACCAGGCCGGGGAGAACCCGACCCTGGCGATCGAACGGGACCTCGAACTCGTCGCACATCTCGACCGGCTCGGCTGGGACGAGGCGTGGATCGGCGAGCACCACTCGGCGGGCACCGAGATCATCGCCTCGCCCGAGATCTTCATCGCCGCCGCAGCCGAGCGGACGAGACACATCAAGCTGGGCACGGGCGTGATCAGCGTCGCCTACCACAACCCGTACATGATCGCCGAGCGAGCGGTGCTGCTCGACCACCTGACGCGCGGCCGATTCATGCTCGGCCTGGGCCCGGGTTCGCTGCCGACCGACGCGATGATGCTCGGGCTCGACCCGACCGAGACCCGTCCGTTGCTCGAAGAGGGCGTCGACGTGATCATGCGGTTGCTCCGTGGCGACGAGCCGGTCACGAGCCAGACGAAGACGTGGAACCTCGTCGACGCGCGCCTCCATCTGCGCCCGTACTCCGATCCGCTGTTCCCCGTCGCCGTCCCGGCCGTCGCCTCGCCGTCGGGCCCGCGCCTGGCTGGGCGTTACGGCATCGGTCTGCTCTCGATCGGCGCCACGCAAGCCGCCGGCTTCGACGTGCTCGGGCTGCACTGGGACGTGATGGAGGAGCGGGCGGCCACGTTCGGGAGCGTCGCTGATCGATCGCAATGGCGCCTCGTCGGGCTGATGCACATCGCCGAGACCAAGGAGCAGGCCGAACGCGACGTCGAGTACGGGATCCGGCAGTGGTTCGACTACTTCCAGCACACCGCGGCGTTCCCGCAGATGGACGTCGGCAGCGCGGACGCCGCCCGGGAGATGATCGAGTTCGTCAACGCGTCGGGCCTCGGTTCGATCGGCACCGCCGACATGGCGTGCGAGCAGATCGAGCGGTTGCAGAAGCAGTCAGGCGGTTTCGGTTGCTACATGTGTCTCGCTCACGAGTGGGCCAATCCGGCGGCGACGAAGCGGAGCTACGAGCTGATCGCCCAGCGTGTGTTCCCGGAGTTCCAGGGGCACGCCGCCGCCACGCTCGACTCGAAGGAGCGGGCGCGGGCCAACCGCGAGCCGCTGGCCGAGCGCAACATGCAAGCCGTGCAGGACATGGTCGACAAGCATCAAGCCGAGTTGGCGGCCAAGGACGAATAGGCAACGGTTCGCGGACGGGCCCCAGCCGTTGCTTGTTCAGACCGTCGTCGCCGAGACCCAGGCGTCGTAGAGGCGGCGGTACGGGCCGTCCACCTCGATCAGTTCGTCGTGGCGACCGTCTTGCACGAGCCGGCCGTGTTCGAGCACGAGCACACGGTCGGCGCGAGCGGCGGTCGACAGCCGGTGGGCGATGGCGATCGTCGTGCGCGTGCTCGCCAAGCGCTCCAGGGCGCGGGCCGTGCGCACCTCGGTCAGCGCGTCGACCGACGACGTCGCCTCGTCGAGGATCAACACGTCGGGGTCGGCGAGACCGGCGCGCAACAACGCCACGAGCTGCCGCTCCCCCGCCGACAACTGGTCGCCGCGCTCGCCGACCACGGTCTGCAGACCCTTGGGCAGCGAGTCGACCCACTCCCGCACGCCGAGCTCGTCGACGACGCGTTCGACGTCGCGCGGTTTGGCCCCCTCCGAGGCGAAGGCGACGTTGGCGGCGATCGTGTCGTCGAACAGGAACGGTTCCTGGGAGACCACGATCAGGCGACGCCGCAGCTCGGCCCGGTCGACACACCGCAGCGGCACCCCGCCGAGGTCGATCTCGCCGATCGTCGGGTCGGCGAAGCGGGCGATCAGGCGACCCAGCGTCGTCTTCCCCGAGCCGGTCGACCCGACGAGGGCCACCTGCTGGCCGGCAGGGATCGACACGTCGATGTCCTTGAGCACCGCCGAGTCGTTCCCGGACGTGTCACGGCTGCGATAGGCGAACGTCACCTCACGCACGTCGATCTGCAGCGTCCCGGCCGGTAACGGCACCGGATCGTCGGGCTGCGGCGGCCCGATCGGCAAGTCGAGCACCGACAGCACGCGGCGCAGGCCGGCGACTGCCATCTGCGTGCTGTCGAGCACCTCGGTGAACTCGGCGATCGGCTCCAGGAACCGGTACGTGAGGAAGATGAACCCGACGAGCGCACCGGCGGTCAGCCCGCGGCTCGGCCCTTGCCAGACGCCGATGCCGATCACTGCGGACACCGTGAACGCCGAGAACACCTCGCCGGACGGGAACATGAACGCCCCGATCAGCGCGGCGCGGATCTGTGCCTTCGTCGTGACCTCGACCGCGTCGGCGACCTCGCCCACCATCTTGTCGCCGGCCCCGTAGGCGCGGATGGTAGGCGCTCCCGACACCACCTCGGCGATGGCGCCGAGCGACTGCCCGTTGCCGTGGCGGGCACGGTCGTAGGCGACGAGCAGCCGTGATTGCACGGCGCGCAGCACGAACAGCAACGGCAGCGCGACCGCGAAGGCGACGAGCGCCAGCATCCAGTCGTAGGCGAGCATCACGCCGGCGACGATCAGCATCAGCGTGCCGTCGATCATCCACGCCAGCCCGCCCCACTGGAAGAACCTCGAGAGCGTCTCGATGTCGCTCGTCACGCGGGCGACGAGCCCGCCGCGCCGCTCGTCGTTGTGGTCGGCGAGGCTGAGCTGATGGATGTGTCCGATCAGCCGGACCCGTAGATCGTGCAAAGCGCGCTCGCTGCGCTCGCCGAGACGCAATGCGGCCTGGCGGTAGGAGATGCCCGACACGAGCACCGCGATCGCTCCGATGATCGACATGCGCACGACCACAGCCATGTCGACGCCGTCGCTGTCGATGCCGTTGTCGATCGCCTGCTGGATCAGGATCGGCACGACCACACGGCCCGCCGCCCCGATCGCCGCGAACAGCCAAGTGAGACCGAGCCCTTGGCGCAGGATCGGCGCCGTCTCCAAGCCGCGGCCGATCGTGCGCACTGCAGAGTCCGGGACGCCGGCAGCGACCGTGCCGACGCGAGCGGCCATCGTCGGGTCGACGTTGCTCATCGCACCTCCACCGCGACATCCGCCGCGTCCGACGGGGCGGCGCCGTCGCCGCGGTCGGACTCGAACGCCTCGACGAGCTCGCGGTACGCGGGCGTCGTGGCCAGCAGGTCGTCGTGCGTCCCGTGGGCGGCGACCCGACCGTTGGCGAGGTAGACCACGTCATCGGCAAGGGCGATCGTCGAGGGCCGCGAGGCGATGAGCAGCACCGTCGAGGTCGACGCGCGGCCGCGCAGGTTGTCGAGGATCGACGCTTCCGTCGCCGGGTCGAGCGCCGAGGTCGTGTCGTCGAGCACCAGCAACTGCGGCTGGCGGATCAGCGCGCGGGCGAGCGCCAGCCGCTGACGCTGGCCGCCGCTCAGGCTGACCCCACGCTCGCCCACGACGGTGTCGAGGGTGAGCGGCAGCCGTTTGACGAACTCGGTGCCGGCCGCCATGTCGAGGGCGGACCACACGGCGTCGTCGTCGAACGACTCGCCGAGCGTGATGTTGTCGCGGACCGTCCCGCTCGTGAGAAACGCTTCCTGGAACACGATCGTGCGCGCCCCGGGCCGCGTGGCGACCGAGCCGTGGTCGGGGCCGAGCAGGCCGACCGACAGCTGGGCGATCGTCGACTTGCCCGCTCCCGTCGGCCCGACGAGCGCCGTGATCGACCCCTCCGGCAAGCGGAGCTCGACGCCGGTGATCGTGGGTGGTCCGTCGCCTTCGTGGCGGAACGACACGTCGTCGAAGACGAGCCCCGCAGCTTCGGCTGCCGGCGCGATGCGTGCCGCCGGGTCGGGCTCGACCGGTTCGTCGAGGACGGCCCGGATGCGTTCCCACGCCGCCATCGACCGCGGCAGCTCGGACAGCGCGTACCCGATCAGCCGGAGCGGGAACACGAGCAGCGTGAACAAGAACACGACGCTGGAGAACTCACCGACGGTGACGTCGCCGCTCTGCACGCGCCACGCACCGACGACGACCAGCAAGATGTTCGTCCACGACGGGATCACGTCGAGCAGTGCCTCGAACCAGCTGCGCAGGCGGATCGCTCGCACGCGGGCCACCCGCACACGGTCGGCGAGGCCGCCGAGGCGTTCCGTCTCGCGTTCTTCGGCGCCGTAGGACTTGACGAGCTGCACGCCCTCGAAGCTCTCGTGCACGCCGGCCGAGAACTCGCCGAGGTGGTCCTGGGCCTCGCTGAAGTGGGCGGACACGGACCGCTCGTAGAGGATGTTCGTGCAAACCAGGATCGGGATCACGATGATCGCCACGAGCCCGAGGGCGACGTCGATCGACAGCATCCACGCCGTCGAGAACACGAGCAGCATCACCGTGCCGCACGCGAACGGGATCGGCGCCATCACGCTGACGGTCGTCTCGGCGTCGACGCCGGCACGCTGCACGAGGTCGCCGTCCGGGCGACGGTTGTGCCAACTCATCGGCTGGTCGACGTAGCGGCGCACGACCGTGTTGGCGAAGTGCTGGGCGACACGCCACATGGCGGCAGACGCGAATCCGCGCCGGACCACGACCGACACCGCCCGCAAGATGCCGATCCCGATGATCAACCCGGCACCGATCGCGAAGTTGCGCGCCGACGACTCGCCGTCGTCGAATCGGGGCACGATGACCTCGTCGATCACCCACCCGATGGCGAAGCTCGACGCAACGGTCAACAGGGCGAACACGGCCGCCCCGCCGACGGCGAGGCCGAACGAGCGCGGCTGGATGCGGACGATCTCGATCAGGAACGTCAGGTCGCGGCGGGCCCGCGCGAACGCGGGCGCGTCAGCGTCGTCGTTCGTTCCTGTGACGTCCACGGGTCGTTTCTATCAGCGTCGCGAGGATCGGCTCGTGGGAGATTGGGATGTCCCCCTCCAGGACCTTCTGGGTCCGGTCCTGGGGGCGCCGATAGCGTCGACGCGGTGAGCACATCGACCCGTCCCGCGCCTGTCGTCGGCGAGCAGCCCGACGAGACCAGCGGGTGGCGACACTCACCAATCCGCACCGCGCTGCTCGCGTTCGGCGCGATCGGGTTCGTCGCATTCTGGACGTGGGCGCTGTTCTTCGCCTCCAAGGAGTCGGTCAACAAGATCCACGACCGGGAGTGGGCGGCGAGGGCCGAAACGATCTGCGACGCCACAGAAGCCGAGTTGCTCATCCTCGAATCCCGCCAGGAGGCGGATCTCGAGCGCCGCGCCGACCTCGTGGTCGAGTCGACCGACCTGTTGTCGGCGATGCTCGACGACGTCATGGCCGTCACGCCGAGCGACGAGAAGGGACAGGCGATCGTGCCGATGTGGGAGGCTGACTACCGGACGCTGCTCGAGGACCGCTACCGCTACGCCGAACGGCTCCGCGGCGGCGAGAACGTGCCGTTCACGGAGACCGCCGTCGACGGGGTGCCGATCACCGAGCGGATCGAGACGTTCGCCGCCGACAACGAGATGAGGAGCTGCCAGCCGCCCCGCGGCTCGGTGGTGTGACCGACATCACGACGACTCGGCGATGCGCTTGATCACGCGGGCGGGCACGCCGGCGGCGACGCTGAAGTCGGGGATGTCACCCGTGACGACGCTGTTCGCGCCGATCACCACGTGACGACCGATCGTCGCTCCGGGAAGCACGACCGTTCCGTGGCCGAGCCATGAGCCGTCGCCGATCGTGACCGGACGTTCGGGCATCACCTGCTGCGACACCGGCCGGGTGAGGTCGTCGTAGCCGTGGTTCTGGTCGGTGATGTAGACGTGATGGCCCGTCCACACGTCGTCGCCGATCGTGATGCTGAGGTGGCCGACGATCCCGCTCCCCTTGCCGAACAAGCAGCGGTCGCCGATCGAGATCACGGGGTCGCTGATCATCGCCTGACCCGGGATCATGCCGGCGGACAGCGTCGCCTGGGGCCCGAACATCGTGCCCACACCGATGCGGATGTAGCGCTCGTTGAAGACCGTGTTCCACGGGAAGCAGATGACGCTGTTCGCGCCGATCGCTCCGAAGCGCTTCCCCCGGCGGGTGTCCGGTCCGATCGCGCCGAGCTCCACGGCCGACTCCCAGCCCCGGATCACGGCCTCACCGAGCGCCCGCTTGAACGAGGTGAGGGCGCGGTGGCGGCGCGTGTCGGGGAGCGGCGGCCGGTCGAACACGACCGCCGACGCTATCCGCGGCCGAACTCGTGAACAGTGTGCGGCGGGTGGGCGCACACGGTTCACGAGTTCGTCGACGCATGGGGTCCGATCCGGCGTCGACCCGTACAGTTGCCGTGATGCAGCTCCCGGCGACGCCGCTCGGATCGATCACCGACATCGCCGGCGTGCTCGTCGGCCACGCGCAGCGCGTGCGCCGGGGCTGGCAGACCGGCACGACCGTCGTGCACGTGCCCGCCGGCGCGACCCCTGGCGTCGCCGTGCGTGGTGGCGGGCCGGGCACCCGCGAGACCGACGCGCTCCATCCCGAGAACCTCGTCCAGCAGATCCACGCCGTGTGCCTCACGGGCGGCAGCGCCTTCGGCCTCGCCAGTGCCGATGGAGTCGTGCGCTGGCTGGAGCAGCGAGACCTCGGGTTTCCCGTCGGCCGACCGCCCGACCACGAGGGCGTCGTGCCGGTCGTGCCCGCGGCAGTGATCTTCGATCTCGGACGCGGCGGGGTGTTCGCCAACCGACCCGACGCGATGTTCGGCGAGCGGGCGATCGCCCGGGCCACGCGCCGCCAACGCGCGTGGGGTGCGGTGGGCGCCGGCACGGGTGCCCGCGCCGGCGGCCTGCAGGGTGGTGTCGGCACGGCCAGCACCGTCGTCACGCTGCCCGGCGCACTGTACGGCGACGGCGAAGCGGATCGTCATGCGACTGTCGGCGCGGTGGCTGTCGTCAACTCCAATGGCTCACCGGTCGACCCGTCGACGGGAGCGCCGTGGGTCGATGGCGGCTTGCGCCTCCGGCGACCGGGCGCGGGCGAACGGCGTGCGCTCGCCGAAGCGCTCACCGGCTCGGCGGTGGCGCCGACGCCAGACAGCTTGAACACCACGATCGGTGTCGTCGCCACATCGGCGGCGCTGACCAAGTCGGAGGCGTCGAAGATGGCCTCCGTCGCCCACGACGGCCTCGCCCGGGCGATCCGCCCCGCCCACTCGATGGTCGACGGCGACACGATCTTCACGCTCGCCACCGGCGACGTCGACCTCGGATCGCTCCCCGCGGCGATGCGTTCCACCCCGTCGCGTCAGGGGGCGCTGAACCTCTTGCTCGCCGCCGCCGCCGACACCTTCGCCGCCGCCTGCACCCACGCCGTCATCGCCGCCGACACGATCGGCGACTCCCCCGCCTACCGCGACCTCTGCCCCTCCGCGCTCACGCCACGGCCGGGACGCAGGCGATGAGCGTGCCGGCGCTGATCGACACGCCGGATGCGATGCGGGCGTGGTCGTCGCGCGCCAGCCGGGCCGGGAGGACGATCGCCCTCGTGCCGACGATGGGGGCGTTGCACGACGGTCACCTCGCGCTGATCGCCCGTGCGCGCGAGGTCGCCGACGTGTGCGTCGTGTCGATCTTCGTCAACCCGCTGCAGTTCGGCGAGGCTGCCGACTTCGAGCACTACCCACGTCCGATCGACGACGACCTGGCAGCCTGCGCAGCAGCGGGTGCCGACGCGGTGTACGCCCCGACAGCGGCGGTGATGTACCCACCTGGCTTCGACACGAAGGTGATGTCGGGTGCGCTGTCCGAGCCGATGGAGGGGGCGTCACGCCGTGGCCACTTCGACGGCGTCGTCACCGTCGTCACGAAGCTGTTCGCCGCGGTGCGGCCGGACCGTGCCTTGTTCGGCGAGAAGGACTTCCAACAGCTGGCGATCATCCGGCGGATGGCGCGCGATCTCGACCTCGGCGTGGAGATCGTCAGCCACGCAACGGTGCGCGAGCCCGACGGCGTGGCGATGTCGAGCCGCAACCGACGGCTCGATCCCCGCGAGCGTGCCGCGGCGGCGTGCATTCCGGCCGCCATCCGTGCCGCGCAGGCCGAGGCAGCCGACCCTCGTGCGACCGCCGAATCAGTCGTGGCCGCGGCGCGACGCGTGGTCGATGGCGAACGGCTCGCCCAGCTCGACTACGTGGCCGTGTTCGATCCCGACGACCTGGTGCCGGTCACCGATCTCGCCGCCCTCGAACGGCGCCGAGGCACGGCTCGAGTCGCTCTGGCGGTGCACGTCGGACCGGTGCGTCTGATCGACAACGCCGACCTGTTCGACCAGCTCAGGTCGGACTGACCGCGCCCTCGCTGCGCGCGCGTCGAGGTTGTCGGCCACCCCGGTCAGCACGATCACGAGCACGACGCCGTTGAACAGGGCGTGGGCGACCATCGCCGGTCCGACCCGACCGAGCAGCGCGACCGCGCCTCCGAAGGCGATGCCGACACCGGACAGCACCAGCACGAGCCCGACGTTCCCGGTGCCGCGCAGCGGATCGATGTGCGCGGCGCCGAACAGCACGCCCTGCAGGACAACGGCGGCCACGATCGGCATCCGGCTGCGCAACCCGCGCAGGACGACACCGCGGAACACCATCTCCTCCACGATCGGCGCCGCGATCACCGCGGTGATCACGATCGAGATGACGTACGTGCGGTCGTCTTGCACCTCGGTGATCGCGTCGGTGTTGTTGGAGATCGGGACACCGAAGCCGACGACGAGCGCGGCGATCGCCAACTGCATGCCGATCGCACACAGCCACACGACCGGCCCCCAACCGAGATCGGCAAGACGTGCCGACAACCCGAGGTCGGCGCGCAGGTCGCCGGTCCCCCACCGTCGGCTGACGTACACGCACCACCACAGCGACGGCCCGTAGGCGATCACGGCGAGCAGCGCGACGTACACGAGCACCGGCCACTGGAACCCGACGAGCGCGTCGAGGATGTACTTCGACGACACGAGCGAGCCGACGAGCACGGCGATCGCACCCCACGCGGCGACGATCGGCAGCGTCGGCACCATCGTCGCCTCGCTGCGGCGCGGCCGTAGCGCCGGTGGCGGGGGCAGCGGCGCCGGTGGCGGCCAGGGACTGCTCACCGGTTCAGCGATGCACTCTCAACGGTGAACCCCGTGGTCGCGGACCGTGGCGCGGTAGCGGACGGTGTGGATCGAGTCGCCGGACAGGATCGCCCCGCGGCCGAGCATCCGGCCGTGCTGCCAGTTGGACAGGCCGAGCTCGGGTGCGTTCAGCGCGTACTGCCCGTCGACCCAGCGGGTGAACCCGTTGCCGACGAACGGCGCGTCGACGGCCTCGTAGAACCGCTCGTGCTCGCGCTCGTCGTCGCTGACGAGCGAGGCGACGAAGCGTGGGCTGTACCGGTTGCACAACTCGATCGCCTCGTCGACGGTCGACGTCACGACGAGCGTCACCTCCGGCGAGCGCTCCCACTCCCATTCGTGGGCGAGTTGCGCCTCGTCGACGACGCTCGCTGCCGGTTCTTCGTGCACGCCGTCGGCGCGGTGGATCTCGACGGTCGTGGCGAACCGCTCGCCGGGTACGGCATGTTCGGATCCGGACACGACGTGGAGCCGAGCCGCGACCCCGCGCCGCGCGGCGGCTGCATCGAGTCCGGCGAGGAGCGCCGGCACCAGGTCCGCAGCGCGTTGCGCTGGGATCGCACACACGTTGAGCGTGTTGCAGACCTTGCGGTCCAGCGAGTGTTCGGCGGCGTCGCGCAGGTCGCCCGCGGACGCGTGTTCGCCGGCCACGATCCAGGCCCCGCCCGTTCCGTGCAAGCTCACCGGGGTACCGACCTGCGCAGCGACGGCGCCGAGCTCGGCGACGGCGGCGCCCGAGCCGCGGGCGACGGCGAGGGCGAGGCGCCGGTCGGCGAACAGCGCGTGGCCAGCGGCGTGCAGCGGTGATTCGACGAGCGCCACGAGCCCGGCGGGCAGGCCGGCGGCGACGAGCGCCGGTTCGAGGGCGTGGGTCATGATCGCCTGTGCGGTGCCGAGTGCGTCGGATCCGATGCGGAACACGACGGCGTTGCCGGTACGGACGACGCCGCAGGCATCGGCGAACACGTTCGGACGCCCCTCGAACACGAAGCCGACCACGCCAAGCGGCGCCCGCCGCGCTTGCACCGCCCACTGTTCGTGGGCGACTTCGGCGACGACGCCACCGCGGCGGCTCGGCGAGTCGCGCCACCCGCGCAGCCCGGCGACCATGCCTTGGCGCATCGCGTCGTCGAGCACGAGGCGCGTCGTCGATCGCCCACGCGCTGCGGCGCGCTCGACGTCGGCGTCGTTCGCCGCGGCGACCGGCGCGAACACGGCGTCGTCGGCGATCCGGTCGGCGAACGCATCGAAGAAGACCGTGATCGCGTCGTCGGAACATTCGGCGAGCGCGGCGAACGCATCGGTGGCGAGGCCGACGGCAGCATCGACGAGCTCGTGGACGGCGGCGGGGATGTGCAGCAGCGCACCGGTCTCCTGCACGACGACGAGCCGGTCGCCGGCGCGAAACGCATCAGCCAACTCCGGAGTCACACGGGCCAGGCGATCTCCCCCGAACGGGATCGCCTGCCCAGCTTCGAGCTGCGTCAAGGTCTCGATCGACGAGCGGGTCGACATCGCAGTGAGCGTACGCGGCTCCGACGCGGGCCACACCCGGCGGTACGGTGGGCGTGTGGACTCGCCGCTCTACTTCCGCCAGTTGCTGTCCGGTCGCGACTTCGCGACCGACGACCAGCTCGCCCAGCAGATGGTGAACTTCGTGTACGCCATCGGCGACCGGCGCACCGGTGAGTGCGTGCTCGTCGACCCGGCGTACGCGGTGGCCGACCTGACCGACGTCGTTGCCGCCGACGGCATGAAGGTCACGGGCGCGCTCGCCACCCACTACCACCCCGACCACGTCGGCGGCTCGATGATGGGGCACACGATCGAGGGGATCGCCACGCTGTTGGAGCACGTGGACTGTCCGATCCACGTGCACCGCGACGAGACCGAGTGGATCGCCAAGGCGACCGCCGTCAGCGCCGAGCACCTGGTGGGTCACGACTCGGGCGACGTCGTCACGGTCGGGGGCATCGAGATCTCGCTCGTGCACACGCCCGGCCACACGCCCGGCAGCCAGTGCTTCTTCGTCGAGGACCGCCTCGTCGCCGGCGACACGCTGTTCTTGGAAGGCTGCGGCCGCACCGACCTCCCCGGCTCGGATCCGGCAAAGATGGCCGAGAGCCTGCGCCGCCTCGCCGAGGTCCCCGACTCGACGATCCTGTTCCCCGGCCACCGCTACTCGATCGCCAGCAGCGCCACCATGGACGTCGTCAAGGAAATGAACTTCGTCTTCCAATGAGATTGCATCCGGGGTCAGACCCCACATGCAACAGCACACATAACGCTCGCCGGCCCGACACTGGTGCGCAGTTGCATGTGGGGTCTGACCCCGGATGCAATCGTCAGCAGTCAGACTTGGCAGGGATGACGATCTCCAGGCCCGGAATCGGCGACCTGCGCCGCCTCGCCGAGGTCCCCGACTCGACGATCCTGTTCCCCGGCCACCGC
>CAZQCP010000037.1:21727-22220 GCA_964592115.1 uncultured Ilumatobacteraceae bacterium
CGGATGCAATCGTCAGCAGTCAGACTTGGCAGGGATGACGATCTCCAGGCCCGGATAGAACGCCCCATAGCCGGGCGTGTTGACGTTGGCCGCATCGAGCGCCTCGACCGTCACGTCATACGCGGACGCGACCTTCGTGCGCGTCGTGTCCGTCGCCAGGATCGTATGCGTGCCCGGCGCGCAATTGTCGCCGGCGTCGGGGATCGTCGCCGTCGCCGAGGCGGTCTCGCCGCCGTCCGACGATTCGGTCTCGCCGGCGTCGCTCGTGGCCGTGCCAGCCGCAACCTCAGCGACCGACTTGCCACCGGGCGGGATCAGGATGATGGTGCCAGGGAACGGGAAGTCGCCAACGCTGCCCCACTCGTTCACCGCGAGGAGGTCCTCCAGCGAGACGTCGAAGCGGGCGGTCAAGACGTACGGCGCGTCACCAGACTGCACCTCGTACTCCTGCATGCCTTCGACGATGGTGCCGGCTCCACCCGCAGTGTCGGCG
>CAZQCP010000038.1:0-12098 GCA_964592115.1 uncultured Ilumatobacteraceae bacterium
CGATCCCCACCTCGAGTGACGGCGCGGCGAACACGAGATGGTCGATCCAGTTCCCCATCGTCCCGACAGTACGCGCCGCGGTCACGTACCGTGCTGCCCGTGACTCGGCTGGAAGCCACGTTCCCACTCGGACCGTTCACGCCGTACGTCGGGAACCCGATCATGCGGCCGCGCCCGGACGGCGACGGTCGGGGATGGGAGTCGACGAACCTCTACAACCCCGCGGCGATCGTCGTCGACGACACTGTGGTGCTGCTCTACCGCGCTCACGGCACCGATCTGCGGTCGGTGATCGGGATGGCGACGAGCGCGGACGGTGTTCACTTCGAGCGACGTCGCGACCCGATCCTCGTTCCCGAACACGACTACGAGCGTCGCGGTTGCGAGGACCCGCGCATCTCGGTCGTCGAGGGCACCTACCACCTCACCTACACCGGCTACGACGGCACGTCGGCGCAACTCTGTCTCGCCACGTCGACCGATCTGCACGACTGGACCAAGCACGGCCCGCTCTTCGCCGGTTTCAACACGTGGGCGATGCTGCCGTACGGACCGGATCGTCCCTGGTCGAAGGCTGGCGTGATCGTTCCCGAGCCGATCGACGGTCGCTACTACATGTACTTCGGGGAGGGCTGCATCTACGTGGCGACCTCGACCGACCTGCGCACGTGGGAGCCCTGCCCACAAGACGAACCGATCCATCGGCCCACGCCCGGTCGTTGGGATGCGACGCTCGTCGAGATCGGCGCCCCGCCGGTCACGACGCCCGACGGTCTGATGGTGTTCCTCACCAACGGAGCCGTCGCTCGCTCTCCCCGCGATGTCGACTACCGATGCGGCCAGATCGCCATCCACCGCGACGATCCGACTCGCGTCGCCGCGGCGACGAGCGAACCGTGGCTCGCCCCGCAGTCGACCGAAGAGCGCGACGGCATGGTCTCGAACGTCACGTTCGTCGAGGGACTGGTCGAGTTCCAGGGGCGCTGGCTGGCCTATTACGGCCAGTCCGACACCACCCTCGCCGTGGCGGTTGGGGGGAGTTGATGTTCTGCGCCCGTAGGATTGCGTCCGTGCGTGCCACGAGGTGCGTTCGAAGCGAGAGCGAAATTCAAAAGATGCAAGGCACCGTGAAATTCTTCAACAGCGAGAAGGGCTTCGGCTTCATCTCACGCGAGGGCGGGGAGGACGTGTTCGTCCACCACTCCAACATCGCGGGAGACGGCTACAAGTCCCTCGATGAGGGCCAAAAGGTCGAGTTCGACATCGGCCAAGGACGCAAGGGCGACGAAGCCCAAAACGTCCGGCCGGCCTGATCACTCAGAGTCCGCGAGGCGCCGCTGGCCACCTGGCCGGCGGCGCTGTGCGTTTTCGCCACACCTGTTCGACGCCTTCGCGCCGGCGTCAGTTCAGCTCGAAGGCGGCAGCTACCGCTGCGCTGTCGAGATACTCGTCGAGGCGGGTGATGTGGTCGCCGGCGACGTGGACGATCAGGCAGGCGGGCAACGCCGCCGTTCGGCCGTCGGCGAACTCGACGTACAGCTCGTGCTGCTGGACGAATCCGCCGTCGATCTCGTAGCGCCGGATCGCCCGGTACTCACGCTTCGCCGTGTGCTTCACCAGCCAGCCGAGGACTCGCAGGTTCTGGTCCTTGGTCTGCTCGACGCCGTCGTCGTTGTGCCAGATGACGGCGTCGGGTGCATAGATCGCCGCCACGGCGTCGATGTCTCCCGCTTCGATCGCGGCGGTCAATCGCTCGGCGAGATGGGTGTGTTCGGACACGCCGGCGACCGTACCCGAGCGCTCGCCGGTGCGTCCCACCCGAACGTCACCAGCGCGGCAGGGGATTCGGTCATGTGCCGCGGGCGGCCGCGCTGAGGAGCTGGGCGCTGGGGCGAACGTTGCGGTCGCGGTCGATGAGTCCGAACGACACGTCGAAGCCGTGGTGCCACTCGTAGTTGTCGACGGCGGTCCAGTGGAACAGCCCGCGCACGTCGACGCCTCGACCGATCGCCGCTTCCACCGCGGCGAGGCCACGCCGGAGGTAGTCGGCGCGGAAGTCGTCGTCATCGGTGCCGACGCCGAACTCGGCGACGAGCAGCGGCGTGTTCGGGACGAGCTCGTGGAGGCGGTCGAGCACCAGTCCGACCCCGTCGCCGTCGATCGCGTAGCCGAGCGGGGAGCGCGGGGCGCCGACGGGGTGGTTGACCCGCCGGCCGTCGATGACGCCGAAGTTGGAGTAGAACGAGAACCCGATCAGGTCGAAGCATCCGGCGAGGTCGGGCCGCTCGATCGGTTCGCGTCCGCGGACGCGCAGCACGCCGTCGCGGAACAAGCCGATGCCCGGATCCCACATCGTCTCGTACATCCGCTCGATCGCGGATTCGGTGGCGGGCGTGTCGTCGTGGGGGACGAACGCGGCGAGCCCGAAGATCGACGACACCGGCGCACCGGTCTCCCGCAACCGCACCGCCGCCTCCGCGGTCGCGAGATGGATCGCCTCGTTGGCGATGTTGCGCTCCGCGCGATCGTTGTGCCCTGGCGGCCAGTTCCCGCCCCCGAAGGCGAGTTGGGCGTAGTAGTTCATCTCGTTGACGGGCTGCCATCCACCGACCAGGTCGCCGAACGTGTCGGCCACGAAGTCGACGTGGCGGGCCCACACCTCGGTGCGGTTCGACTCGACCAGGAACCCGCCCGACGCCGTGAACCAGCGGGGGAGTGTGAAGTGGTGGAGGCAGACCCACGGCACGACGCCGGCATCACGAGCGGCCGTCAGCACGTCGCGGTAGTGCTCGACGGCGGTGCGGTCGTGGCGCCCCTGCTCCGGTTCGAGGCGTGCCCATTCGATCGATAGGCGATGGTGGGTGAGACCGAGCCCGGCGAGGACGGTGAAGTCCTCCGCGTACCGGGTGGCGAATCCGTTGCCGTCCCCCGAGTCCGGAGCGTCACCTGCCCGTTCGAGATCCCACCAATCCGACGCCGGCGCCGCACCCTCGCACTGCGTCGACGACGCGCCGGTACCCCACATGAACCCTTCTGGCCATCCCATCGCGCCAGTATCGACCACACCGATCGTCGTTGCGTGAATTCTCCCTTCCGGTTCGTCGGATCTGGCGCGACACTCCGCGGATGGGCTTCTACGCGCAGCGGGTGTACCCGCGGATCATCGATGTCGCCTGCAACACGAAGAGCACGAAGCCGATCCGCGAGCGAGTGTGTGCGCCGCTGGCGGGCGCGGTGCTCGAGCTCGGGTTCGGCACGGGCCTGAACTTGCCGTACCTGCCGGCGGCCGTGACCCGACTGTTGGCCGTCGATCCGATGCGGCAGGGGAGGGAGTTGGCCAAGGAGCGGCTGGCGCAGTCACCGGTGCCGGTCGACTTCGTCGGCCTCGATGGCGAGTCGATCTCGCTCGACGACGCGTCGGCCGACGCCGCGCTCACGACGTGGACGTTGTGCACGATCCCGGACCCGGTCGCCGCGTTGCGTGAGGTGGCGCGGGTGCTGCGGCCGGGTGGGGCGTTGCACTTCGCCGAACACGGCGCGTCGCCCGATCCCAAGGTTCGCGCGTGGCAGGACCGCCTCGATCCGATCCAGCGCCGGATCGCCTGCGGCTGCCACCTGAACCGCCACATCGAGTCGATTCTCACCGAGGCCGGCTTCACGATCGACGAGCTCGACACGTTCTACGCGCCCGGCGAACCGAAGTCGTTCGGGTGGACGTTCGTCGGCGTCGCGTCGCCCGCCTGATCGCCGCGGTCACGGTCGGGACCTCCTGACCGACAGGAGGAATCTCTTGCGAGTATGACTCGCAATAGTTAGGGTCATCTCCATGGCGACGTGGCCGACACCCGAACAGATCGAGACGTTCCTGGCAGGCCCTCCCGACCAGCCGGTCGTGATGCTGAACATGCTCACCTTCAAGAAGACCGCCGAGGACCCCGACACAGGAGAGCCGGTGAGCGGCAAGGAGGTCGTCCGTCGCTACTCGCGGGCGATGAAGTCGTTCGTCGAGCGCGGCGGTGGCACGTTCGTGCTCGGCGCCGACATCGACAGCCAGGTGATCGGCACCGGTGGTGAGCAGTTCGACTTCGTCGGCATCATGCGGTACCCGTCACGCAGCCGGTACCTCGAGCTCGCCGGCGACCCGGAGGTCGCAGCCACGATCGGCCGCTATCGGGACGCGGGTCTGGAGAGTCAGTGGCTCTTCGCCATGACCGAAGTCGCGGATGCGGATGTGGACGCATGACCTCGGTCGCCGACATCCCGAAGGCGTTCACACCCGACGGTGGGTACGGCTCCGACATGCCGCCACCCGTCCTTGCCGGATGCACCGACGTGCTGGCGCCCGATGCCCCCGATCTGCGCGGCACGTGGCGCGTGGTCGGTGGAGTCGGCGGCGACGGCGGACCCCTCGCGCCCGATCATCCGATCTGGAACCACGTCGAGCGGATAGAGCAGGCCGCTGATCGGGTCGTGGTCACCGGCGGCGGAGTCGTGCACGACATGATCGCGGACGGCACCCACGAACACGGTGTCAACGACGTGATGGCGGCCGACTTCACGACGCCGATCTCGGTCGCCGCGTCATTCGAAGGCGGCGCGCTCGTGCTGCGCCCGAAGGGGCTCGACGGGGTGGAGGTCCACCGCTGGCGCGACGGCGACGAGATGGTGTGGCGCTATCACGTCCTGTTCACCGCGCGCCTCGAACGGATCGACTGACGGGCGACGCCGCAGCCGTCGTCTGTGATGATGAGCGGATGGACGAATCGACATTCACGTTCCCGAGCTCGGACGGCACCGAGATCCACGTCTACCGCTGGTCGCCACCGGGTGAGCCGAGGGCCATCGTGCAGCTCGCCCACGGGATGGGTGAGCACGCGGCGCGCTACCGGCGTCTCGCCGAAGCGCTGACCGGTGGCGGATACGTCGTCTATGCCAACGACCACCGCGGGCACGGCCGCACGGCCGGCGGCGCCGAGCACCACGGCGACCTCGGTGCCGCTGGGTGGCAGGGTCTCGTCGACGACATCGGTCGGTTGAGCGCGCACGCCCGCGGCGAACACGCCGGTCTGCCGCTCGTGGTGCTCGGCCACTCGATGGGGTCGTTCGCGCTGCAGCAGTACCTGCTCGATCGATCGGCCGATCTCGACGGTGCGGCGCTGTCGGGCACGTCTGCCATCGATGTGATCGCGCCGGGGATCGACCCCGACGCAGAGGTCGACCTCAGCGCGTTCAACGCGCCCTTCGAGCAGCGCACCGGCTACGAGTGGCTCAGCCGTGACGAGGCCGAGGTGGACGCATACGTCGCCGACGAAGCCTGTGGGTTCGGTCTCAACCCGGCCGCGGCGGGCGGGATGCTCGACGGCCTGACCCCCGTGTCGGACCCGGCACGGCTGACCGCGATCCGCAGCGACCTACCGATCCTGCTGGTGTCGGGCGACGACGATCCACTCGCCGGCGGCGGCGCGCTGATCGATCTCGTCGCACAGCGCTACCGCGACGCCGGTGTGCGCGACGTGACCGTGCATCGCTACGCGGGTGCTCGCCACGAGGTGTTCAACGAGACCAACCGCGACGAGGTCACCGCCGACGTCGTGGCCTGGCTCGACCGCGTCACCGCTTCCTGACCGCCTCGTGAGCCCGGCGGGCGCCTGTGGAAAAGTAGCAACGGCTGGGGCCCGTCCCCAGCCGTTGCTTGGGTCAGGCGAAGATGCGGCGGGAGGCGATCTCGCAGCCCTGGGCGAGTGACGCCAGCTTGGCGAAGGCGACGTCGGGGTCGATGCCGCGCATGCCGACGTGGACCGAAAAACCGCAGTCGACTCCGGCCATCAGCCGTTCGGGATCGACGACCGTCGCCCACCGCTCGATCCGCTGCGCCACGAGCTCGGGGTGTTCGATGTAGTTCGACTGTGGCTCGATCACGCCCGGACAGATGATCTTGTCGTCGGGCACGCCGAGCTCGGCGAGCACCGTCCACTCGTGCGCATGGCGCGGGTTCGCCCCCTCGAACAGCACCGTGCGCGGCTTCGCGGTCCACACGAGATCGATGATCTGGTCGATCGGCACGTCGCAGTGGTGGGGGCCTGGATAGTTCCCCCAGCACAGGTGCATCCGCAGCTGTTCGACGGGGATGTTGCGCACAGCGTGGTTCAACGCATCGATGTTGATGGCAATCGTGCGCCGCCACTCGTCGTCGTCGAGATCGGCGTAGGCGGAGTGACGTCCCATCGCCAAGTCGGGGCAATCCACCTGCAGCGTCGCCCCCGCGGCGGCGATCGCCTCGTATTCGACGCGCATCGCCTCGGCGATGGCGAACACGTACGACTCGTGGTCGGGGTAGTGCTCGTTGCCGAAGAACAGCGAAACCACGCCAGGTGATGCCGCGCTCGTGAAGATCTGGTGGCCATCGGCCGCTTTGGCGAGGCGGGTCATGTCGTCGATCGCCGGTTGGGCATCGGTCACCGTGATCTCGCTCGTGCACGCCGGCGCCGACCGCTTGCGTCGCCCCGGGTTCGCCTCGACCAACTCGGCGCTGCGCGGGAAGTCGACGAGGTCGCCGAAGTGGTAGCTCTGCACCGACTCGCCGTCGAACCCGCCGAGGCGGTGCTGCACGTAGGTGGCGTACGACGGCTTCGACATCTCACCGTCGTTGACGACCGTGATCCCAGCGTCGATCTGGCGCTGCACCACCGAGCGCACGGCATCGACGATCTGGTCCTCCAGCGCCTCGGCATCGACGGGCACGCCGTCGGCGGCGGCCCACATCGTGGTGATCAGCTCGTCGGGGCGCGGCAAGCTGCCGGTATGGGTCGACGCGATGAACCGCTCGTTCATGGAATGCTCGCCTTCTCGCGGTCGCCCGCGGTGGTGGATCGGCTCGATTGCATCTGGGGTCTGACCCCGGATGCAATCGTGGTCGCTGGGGTGTTCATGGTGGATGGGTCATGCTGACTCGTCGATGATCGCCGCGATCTCGGTCGGCTGGGCGATCATCAGCCAATGGGAACACGCCACCTCGACGTAGCGCCACGATGGATCGTCGCGCGCTGCGTCGGCGTAGGGCGTGAAGCGGGTTGGTCCGTTCCCGATCGCATGGACGTAGGTGCGCCCGACGTGTTCCGGGATCGCCGCGTGCCACGGCTCGCGCAACGTCGCCGCGGACTGCGCCACCACGCGCTCCATGAACCACTGCACGGCTTCCGACGAACCGAACTCGACCGGGTCGGGCGGGAACTCGCCGAAGCACACCATGCCTTCCCGTGCGCCGACGTGGGTGCCGGAGGCGTCGTCGATCAGCGGCGCGTGGGCGTCGAGGTACACCACGTGGCGGATCCGGTCGGCGAGGTGCGGCAGCGCCCGGGTCACGACGCGACCGCCGTAGCTGTGGGCGACGAGCACGACGCCGTCGAGATCCCACGCCTCCACGTGGTCGACGAGGTCGGTGACGTGGTCGCCGAGCGTGATGTGCGGTCCCGACTCGGCGCGCCGCGAACCGTGTCCACGCAGCGCGACCGCGTGGACGTCGCGGCCGGTGGCGCGCACCAGGGGCAGGATCGGTTCCCAACACCAGTCGCCGACCCAGGCGCCGTGCACGAGGACCACCGCGCCCGACCGGGGACCGAGTCGCCCCGCGTCTCGCTGACGGGCGACACGTTCGACAGAATGGGCAAGCTGATCGCGAGCAGCGGGCACGTCAGGTCCAGTGGGATCGGTGGGGGACGGGTGTCCCGTGGCAACAGGTGCAACGGAACGGTGGGCGAGTTGAACGGTCTCGACGGACACCACTACTGTACGCACAGCGGAGATCTGTCCGCCTAACGGCCACGTCGGCGTCGCGCGCGACACAATGAGGGAGCCATGACCACCACCGAGACCACCACCCAGCGCACCACCGGTCCGGCCGCACTGCGGCTGCACCACACCGCCTACGTCACGAAGGACCAAGAGGCCACCCGCGCGTTCTACGAGGACATCTTGGGCTTCCCGCTGCTCGCCACGTGGGCCGAAGCCGACGAGCTGTTCGGTGCGCTGCGCGTGTATTGCCACACGTTCTTCGGGCTCGCCGACGGCAGTGCCCTCGCCTTCTTCCAGTTCGCCGACCAGGACGACGACGAGCTCTTCAATCCCGAGCTGACGCCGTCGCCGTTCCGCCACATCGCGATGAAGGTCGACGCCGAGGGCCAGGCCGACCTGGAGCGTCGGCTCAGCGAGGCCAACTGGAAGCCGGAGGGCACATACGTGCTCGAGCACGGCTACTGCCGCTCGCTCTACACCGAGGATCCCAATGGCATGCTGCTCGAGTTCACCGTCGACGTCCCCGAGGCCGACGAGCTCGCCAAGCTGCGCGCCGCCGACGCCCACGAGACGCTCGCCCGCTGGCTCGCCGGCGACCACACCGGGAACAACCCGTATCGCTGACGGGGCCGACGGTCAGCGTTGGGCGCCCGGTGCGTGCTCGATCGGCAGTCGTGCCAGGTGTGACCACTCCGTCGTCACCGCGTCGGCGGTCTCCAGCAGGAGCGGGAGGTACTCGCCGGTGAGCTTGCCGATCGAGGTCTCCGCGGCGTGCACGGTGACGTTCATCGCCGCCGCCGTGCGACCGTCGAGGTCGCGCACCGGCGCGGCGATGGAACGGATCCCGAGCGACAGCAGCTCGTCGGACAGCGCCCATCCCCGCTCGCGAATCGTCGCCAGATCCTCGTCGAGCGCGGCGCGCGTCGGCGTGATGCGCGGGATGATGCCCGAGTTCGACCCGAGCTCGAGCACCGCCTCGAGGGCGTCGGGCTCCAGGTCGGCGAGCAGCACCTTGCCCATCGACGTGGCCACGGCGGGGAACCGGGTGCCGATCGACACCGCCAGCGCGATGATCTTCGGTACCGGCACGCGGGCCGTGTACACGATGTCGCTGCCGTCGAGCTGCGACATCGAGCTCGACTCGCCGGTGCGGGCCACGAGCGCGGTCAGATGCGGGCGGGCGAAGTCCCAGATCCCTTGGGCGGCGATCACCGACGTGCCGAGCCGCAACACCTGCGTGGTCAGCGAGTACGACCCGTTGACCGAGCGCACGTATCCGAGCTGCTCCAACGTGATCAAGAGCCGGCGTGCCGTCGGGCGGGCGAGACCCGTCCGCGCCGCCACTTCGCTGACGGTGAGCTCCACAGCGGTCGGACCGAAGCACGTGATCACGTCGAGCCCGCGGGCCAGCGCCTCGACGAACTCGCCGCGCTGCTCACGTGTCGCGCGGCCCCGCATGTCCTCCACCGGCGCCGTCATCGCACGCCACCGTTCGGTGCGCCGCCCGACCCCCACCCCCGACGTTCCGCCAGCGCGGGCGTACCCGACGAAAGCGACGATGCCGTGACCGATCCGACCGCCCACCGCGAGCCAGACCCCGACAGTGCCCGTGGGCCACTCGATGGCCTCGTGGTCGCCGACCTCTCTCGCGTGCTCGCCGGACCGTACTGCTCGATGCTGCTCGCCGATCTCGGCGCCACCGTGATCAAGGTCGAGAGCGCTGCAGGTGATGACACCCGGACGTGGATGCCGCCCGAGAAGGACGGCGTCTCCACGTACTTCATGTCGATCAATCGTAACAAGCGGTCGATCGTGCTCGACTTCCGCGACCCCGACGATGTCGCCCTCGTCCACGAGCTGTTTCGCCGGGCCGACATCGCCCTCGAGAACTTCATGCCGGGCGCACTCGCCAAGTACGGGCTCGATTACGAGGTCGCCCGCGAGATCAACCCGGCGCTCATCTACCTGTCGATCAGCGGCTTCGGCACCGCCGAGGGAAGCTGGCTGCCCGGCTACGACCTCGTGGTGCAGGCGGTGTCGGGGATGATGAGCCTCACCGGCCCCGCCGATGGAGAGGCGTACCGGGCCGGGATCTCGGTGTTCGACGTGATGACCGGGCTCCACGGCACGATCGGCCTGCTCGCCGCCCTCGCCCAGCGGGAGCGCACCGGCGAGGGGCAACACGTGGAGGTGAACCTGTTGTCATCGGCGATGTCGGGCCTCGTCAACCAGACCGGCGCGTTCACCGCCGGCGGCGTCGTGCCGTTCCGGATGGGCAACGAGCATCCGAGCGTGTACCCCTACCAGACGATGCCGACGAAGGATCGAGACGTCATCATCACCGCCGCCAACGACCGCCAGTTCCAGGCGCTGTGCGAGGTGCTCGGTGTGCCCGAGCTCGCCGACGACGAACGGTTCCGTCTCAACGCCGACCGCACTGCCAACCGCGCCGAGCTGCATCCGCTGCTCATCGAGCGACTGGCCGAATGGCCCGCCGACGACCTCTTCATCGCGCTCAACAAGGCAGGCGTGCCGTGCGGGCCGGTCAACACGATCGCCGAAGGCGTCGAGCTCGCCGAACGCCTCGGCCTCGAACCCCGAGTCACCGTCGGCGACGGCGACCGCGCCGTCGATCTCGTCCGCAATCCGATCACGTTCAGCGGTGCCGAGATCCGGTACTCGTCGCCGCCACCCGAGCTCGGTGAACACAGCGACGAGCTGCGGAGCTGGCTGTTGTCCCCTGGAGCGTCATGACCGTCCCGACCTATCGCACGGGCCTCGGCGCCTCCGACGCCGACCACATCTGGCTGCTCGGCCACGAGATCTCCGAGTTGATGGGCAACGTCACGTTCGGCGAGCTCGCGTACTGGATGGTCACCAAGCGCCGCCCGACCGAGGGGCAGCGGGTGCTGTTCGAAGCCGTGCTCGTGGCGCTCGCCGACCACGGGTTCACCCCGACGGCGATCGCCGCCCGCGTCACGTACCTGAGCGCGCCCGACTCGCTCCAGGGCGCCATCGCCGCCGGCCTGCTCGGTGGCGGCTCGCGCTTCTTGGGGGTCACCGAGAACTCGGCCAACTTCCTCCACGACGCCATCGCATCGCTCGATGCGGCCCCGGTCGACGACGCCGGCTGGGACGGCGTCGCCCGCGACCTCGTCGCCGGCACGAAGGAGGCGGGAAGGTTCGTTCCGGGCCTCGGGCATCCGGTGCACAAGCAGGGAGACCCGCGCACGCCCGTGCTGTTCCGTCTCGCCCGTCAGCACGACGTGTACGGGCCGCACCTCGCGCTCTTCGAGGCGATCGGCCGCGTGCACCCCGAGATCCTCGGTCGCACGCTGCCGCTCAACGGCGCCGGCGTGTGTGGGGCAGCGCTCGCCGACATCGACTTGCCGCTCGGCGTCACGCGCGGGTTTGCCCTCCTCGCCCGCTGTGCCGGTCTGCTCGGCCAACTCGCTGAGGAGATCGTCGATCCGATCGGCAACGACATCTACATGAACGTCGATCGCAACACCGAGTACCGCCCGCCCACCTGAGCGCGCCAGGACCTCGAGCGGCGACCGCCGGTCATCGATCCGATGTCCGCACAGTGGTACTGTGTCCGCTCATCGGGCAACACCGTCCGGGTGAATGGGGGTTACATACACATGTCATACAGCCGCTCTGGCGCGCCGTCTGCGAGATGGCAGAACTGGGTCGAATCCAAGCCGATCCTGAGTCTGTTCGTCGTCGGTCTGATCGCCACTCAACTCGGCACGTACTTCGGGTACGTGTTCCCCGCCATCGGCCTCCCGGTCCTGCCGTGGCCGCTCTACAACGGAATCCTCGGCACCACGATCGCCGACGGGTTCAACGGTGCGGTCGCCACCGAAGGCGCCTTCGCCGTCACGGCCGACGCGTTCTTCGTCGGTCACTCGTTGCACTTCATCAACGGGATCGTGTTCGCCGCACTGTGGGGCATCTTGTTCCGCGAGGACGCGGCACGATTCGTCAAGAACAACATCGCCAACGGCGCGGTGTACGGCGTGATCATGACGATCATCAGCGCCGGACTCCTCGTGCCGTACGCGTACGTGCCGAACCAGGGCTACGGGTTCTTCCTCTTCGACGGTCCCGACGGTTGGAAGCTGCCGGCCGGGATCCTCGTGTGGCACCTGATCTATGGCGTCTTCCTCGGTCTCTTGTGGAACCCGAGCGACGACGACGAGGTCTCGGTCGCCTGACATCGCCTGCCGGCTGCTGAGGGCCGGCGCGCAACCCTGTGGAAAAGAAGCAACGGCTGGGGCCCGTCCCCAGCCGTTGCTTTGGGT
>CAZQCP010000038.1:12198-19220 GCA_964592115.1 uncultured Ilumatobacteraceae bacterium
GGACGGCGGGCGGGAGGGTCGGCAGGGGTAGCGTGCGGGGAACCATGTCCGTCGTCGGCACGCGTGACCAGATCCTCGATGCTGCGCTCGCTTGCTTCGCCGTCGGCGGATACAGCGGTACGTCGCTCAACGACATCGCTGCCGAGGTCGGCATCCGCCGTCCGAGCCTCCTGCACCACTTCGCGTCGAAAGAGGCGCTCTACGGCGAGGTGTTCGAGCGGCTCCTGTCCGACTGGTTCGCTCGGCTCGCGGACGCGATCGAATCACCGGCCACCGGATGGCCGAAGGTGGAGCAGGTGCTGCGCGCCGGGTTCGGCTACTTCGCCGACAACCCTGCCTACGTCACCCTGGTGCGTCGCGAGGCGATCGACGGCGGCGTCCACCTCGGGATCGACCTCGCCGCCGTGCTGCGGCCGATGTTCGATCAGGCCGCCGACTACTTCCGGCGGGAGATGAGCGCGGGCACGTTCCGCGAGCAGAACCCCGAACAGCTCCTCCTCACCGGGTACGGCGCGCTGCTCAGCTACTTCTCCGACGCGCCGTTCCTCGGCGGCCTCCTCGACGAGAGCCCGCTGTCGCCGCCAGCGCTCGACCGGCGCCTCGATCACGTGATCGAGTTCTTCCACGCCGCACTCGTCCCCGAGTGACGTCAGGAGTCGCCTCGGCGTCAGCGGCGCCAGGTGTGCAACTCGCCCTGGCCGGTCATCATCAGTGAGCCGGGCATCACGCGCAGGTAGCGCGGGGTGAGCCGCAAGATCCCGAAAGCGGGCGCGTCGGGGTCGGTCCAGCCAGGGATGATCGACGGGTCGTAGCCGACGGGCTCGGCACCGGTGGCGAAGCGCTCCCACCCGGCGACGCGTGCGTCGTGGTCGAGCTCCCACGCCGTGTCGCAGTCGGCGGTGGCGACGTCGTGGCGAGCGTCCCAGTAGGTCAGCGACATCGACGCCCGATGGGCGAGGTCGGCGGCCTTGGGAGAGAGCGGCGACGTGGCGATCCACCCCGTGAGCGATGCGCCGTCGAACTCCCAGATCGGGTGCAAGATGCGCGTCCGCGGCTCGCCCGCCGACGTGACGGTGGCGGCGGTCGCCCACACGATCCGATGGGCGACCTCGACGAACGCTGGGGCGGTGATGGACAGCTCGGACATCGTTCCTCCTCGACCTCGACCGTTCGGCGGACTGTGCGGCGGACTCCGCGCCGGACGGTGATGGCGGCCATACTCGCACGGATGACCGACGCCGCGACGCTGCCGAACCGTGCCGACGACTTCGAACCGCTCCCCGAGGAAGCCGCCCGCCGGTGGGCCAAGTTCGGCCAGAGCGACACGGTGTTCTTCCCGAACCTGATCGGGCTCGCCGTGGAGGAGGTGCGCATCGACTACTGCCGGATGCGCCTGCCCTTCAAACCCGAGCTCTTGCACGCCGGTGGGATCGTGCACGGCGGCGCGATCGCCTCGCTGATGGATGCCGTGCTCGTGCCCGCCGTCGGCTCGACGCTCGACCGCAACGCCAACTACTCGACGGTCGACCTCCACGTGCAATACATCGGTGCGCTGAAAGACGAAGACGCGATCGCCGAAGGCTGGGTCACCCGGCGCGGCCGCAGCGTCGTGTTCTGCGAGAGCGAGGCGTTCGGCGCCACGAGCGGCCGGCGCATCGCCAAGTCCATCCTCACCTACAACATCTCCACCCGCTGAGCCGGGTTGGATGCGGCGATCGCTGCGTTGCGAGGACTCCTCGTTGCCCTGAAGGTGACCGGGGGAGCCGAGGGGTGGCGCAGTACCGTGTTCGGCGCATGACGACGACCGACACGACCCGCCACGCCCGAGGCGACAGCCGCACGCTGTCCGAGCGCGACTCGAAGTCGCTGCTCGCCGAGTACGGGGTGCCGATCGCCCCCGAGCGCTTCGTCGCCGACGCCGCGGCAGCCGGCGCGGCGGCCGACGAGATCGGCTACCCAGCGGTCGTCAAGCTCAACGGCGACGCGATCGCCCACAAGACCGAGCGCGGGCTCGTCCGGCTCCGCCTCGGCGACCGCGCCGCGGTCGAAGCGGCCGGAGTGGAGCTGCTCGCTGCCGCTCGGCCCGACGACGGTGAGGTCACGCTGCTCGTCGCCCCGATGGTGTCGGGCAACCGCGAGCTGATCGCCGGCGTCATCCGCGACGAGCAGTTCGGGCCGACGGTGATGCTCGGTGTCGGCGGCATCCTCGCCGAAGCCGTCGCCGACGTCGTGTTCCGCCCCGCCCCGCTCGACGCCATCACGGCGGGCGAGATGATCGACGACCTCGCGACCCAGAAGCTGCTCGACGAGTTCCGCGGCGAGGCCGCCGTCGATCGGAGCCAGCTCGTCGAGGTGCTCGTCGGGCTCGGGCGCCTCGCCAGCGAACGTGGCGACGTGTTGAGCGTCGACATCAACCCGCTGATCGTCACCCCCGACGGCAAGCTCGTGGCCGTCGATGGGCTCGTCGAGGTCGGCACCGCACCGTCGACCCAGGCGCCGATGCGCGCCCGTCCGAGCGACGAACAGTTCCGTGCCCTCTTCGATCCGCGCGGTGTGCTCGTGACCGGCGCGTCGACCCACCCCGGCAAGTTCGGCTTCGTGTCGCTGCACAACCTGCTCGCGGCCGGATACGCCGGCGGCGTCTTCGGCACGAACCTGAGCGGCGAGGAGGTGCTCGGCGTGCAGACCGTCGCCGACATCGCCGAACTGCCCGACGGTGAGATCGATCTCGTCTTCGTGTGCACGCCAGCGTCGGCGAACCCCGACCTGCTGCGGGCGTGCGCGGCAAAGGGCGTCCGTGCCGCGTTCCTCACGTCGGCCGGCTACGGCGAGGCAGGCGACGAGGGGCGCCGTGCCGAGGCCGATCTGGTCGCGCTCGCCGACGAGCTCGGGATCCTGCTCGCGGGGCCGAACGGGCAAGGCGTCGTCAGCACGCCGTCCAACCTGTGCGCCCAGATCGTCGCCCCGTACCCACCCGCCGGCCGCATCGGCGTCGCCAGCCAGAGCGGCAACTTCGTGTCCAGCTTCATGAACCTGTCCCGGGCGAGTGGCGTCGGCATCAGCCGCGCCGTGTCGGCGGGCAATGCCGCGGCCGTGACCGTTGCCGACTACCTCGACTGGTACGCCGACGACGAGGCCACCGCCGTCGGCCTCGCCTACGTCGAAGGCATCACCGACGGGCGTGGCCTGATGGATCGTCTCGCTGTTGCGGCCGCCCGCAAGCCGCTCGTGCTCGTGAAGGGCGGGTCGACCGCCGGAGGAGCGCAGGCCGCGGCCAGCCACACCGGTGCGCTGGCGGCCAACGACAAGATCTTCGACGGCGAGTGCCGCGCCGCGGGCATCACCCGGGCGGCCACGGTGACCGAGGCGTTCGAGGCGGCGGCCACGTTCGCCACCCAGCCGCTGCCGAAGGGGCCGAACACGGTCATCCTCACGACCGCCGGCGGCTGGGGCGTCGTGACCGCGGATGCGATCACCCGCGACGGTTCGGTCGTGCTGATGCCGCTCCCCGCCGACCTGGAAGCGGCGATCGACGCCAAGCTGCCACCGCGCTGGAGCCGCAACAACCCGGTCGACTGTGCCGGCGGCGAGACCCGCGACACGATCCCCGAGGTGCTCGAGCTGATCGCCATGCACCCGGCCGTCGACGCCGTGATCTACCTCGGCATCGGCATCCAGGCCAACCAGGCACGGATGATGCGTGAGGGCCGCTTCTATCCCGATCACGGACTGGAGCGCATCGTCGCCTACCACGAACGTCAAGACGAGCGCTTCGCCGAGGCCGCCCACGAGCTGAGCGTCGCGTCGGGCAAGCCGATCCTCGTGGCCACCGAGCTCGCCGTCGCCGACCCCGACAACCCCGGGCCGGCAACGGTGCGTCGCACCGGGCGCCTCTGCTACGCGAGCGGTGGGCAGGCGGTGACCGCGCTCGGGCACCTCATCCGTGACGCCGATCATCGGCGGGCACGACACGCGTGAGTGCGCAGGCGCCCATCGCGGGGCGCACCAAACCGGGCGGGCAGGGGCCGGGACCCTGGATCGTGCTCGTCGCGATCGCGGCGGTGCCCGCGCTCGTGTTGTGGGTGATCGCCAGCTGGGCGTCGGGCCAGTCCGGCGACGACGGAGACGCCGCGCCACCCGACGACTCGGTGCCCCCGTCGGTGGCTTCCGACGCGGCGCCGGTGTTGAACACTCCGCTCGTCGGCTTTCGGCGTGTGCCGTCGCTCGTGTCGCGCGACGTCAACGTCGACGCGTTCGCGGCCGAGCTCGACGGGTTCTTCGGCACGCTCAACGACCGCTCGTGTGCCGCCGTCTCCGTCGACGGTCAGGCGGTCGGGGCCCACAACCCCGATCTCGCCGTCATTCCGGCGAGCACCCAGAAGCTCCCGGTCGCGGCGACCGCCTTGGAGGAACTCGGGGAGGACTTCCGCTTCACGACGAACGTGGTCGCCGCCGCGGAGCCGAGCGGCGGGACGATCGAGGGCGATCTCTATCTCGTCGGTGGCGGCGATCCGCTGCTGTCGTCGGACTGGTACCCGACGTCGAACCTCGAGCGCTATGCCGTCACGACGCCGACGTCGCTCGACCAGCTCGCCGACGCGGTCGTCGGCGCCGGTGTCACGTCGGTCACCGGCAACGTCGTCGGTGACGGCAGCCGCTACGACGACGAGTTCTACGCGCCCGGCTGGGGCGACGGCGTCGCCGGTCTCGAAGCCGGTCCCTACGACGCGCTGATGGCCAACGACTCGCGGGTGCTCGGCGACGACCTCAAGAGCAACGATCCCAATCAGGGTGCGGCGCGCGAGTTCGCCCGCCTGCTCCGCGAGCGCAACGTGCAGATCGCCGGCGACGCGGTCTCGGGGACCTCCCCGGAGGGCGCCGTCACCGTCGCTTCGATCGACTCGGCTCCGCTCGGCGACGTCGTGGCAGAGATGCTCGGCAACAGCGACAACAACACGGCCGAACTGCTCGTCAAGGAGCTCGGGTTCGACGACAGCGGCACCGGCACCCGCGAGGCCGGTCTCGCGGTGATCAGCCAGCAACTGGATGCGTGGGGCGTCGACACGACACCGCTCGTCCTCGCCGACGGGTCCGGGCTGAGCCCCGACAACCGCCTCACGTGCGCCGCCCTCGTGACCGTGCTGCAGGTGACCGGGAGCGACTCGGCGATCGGCACGGGGTTGCCTGTCGCGGGGGAGACGGGCACGCTCAGAGACGTGTTCAACGATCACGCCGTCGCTGGTCGGCTCACGGGCAAGACGGGCACGCTCAACAACCCGCCGTTCAACGCGGATCCACCCGCCGTGAAGTCGCTCGCCGGCTACCTGCCGATCGCGGGTGGTGGCGCGGTCGAGTACGCACTCGTGTTGAACGGTCCGACGATCTCGGACCAGAGCGAATACCGTGCTCTGTGGGACGGGCTGGCGAACGCGCTCGTGACTTACCCCTCGGGTCCGTCGCCGGCTGTGCTCGGACCACGGTGAGGCAGCGGACGGTGAGGCAGTGGACGGTGAAGGGCGACCGATGACGGGGGAGCGGGAGCGTTCGGGGGCGATGCGCGTCGAGGTCGTCAGCGGTCCCGTGCGCTACCGGCTCGTGCCGCTGATGGTGCTCCTCGCGGCGATGCTCGTGCCCGTCGCCGGCCTCGCCGCGCTGGCCCTGTGGAGCGATCACCAGGCGGATGCCTACGAGGCGGTCGACGGCGGCGAGTCCGACGGGGTCCCCTCCGGCCCGAGTGTCGTACCGCCGCCGACGCCGGTGCTCGCGACGCCGATGTTCGCGTTCCGTCGCACGCCGACGCACCTCGCCGCCGAGGGCGCCGACAATCGTCTCGCGACGTCGATGGACCAGCTCTATTCGTATCTCGACGGACGATCGTGTGCGGTCATCAGCGTCGACGGACGTTGGGCGAGCGTCCGCAACGAATCGACGCCGGTCATCCCGGCGAGCACCCACAAGCTGCTCGTGGCCGCCGTGGCCATCGACCGACTCGGTGCCGACTATCGGTACACGACCGAGGTCCGCGGGCCGGCGGTGGTCGACGGGCAGATCGACGGTGACGTCTATCTCGTCGGCGGTGGCGACCCGCTGCTGACGAGTGACGACTTCCCGATCGACGCCGACAGCCAGCCGGCGTTCGACACCACGTCGCTCGACGAGCTCGCCGACGCCATCGCCGCCACCGGCGTGACGCGGATCAGCGGCGCCGTTCTCGGCGACGGCAGCCGCTTCGACGACGAGTGGGAGATCCCGTCGTGGGGCGACGGCGTCGCTGGAGTCGAAGCGGGACCGTACGACGCGCTCATGGTCAACGACGCTCGCGTGCTGGGCCGTTCCGGACGGCAGAGCGATCCCAACCTCGCCGCCGCCCGCGAGTTCGTCCGCTTGTTGAACAACCGCGGCGTCAGCGTGTCGCAGGGGTGGGACACGGGCACGGCGGGCGACGGGCTCGGTGTGCTCGCCTCGGTCCAGTCGGTGCCGATGGAGAGCGTCGTGCGCGAGATGCTCATCACGAGCGACGACGACACCGCCGAGATGTTGCTCAAGGAGCTCGGCGTGGCCGACAGCGGGGAGGGCACCGTCGCGGGTGGCCTCAACGTGGTCGACGCAACGCTGCGCGGGTGGGGTCTGCCGATGGACGGCGTGCGCCTCGTCGACGCGTCGGGGTTGAGCAGCGAGAATCGACTCACGTGCGCCTTCCTCGTGGCGCTCCTCGATCGTCTCGCCGGCTCGCCGCTCGCCGACTCGCTGCCCGTTGCCGGACGGACCGGCACGCTGACGGCGGAGTTCATCGGTTCCGAGGTGGAGGGCGCACTGACCGCCAAGACCGGTTCGCTCGGCAACCCACCCACTGGATTCGACCCTCCCGCGGTCAAGGGCCTCGCCGGCTACCTCGACGCCGCCGACGGCAGCTCGATCCGCTTCGCCCTCATCCTCAACGGCGACGGCGTCAACGACCCCGAGGTCTACCGCGCCTTTTGGGACGCGCTCGCCCTGCGCCTCGCCGCCTACCCGACAGGCCC
>CAZQCP010000038.1:19320-21960 GCA_964592115.1 uncultured Ilumatobacteraceae bacterium
CGAGTGCACCGATGAGTTTGTGTCGCACCTGTCGCGCCGAAATCTCATCGCTGGGCCCAGGTCGAGTGCACCGATGAGTTTGTGTCGCACCTGTCGCGCCGAAATCTCATCGCGGCGCGCTGGACACACGGTCGCGGGCGGGTGAGCGCCGCGTGACGCGGGCCGCGACTCCGATGTTCCCGCTGGGGATGGCGCTGCTCCCCGGCGGCCTGCTTCCGCTGCACGTCTTCGAGCCTCGCTATCGGACGATGGTCCAGGATCTCCTGGCCGCCGATGCGACACCGGAGTTCGGTCAGGTCCTCATCACCCGTGGGCACGAGGTGGGTGGGGGAGACGTGCGCTCGACCGTGGGAACGATCGGCGAGATCGTGCAGATCGATGCGCTCGACACGAGCAGGTATGCGTTGGTGGCCCTCGGGACGCGGCGCATCCGCGTCGTGAGCTGGCTCGACGACGACCCGTACCCTCGAGCCCTCGTCGAAGACTGGCCCGACGAGACCGACGAACTCCCTGATTCCGCGGCGATCGCTGCTCGCGCCGAGCGTGTCGCTCGGACGCGGGCGATGGCGGCGGCCGTCGAGCGAACCGCCGGAGTCGACGCCGCACCCGACGGCGGCGAGCAGCACATCGAGGTCGCCGACGACCCCGTGCTCGCCAGCTACCACCTCGCCACGCTCGCTCCGATCGGAGCAGCCGACCGGCACCGGCTCCTCGAGTCTCCCGGCCCGGGCACGCGCCTCGCACTGCTCGACGACATCCTCGACGACGTCGAAGCGGCGCTCCGCTTCCGCTTGTCCTGACCTGGGAGAATGCGCGTCGGGTCAGCGCTCTGATAGAAACACTTGTCGTGTCAGACCCGAGCGACCTCGATGCGCGCATCGCCCGCCACACCGAACGGACGCGCCAGGACGAGGAGGCCTCCATCGGCGAGGTCATCGACTTCGTCACGGCCTACGCCAAGCAAGAGACGCTCGGACCGCTGCGCGGCGCTGGCCGCTGGCTCGGCTACGGCATCGCCGCCGCGCTGACGCTCAGCCTCGGGCTGTTCTTGCTCCTGCTCGGTCTGCTGCGGATGCTCCAGACCGAATGGGATCGCTCGGCGAGCGGCAACATGTCGTGGCTGGCGTACCTGGTCACGCTCGTGGTCGCCGTCATCCTCCTGGTCTTGACACTGCTGCGGATCAAGAAGTCGACGCTCCACAAAGAACCGAAGTGAGGACCCGCTGATGGCGAACAAGAAGTCGACCGACACCCCCACCAACATCACGCCGCAGGATCTCGAGAACAAGTTCCGCGCGCTCCAAGGAGACATCCAGGGCCGCGTCGACGACAAGAAGTCGACCATCGCGTCCGTCGCCGCTGGTGGCGGACTCGTCTTGCTGCTGCTCTTCTTCTTCCTCGGCAAGCGTTCGGGCAAGAAGAAGAGCACCGTCGTGGAGATTCGCAGGATCTGATGAAGATCTTTCCGGCCACACTGCACCCCGCCTTCGTGGTGCGGCGCAAGGCGATGCGCCAGGGTGTGCTCGGTTCGAGCACGCTGTGGAAGGGCGTCGCCATCGTCGTGTTCGGCCGCAGCACGTTCAAGAAGATCTTCGGCAAGCAGCCCCAGACGCTGGGGCGGCGCGTCATCCGGCCCGGCCAGGTCATCACGATCGCGGCGTCGAAGCCGCTGACGCGGCGGCAACGCAAGCGGACGGGGATCACGAAGGCGATCCTGGAGGCGCAGGCGCGGGCCAGCCTGGAAGACGCGCAGCGGGCATCGTGAAGGTCCTGCTGCGCAATCCGCGGCGGGAGATCGAGGTGCAAGGCGGGCGCAGCGTCAATCGCCTGCTCGACGAGCTCGATCTCAACCGCGAGTCGCACCTCGTCATCTGCAACGGCACGCTCGTGCCCGGTGACGCCCGGCTGGAGGACGACGACACGATCGAGATCCGTCCCGTCATCTCCGGGGGGATGGCGTGAGTGCCGTCGGGTCCAAGTGCACGGTGTGCAAGGTGCCGGCGGTCATCGACCTGCCGCGCCACAACGCCAAGTTCTGCGCCGAGCACCTCCAGCAGCTCTGCCGGCGCCAGATGGCCAAGGCGATCGACGACTTCGACATGTTCACCGCCGACGATCGGCTGCTCGTGGCCGTCAGTGGCGGCAAGGACTCGCTCGCCGTGTGGGACATGCTCGTCGAGGCCGGGTACCAGGCCGACGGGCTGTACATCGGGCTCGGGATCGGCGAGTACTCGACCGACAGCGGCGGATATGTGCGCCGGTTCGCCGACGAGCGTGGGCTCACGCTGCTGACCGTCGACCTACGCGAAGACTACGGCTACGACGTGCCGACCGCCGCTCGCGCGACCGGGCGCGTGCCGTGCTCGGCGTGTGGACTGTCGAAGCGGCGCCTGTTCGACCAGGCGGCGATCGACGGTGGCTACGACGTGGTCGTCACCGGCCACAACCTCGACGATGAGGCGGCCGTGCTGTTCGGCAACACGCTGCGCTGGGACCTCGACTACCTCGCCCGCCAACTCCCGGTGCTGCCCGCCGGCAACGGGTTCCCGAAGAAGGTGAAGCCGCTCGTGCGCCTCACCGAGCGCGAGATGGCGGCGTGGTGCCTCGTGCGCGGCATCGACTACGTGGTCGAGGAGTGCC